>NZ_JALCYU010000014.1:0-163128 GCF_023507765.1 Chromobacterium sp. IRSSSOUMB001
TGAAATATACGTTACTGGCCTTGCTCCGTCAACACCTATTTTGGAAAAAGATTGGGTTTTTAAGATATCAAAACATAAGTCAATGATTTCAATAAGAATCATACCGATAGAATTTTACAAGAACTTTTAGGCAAGCAAGAAAACAAGGCTTCCCGGCTGGTTGTCGCCCGATGATAAGCTGCGAAAGCGGCCGGATTTTCTCGGTTTTTTCTGAAAATCCCGCTTTCCGGCAAATTATTCGAAGCAGACTTTATGCTTTAGGCATTAATTGTTAAGCTGAGCGCATCCCTTCGCTCAGGAAACGTCCATGCAGCAAACTTTGCGTCAAAGATTAGAGGGACTGCCCACGCCGTTTTACGCCTTGATGCTGAGTGATGTGTTGAGCGGGCTGGCGATGGGCGCCGGTTACGTCGCCATCAGCTGGTGGGTGGTGCAATCCGGCGGCGCGCGCGATATGGCTTGGTTCGGCTCGATCACAGCGCTGGTGATGTTGCTGTCGCTGCCGCTGACCGCGCCCTTGGGCGACCGTCTGCCCAAGAACCGGCTGATAGGCGGCGGCATGCTGCTGGCGATGTTGAGCGCCCTGCTGTTGGCGCTGATGGCGGCCATGGGCTGGTATCGCATCGGTTGGGTGATTGCGGTGGAGTCGCTGGCCATGCTGGCCTGGTCCATCGTGCTGCCGTCCATGCTGAGCATCGCCGCCGAGATGGTGCCGGCGGCCAGACTGGGCGATGCGCTGTCCTTGCAGAAAAGCTCGCAGTCGGCGGGCAATCTGATCGGCCCGGTGCTGGGCGGCGGTTTGATGGCGGCGACCAGCCCCACCCTGACTCTGCTGGCCTACGCCTGTCTGCTGGTGGTGGCCGCAGCGGCCTCCTTATATGTGCGCGTGCCGCCGCGCGCCGCGGACGCCGTGCGCCAGCCTTGGCTGGAGGATATCCGCAGCGGCCTGTACGCGCGCTGGCGCATTCCGCTAGAACGCTATTGGACCTTGGCGGTCTTCGTCACCCTGGTGGCCTTCATGCCGCTGGTGACGACTCTGCTGCCGGTCAAGCTGCATGCGCTGGGCTTGTCCGCCGCCTGGCTGGGCGGTTGCGAGGCGGCGATCAGCGCCGGCATGTTGCTGGGCTCGCTCTGGTTCACTCATGTCTTGCTGCGCCGCTTCAGCCGCTACCAGGCGCGCACTATCGGCATGGTGGTCTGCGGCGTATTGATGCTGGTAGTGGCGATCAGCGACAACCCTTGGGTGATCCTGACCTGTTTCGCGGTGATGGGGCTGATGTTCGCGCTGAACCAGCTGATAGGCCAAACTCACCGCACGCTGGCGGTGCCGGAGAATTACCGCGCGCGCTTTTCCGCCATCAATGTGATGCTGGTGAAGATAGGCTCGATGCTGGGGCCGGCGCTGGCCGGAGCGCTGCTGCATGTGCTGCCGCTGGACCGGGTTTATCTGATCTTCGCGTTGCTGCATTTGGCCACCGTGCTGCCCATGCTGCTGTTGCCGGGCTTGAAGGCTTTCCTGGAGCTGGACCACGAGGAGGTGAAGGATTGGTATTGGCGGCATCACCCGGAGGCGTTCCGCGATTTGGCGGCCGTGTCAGCCGCCGCCAAGCCGGCCTGTGAGACGCGCTGAGACGGATGCAAAAACGGCGGCCATCGGCCGCCGTTCGCGTTTCTATATATAAGGAGTGGATCAGAGCACGTAACGCGCCAGATCTTCGCGCTCGGCCACCTGCTCCAGCTTGCTGTCGACATAGGCGGCGTCGATCTCGCAACGGCCGGCCTTGGCGTCGAAGGCCACTTCTTCCAGCAGCTTTTCCATCACCGTGTAGAGGCGGCGCGCGCCGATGTTCTCGGTTTTCTCGTTGACCTGCCAGGCGATCTCGGCCAGGCGCTGGATGCCGCTGTCGACAAACTCCAGCTCCACGCCCTCGGTCGCCATCAGCGCCTGGTACTGACGAGTCAGACAGGCATTGGTGCTGGTGAGAATGGCTTTGAAGTCGTCCACGGTCAGCGAGGACAACTCGACGCGGATGGGCAGACGGCCTTGCAGTTCCGGGATCAGGTCCGATGGTTTGGACAGCTGGAAGGCGCCCGAGGCGATGAACAGGATGTGGTCGGTCTTGACCATGCCGTACTTGGTGGACACGGTGGTGCCTTCCACCAGCGGCAGCAGGTCGCGCTGCACGCCGGCGCGCGAAACGTCCGCGCCGCCCTGGCCTTCACTGCGGCTGGTGACCTTGTCGATCTCGTCCAGAAACACAATGCCGTTCTGCTCGACGTTCTTCAGCGCCTCGGCGCGCAGTTCCTCGTCATTGACCAGTTTGGCGGCTTCCTCGTCGATCAGTTGCTTGCGCGCTTCCGTCACCTTCATCTTGGCCGCCTGCTTCTTGCCGGAACCCAGGCCCTGGAACATGCCTTGCAGCTGGCTGGCGAAATCCTCCATTCCCGGCGGGGCCATCACGTTCATTTGCGCTGCCGGCGCGGCGATTTCGATTTCGATCTCTTTATCGTCCAACGCGCCTTCGCGCAGCATCTTGCGGAATTTCTGACGGGTGGCGCCGTCTTCCGGCTTGGCTTCCGCTTCCGGTTCGCCGCCGAAGAATCCGGCTTGCTGGCGCGGACGCGGCAACAGCACGTCCAGGATGCGGTCTTCGGCCGCGTCTTCCGCGCGCGGGCGGTTGCGCTTGATGGCGGCGTCGCGGGTCTCTTTGATCGCCACTTCCACCAGATCGCGAATGATGGTGTCCACATCGCGGCCGACATAGCCCACCTCGGTGAACTTGGTGGCTTCTATCTTGATGAAGGGCGCGCCGGACAGTTTAGCCAGACGGCGAGCGATCTCGGTCTTGCCCACGCCGGTGGGGCCTATCATCAAGATGTTCTTGGGGGTGATTTCGCTGCGCAGCGGCTCGGCCACCTGCTGACGGCGCCAGCGATTGCGCAGAGCCACCGCCACCGCGCGCTTGGCCGCGTTCTGGCCGATGATGTGTTGGTCCAGCTCGTGGACGATTTCCTGCGGGGTCATTTGCGTCATGACGTTCTCCAGCCGGAAGCGACGCTCCCGGCGATTTGATTCTTGAATGCGGCTCAGTTGGCTTCCGACTCTTTGCCTTCCGGCTCGTCGGCTTCGTCCAACAGCTCGATCACATGGTTGTGGTTGGTGTAGATGCAGATATCGCCGGCAATCTCCAGCGATTTCTTCACCACCACTTCCGCCGGCAGATCGGTGTTCTCAAACAGCGCTCGCGCCGCGGACTGGGCGTAAGCGCCGCCGGAGCCGATGGCGGCGATGCCCTGTTCCGGCTCCAGCACGTCGCCGTTGCCGGTGATGATCAGGGTGCTGTTCTTGTCGGCGACGATCAGCATCGCCTCCAGCCGGCGCAGCATGCGGTCTGTGCGCCAATCCTTGGCCAGCTCCACCGCCGACACCAGCAGGTTGCCCTGATGCTTCTGCAGCTTGGCTTCAAAACGCTCAATCAGCGTGAAAGCGTCGGCGGTGCCGCCGGCAAAGCCCGCCAGCACCTTGCCGCCGTGCAGCTTGCGCACTTTGCGCGCCGAGGCCTTGATCACGATATTGCCCAGAGTGACCTGGCCATCCCCGCCCAGCGCCACGCGATTGCCGCGGCGAATGGACACGATGGTGGTTCCGTCGAACTGTTGCATGTTTTGTATTCCAATAATGTCGCCACCGGCACTCCGCCGTGGCCAATGCTGCAAGATATGCAGGCAAAACCATGGATTGCAAGCGTCGGAACGCTCCGGCGCGCCGGCTGGCGCGGCGCTTGGCAAAATCCTTTTCCCGTCATTTATTTACCCATATCAATGACATGAGGGTATACGCGTTTTCCAGCTTGGATAATGAGAATAGTTTGTATTATCATCACCGTCATGAACCAGCGAATTCTTCAATACTCGGCGCTCTCCAGCACCGTGGGCCTGCATGCCCTGGCCTTCGCGCTGATGGGCGGCGCAGTGGCGATGCAGGCGCCAATCACGCTGCCCCGCGTCGCCAGCATGGAAATGATCAGCCTGGCCGCGCCTAGCAAGGCCGCCGCGCCGGCTGCGCCCAAGCAGCAGCCCAAGCCTGAGAAAAAGCCGACTCCGCAGGTCAAGCCCACTCCGACGCCGAAACCGACTCCAGTCAAACCCAAGGTGATGGCCACGCCCACTCCGGCCGCGCCCAGCGCCAAGGCCATCAGCGTGCCCACGGCCGCCCCGGCGGCGGAAAGCAAGCCCAGCCCAGCAGCCAGCTCCGCAGAGGGCGGCAGTTCCCGCGGCCAATCCGCCGACGCCAAACCTTCGATCACCGAGCCGATGTACCGAGGCGGCTATCTGAACAACCCCAAGCCGGCCTATCCGGCGCTGTCCATCGAGGAAGGCGAAACCGGCACCGTGCAGTTGCGGGTGCACGTGTCCGCCCAAGGCCAGCCGCTGGAGGTGACGCTGTCCAACAGCAGCGGCTTCCCGCGGCTGGACCGCGCAGCGGTGGCGGCGGTGAAAAAGTGGACCTTCACCCCGGCCAAGCGCGGCAATGAAGCCATCGCCTACACCTTTATCGTTCCCGTTGAATTTTCTTTGAAGTCTGCAAAATCATGAATCTAATGACTGTATTCCATCAAGGGGACGCCGTGCTGGTCACGGTGTTCATGATCCTGGTCCTGATGTCTGTGCTGACCTGGTACCTGATCCTGGTTCGCGGCGTCAGCACCTGGCATATCCGCCGCGCCAACAAGCAGGCCGAGGCCGCGCTGTGGGACGCCCCCAACTGGAAACAGGCGGAAACCCAGCTGCAGGATTCCCGCGCGCCGTTCGCCAACCTCACCCGTCAGGGCCTGGCCGCGCTGCGCCACTACCGCAGCCAGGCTGAGCGCCCGCTGGGCCAGAGCTGCGATCTGGACGAATTCCTGACCCGCGCCATCCGCAAAGGCCTGGCCCAGGAAAACGGCAAGCAGGAAACCGGCATGACCGTGCTGGCCTCGGTGGGCTCCACCGCGCCCTTCATCGGCCTGTTCGGCACGGTATGGGGCATTTACCACGCGCTGGTGAACATCGGCGCCGCCGGCCAAGTCACCATCGCCGCGGTGGCCGGCCCGATCGGCGAAGCGCTGGTGGCCACCGCCGCCGGCCTGGCCGCCGCCATTCCCGCGGTGCTGGCCTACAACGCCCTGACCCGCATGCAGCGCATCATGGCGCAAGACATGGACTACTTCGCCCACGATCTGCACGCCCAGCTGCTGACACAGTCCGGAGAGATCGATGGCGTTCGGTAGTTTCGACAAAGGCGCTTCCGCCCCGATGGCCGACATCAATACCACCCCGCTGGTGGATGTGATGCTGGTGCTGCTGGTGGTGTTCATCATCACCACCCCGTTGCTGACCAATACCGTCAAGCTGGATCTGCCGCAGGCCAGCGCCGCCGCGCAGCAGAGCCAGCCCAAGGAAATCCGCCTGGCCATAGACGCCGCCGGCGCGGTGTTCTGGAACGACATCAAAGTGCCGGAAGGCGAGCTGGACGCGCGTTTCGCGGCCGCCGCCCGCGACAACCCGCAAGTGGAGCTGCACTTGTTCGCGGACAAGAGCGTGCGCTATGAAACCGTGGCCAAAACCCTGGCCAGCGCCCAGCAAGGGGGCATCAGCAAGATAGGCTTCGCCACCGAAGCGCCGTAACGACAGCAGTGCGAGCATGGCCGGCGCCCGCCGGCCGCTCGTAGCAGAGCCGTCACGCAAGCCCACGCCATTGGTTTGCGTGAGGACTCTGCCGGCCCTGAGCCACAGTAGACGCGAGATCCGCGTCCCGTACCCGCCGGCGCGCAGCCGCTTATCCAGCCGCTATTTCGCGCCGGCCCCTCATTCCTCTTCTTCTATTCCATGGACTGCCGCCGCGCAGACCAGGGAGGGTCTTTGTCCGCTCTTTGCCCGGACAAGGCCGGAGAGGCGCGCAGTAAGGCAAAGCAGAGCCGGCCTCAGCCGGCCGGCGATTATAACGACGACACGAAATGAGAACCCTGATGGAACATCGACCCACCCCAAGCCGCGGCAGCGGCATCGTCGCGCGCAAGCTGCCGGCGAAAATCGGCGCCGGCATGCTCGCCGCCGCCCTCTCCCCCGGTCTGGCTCTGGCCGCAGACGCCCCCACCAAGCTGGAAACCGTCCGCGTGGAAGCCGAAACGCCGGTACGCGGCAGCCTGAAGACCGAGTCCAGCGCCATCGGCAAGCTGAACCAGAAGCTGAAGGACATTCCGCAATCGGTCACGGTGGTCAGCAAGCAATTGCTGGAAGACCAGGCCGTTTCCAACTTGAAGGACGCACTGCGCAATGTGCCCGGCATCACTTTCGCCGCCGGCGAAGGCGGCCGCACCGGCGACCAAGTCGTGATCCGCGGCTTCTCCGCCTTCACCGACACCTATCTGGACGGCATGCGCGACATCGGCCAGTACAACCGCGACACCTTCAACCTGGAAAAAGTGGAAGTGTTGAAAGGCGCCAGCTCCATGCTGTTTGGCCGCGGCTCCACCGGCGGCGTGGTCAACCAAGCCAGCAAAACTCCGTTCGCCGGCTCCCTGGTGGCGGGTGAAATTGGCGTCGGCAGCAATCGCTTCACCCGTTCCACCTTCGACATCAACCAGGCTTTCAGCGACACCGCCGCAATGCGCGTCAACCTGATGGCCACCGACGACGGCAGCGACCGCGGCCCGGCGAAAAGCCAACGCTTCGGCATCGCTCCGTCGCTGGCCTTCGGCCTGGGCGAGCCCACCACCGTGGTGTTGTCCTACTTCCATCAGAAGGAAGACAACGTTCCGGACTACGGCATCCCGTTCAACGCCAACACCCAGCAGCCCATCGACGTGCCGCGCGACCGCTTCTACGGCCTGAACAGCGACTTCGAGAAAACCCAGACCGACATCGTCACCGCCAAGATCACCCACCGCTTCAGCGACGACCTGGTGCTGAGCAACCAATTGCGCTTCAACCGCTTCTGGCGCGATGTGTCGCCCACCGCGCCGCGCAATCCATCAAAACAACTGAACAAACCGGCCAACCAGGGCGGGACCTGGACCGGACGCTATGTTTGCGGCGATGCGGTGACCGGCCAAGTAGTCGACCCCAATTCCACCATGTGCCGCAGCAAGCCGATGCGCGACGGCACCGACTGGTCGTGGAACAACCAGACCGACTTGGTCAGCAAGTTCGATACCGGCAGCGTGCGCCATACCCTGCTGACCGGCGTGGAGCTGAGCAAGGAGAAGTCCGACACCAGCCGCTACGCTCTGCTCAACACTCCGCCTAGCACCACCGTGGGCGTGCCGGATCCTGGCGTGCCCGTCGACCTCAGCCGCTACCGCAGTAGCAACACTCAGTTCGACGCCAGCAATATCGGCCTGTACGCGATGGACACGCTGGAGCTGACCCCGCAGTGGAAGGCCGTGGTGGGCGCCCGTTTCGACCGTTTCAGCGGCGACTACAAAATCCGCGCCGGCAACCGCGACGGATCCGTCAATCAGGACCCCAGCCGCAGCTACGACGTCAGCCGCACCGACAATGTGTGGAGCTGGCGCAGCGGCCTGATCTGGCAGCCCAGCACCGCCCAGTCCTACTATCTGAGCTACGGCACCTCGTTCAACCCGTCGGGAGAAGCCTACGCGCTGGACAAGGCCACCGCCAAAGTGGACCCGGAAAAGAACCGCAACATTGAACTGGGCGCCAAGTGGGATCTGTTCGACGGCGACGCCAGCCTGCGCGCGGCGCTGTTCCGCATCGAGAAGACCAACGAACGAAATACGGATGCCAACGACCCCAATACCGTGCTGCTGTCAGGCAAACGCCATACCGATGGCGTGGAAGTGGAAGGCGCCGGGCGGCTGACCGAGCGTTGGGACGTCTTCGCCGGCCTCACCCTGATGAAGTCCCGCATCGACAAGGCCGCGCCGCCGGCCCTGGGCGCCGCCGGCACCGAAGGCAATATGCCGCGCTACACGCCCAAGGTCACCGCCAACCTGTGGACCACCTACAAGTTCACGGAAGAAGTGATCGGCGGTTTCGGCCTGACCCATGTGGGCAAGCGTTACGCGCATGAAGCCAACACCAACTACCTGCCGGCCTACACCGTGGCCAACGCGATGCTGGCTTACGAGACCCGCAAGTACAAGGTGCAGCTGAATGTAAACAACCTGGCCAACAAGATTTACTTCGACGGCGGCTACCCGGCCCACGCCACGCTGGGTACTCCGCGCGAAGCGCAACTGACAGTCAGCTTCAAGTACTAAGCACCTGTTCACGATCTCGCAAGCAAGGGCAAGACAAGGCGAAACCGGCCTAGAAAGCGGAATGCCCGGATGGGGCAGAAGCATTTCGAATGCCGGCGCTCATCGCACAATGTCCCTACCGATGCGCCGCAGATCGTAAACACGTTCCAAGCCAGTTCCGGCCCCCGGTTCGCCGGGGGCTTGGCCTCATACGGAGACACCATGTTATTGCACATCCCCGCGGTGCTGAGCGCCGAAGAACTGGCGCTGGGCCGCGAGCTGCTGGCCCGCGCCGACTGGGCCGACGGCCGCATCACCGCCGGCAAGCAGTCCGCTCAAGTCAAACGCAATCTGCAACTGCCGCAGCAGCTGCCGGAAGCCCAACAATTGCAGGCCATGGTGGAAGGCGCCTTGCAACGCAATGGCCTGTTTTTCTCCGCCGCGCTGCCGGCCAAAATCTTCCCGCCGCTGTTCAACTGCTACCAAGCCGGCATGGATTTTGGCAACCATGTGGACAACGCCGTGCGCCGCCACCCTTTCGACGGCGGCTGGGTGCGCACCGACGTGTCCTGCACCCTTTTCTTCAGCCGCCCGGACGAATACGAAGGCGGCGAGCTGGTGATCGAGGACACCTATGGCAGCCACAGCGTCAAGCTGGACGCCGGCGACATGGTGCTCTACCCGTCCACCAGCTTGCACCGGGTGGAACCGGTCACCGCCGGCGCGCGGCTGGCCTCGTTCTTCTGGGTGCAAAGCATGATCAGCGACGACGGCAAGCGCCGGCTGCTATTCGACATGGACGCGGCGATCTCCAGCTTGCGCCTGCAGTTGGGCGATAACGAAGCCCTGGTGGCGCTAACCGCGAACTACCATAACCTGCTGCGGATGTGGGCCTCGCCGTGAACGCCCGTTGACCATCCCCCGTCTTGTCCCGCTCGTATTCGCGGGATCGTGGGCAGGCTCGACAGCGACACAAAAAGCACACACATTCGCAAGCGCTAATATGCGAACATGGAACGCTTGACCCCATCCGGCGGCGCGGACGCCGGATGCGCGTTTTCACCGCCCTCGCGCCGTATAATCATCACAGCAAGATCACACTTTTCGATTCCAATATGCGTACACTCACTCTCGGGCTGGCCACCGGCCTCTACAGCAGCTTCAGCGCCGCCGCGCTGCAACCGGTCAGCGAAGCGCCGCTGGCGGTCAAAACCGCCGTCAGCTGCCAACACAACAAAGACAACAGCCTGGACTGCGTCACCAGCAAGCAATTCACCATCCTGCACCCCTCCGGCCGCGAACAACTGTCCCGAATCGACTTCACCTACCCGGCCGAAGACCGCATGCAAGTGGAACGGGCCGAAGTGATCCAGCCCAACGGCAAAGTGATCAAACTGGGCAAATCCCAGATTGAAACCCGTGCCGCGCCCAATCCGGACGCCGGTGTCAGCCGCGACATGCAAACCTGGATGGCCTTCCCGGAACTATCGGTGGGCAGCACCGTGTCCTACCGCATCAAGACCCACAGCGTGGCGCAGCCCTTGGTGCGCCAGTTGCGCTACCAATTGGACCTGGGCCCGCAAAAAGCGCGCGAAGACAGCTTCAGCTTCGACCTCCGGTCCACTCGCCCGCTGATCTGGCGCGGCATGATGCTGGACGATTACGCGGTGGACGCCAGCGCGGACCGCAAGCGCGTCAAGGTGTCGCTGCGCCGGCCGCGCTACCTCAACTACATCAACGAGTGGAACAACAGCGCGCTGCGCGAATGGCCGCAACTGGTGATCGCCACCTCGGACCAGCCGCAAGACCACTTCGGCGCCCACGCCCGCCGCTACAACGAAATTCTGGCCGCGCCACTGCCGCCGGCCGCCGCCGCCGTGGTGGCCGCCAATCAGGGCAAGCCGGCTGCGGAGCAGACGGCCGCCTTCATGCAGCATATCAACCGCAACTACCGCTACCTCAACGACACCCGGCTGGCGGAACGCGGCCTGGTGCCGTTCACGCTGGCGGAAATCGAAAAACACGGCTACGGCGACTGCAAAGACCTTTCCACTCTGCTGACCGCCATGCTGCGCCGCGCCGGCATCGCCGCCGAACCGGCGCTGATCTACCGCGGCAAGTTCGCCCCTCCGCTGCTCCTGCCCGGCGTGGGCGCGCCCAACCACATGATCGTCCGCGCCGACATCGCCGGCCAGACCTGGTGGCTGGACCCCACCAACCCCTTCTTCCAGCCCGGCCGCATCATGTCGGACCTGCAAGACCGCTGGGCCTTCATCATCGGCAAGGACGGCGTGGTGAGCCAAACCCAGGTGCCGATGGAGCCGGCGCGCACCGATCTGAACATCAAGCGCGAAAACGCGCTGCAAGCCGACGGCGCCGCCGATGTCAGCGCCGACATCGAACTGGCCAACTCCGCCCTGATCGACACCATTCTGCAAGACCGTTATCAAGGCATCAGCGCCACCGACCAAAGCCTGTGCAACCGGCTGAGCAATCAACCGGAAGGCTGCAAGGTCCAGCGCGACAAAACCTCCTTCATGGTGCCGTCGGTCTACCCGCTGCGCATGAGCGTGCGCGACCCGCGCATGCTGGAGAAGATTTCCGGCCTGTTTCTCTACGACTCCCACTTCAAAGGCGTGTGGGACAGCTTCGACAACTACAAGCGCAACGGCAACCTGGCCGACGTCTACCTGGGCGATGCCAGCGCCATGCAGTCCGATGTGCTGCTCAAGGGCGCCAAAGCCATCCAGCCCGCCTTTGAATGCAAGGTGAGTTCCCCCTGGTACGAAGTGAACGCCAAGCAGCAGCAGACCCCGGCCGGCATCCGCGTCCAGTACCGGATCAGCAACAAAGTGCGCTGGCTCAGCCACGCCGAGATCAATAGCCCGGAATTCGCCAAACTGATAGAAGACGCCCGCGCTTGCGTGTCTCAGGTCCGCCAGATCGTCAAACTCTGAGAGCCAGTTACGCCAGTCCCGGCCAAAACGCGAAAGGATGCCACAGGCATCCTTTTTGTTTTTGTAAGAACTGGATTATTAAGAAGTAATTTAAGCAGACTCCTGTCAAGCATGGGCAGTACAAATAAATAAACGCTTGCCCCTGCTGGGCCAGTGTCCGAAAATGAACATTTGAGGTTATGCAATCGACAAATAAGAGAGAAACAGACCATGACGCACCCCGCCGCCGGCACGGCCAGCAAGGAAATCCGGCTCGCTCCTCATGAACTGATCATCACCAAGACCGACCCCACCGGCCACATCACCTACGCCAACCGCGTGTTCATGCGCATCGCCGGCTACGCCGAGCACGAACTGCTGGGCAAGCCGCACAACCTGATTCGCCACCCCGACATGCCGCGCGGCGCCTACCGTCTGATGTGGAAAACCCTGCAACAAGGCCAGGAATTCTTCGCCGTGGTGAAAAACCACAGCAAAAACGGCGACTACTACTGGGTACTGGCCAACGTCACCCCGGACTACGACCTGCGCGGCCAGCTACAAGGCTATTACTCCGTGCGCCGCCCGCCCAGCCAGGAAGCCATCAACGCCATCGAACCGGTCTACGCCCAGATGCGCCAGATCGAAGCCAGCCACAACAAGGCCACCGCGCCGGACGCCTCCGTGGCCTGGCTGCAGCAAGTGCTGGCGGACAAAGGCGTCAGCTACCAAGACTTCATTCTTTCCCTCAACGCCCAGGTGCTGCAAGCGCCGGGAGTCGCCGCATGAACCAGTTCCAACACAAGCCGCCCTTCCTGCGCACCCAGATGGGCTGGTGCATCATAGGCTTCAACCTGCTGGTCGCCTTCTCCTTGCTGGACAGCTATCTGTTCCCGGAAATCGTCGGCCACGTCGTGGACGCCTTGCTGCTGGCCGCCTCCATCGCCCTATCCCTGCTGCTGTGGCGCCACAGCGGCCGCATCTTCGGCCTGCTCAACACCCTGCACGAGCAACTGGGCTACGCCAGCTCCGGCGAACTGCACCACCGCGCCACCGGCACCCGCAATCTGGGCGAAGTGGGCAAGCTGGCCTGGCAGCTCAACGACTTCCTCGACCTGATCGAAACCTATTTCAAAGAAATCAACACCTGCTTCAAGGCCATCAGCGCCGGCGACTACAGCCGCCGCCCGCTGAGCCAAGGCCTGCCGGGCATCCTGGCCAGCTCGCTGGGCAGCGTCAACCGCGCTATCCAGACCATGGCCGACAACGACGGCTACATCCGCCGCAACCGCCTCTCCTCGCAGCTGGCCGCGCTCAACAACCCACACTTGCGCAAGGATCTGGCCAGCAACCAGAGCGATCTGGAAGACATCAGCCAGGCCATGGCCAACGTGGCCGCCATCACCCAAGACACCGCGGACGGCGCGCGCGTCAGCCTGGAGACAGCCCAACAGTTGTCCGGCCACCTGGACACCATCGCCGACAGCGTCAGCAGCATGGACACCGCCAGCACCGCGCTGGCCCAGGAATGGCAGGGTATAGAAACCTCGCTGGCCGACATCTCCGCCATCGCCGACCAAACCAACCTGCTGGCGCTGAACGCCGCAATCGAAGCCGCCCGCGCCGGCGAAACCGGCCGTGGCTTCGCCGTGGTGGCCGACGAAGTGCGCAAACTGGCGGAGCGCAGCAAGAGCACCGCCAACAATGTGCAGGACGTGCTTGAAAACTTGTCGCTGCGCATCGGCAATATGCAGACCCAGGCCAGCGCCGCCGGCAATGTGGCCAGCCAGGTCAAGGAATCGGTGGAAACCTTCCGTCTGCGCTTCAACTCCCAGGTGGAGCAATCACAGCAAGTGATGGCGCAGGTGAACCGCGTGCATGACAAATCCCAGCTCAGCCTGCAAAAGGTGGGCCACGTGATCTTCAAGCAGACCGCCTATCACTCGATAGAGGAGGCCAAGCCGCTGGAGCAGGGCAGCGAGTTGCAAGGCTGGTTGCAACTGCAAGGCCAGCAGTCCTTTGGCCAGACCCGTTCCTGGAGCGAGCTGGCGGCCACCGAGCAGCAAGCCAGCCAGCACATCGACGCCGCGCTGGCGGTGTTTGGCCAGGAAGGGCCGCTGGACGAGCAGGAGATCGTCAACCGGATGCAGAAGCTGGAGCAGGACAGCGGCCGCATCCTGCGCTATCTGGACAAGCTGGGCGAGGAGAAGCACGGCCAGTAAGCCAGGGGTCGACACCCGCCGCGCATCGGCGTTGGAACGCCGGCTGAGGCGCGGCGGGACAGGAATCAAGCGGGGCAGCTAAAAGCTGCCCCGCTTTTTGGCGTATGCGCCGTGCTCCGTTGTCAGCGGAGCTTAGCGATTGCGCAGCCGGATGCGGCGGAAACGCGCTTCCAGGCTGAAGCGCTGTCCCAGCGCCAGATAGAGTTGGTGTTGGCTATCGACATGGCGGTAGACCCGGACCCGGTCCGCGCCCAACAGCATCATGATTTCCAGATAGTTGAAGAAACCCATCCACTGACCGCGTCCGTCGCGGTCGTCAAAGTCGATGTCCCGCGCCACGCGGCTGAGCAGGCCCTTACCGACGTATTCTCGGTTGTCCTTCAGCCATTGCAGCAAATGCGCCGCGCATTCGCGGCCGTAGGCGCTGTCCGCGGGATAATCCTTACGGGGCGTGGGCATTTGCCAGTAATGCCGATAGGTGCGGCCGGGGCAGAGGCGGACGAAGGGGAGCAAGGCTTCCTGCTGTTCCAGCGAGTGCAGTTTGTAGCGGCGACGACGGGGGAAGTTTTGAGCGTGATGCATGGTGTTTCTCCTGCTGTGACACAAGATAAACCACCTGCCGGGTAAGGCTGAGGTATTGGGCAGGCGCGTGGCAGGATTGGCGTACCGGGTGTGTACCAGACCGGTGAGTGCATGGCACTCTCCCACCACGCGCCTGCCAAACGACACTGCCATGGTGAAACAGCCCGCGCAGTATGCTGCGTAGGCTGGTGGTACACACGAACGGGACGCCAATCCCGTGTGCCGCATGTGGGCGGCAACGGGGGGATTGTTGCCGAGGGGGCGGTTGGGGTCAAGGTGGGGTGGTTGGTGTTGCTTGGTGTGTGGGTTTTGTATCCGCTGCGCGGATGATGATTTAGGGCCGGTTCCGCCCGGCGAACGGAAAGGGGAATTTGCTCGGCCAAATTCCCCTTTACCCCAAAGGCCGCCCTGCAAGCCTGGCCTACGGCTTCCCGCCGGTTCCCGCCAGGCCCGAGGCGCGGCTGAGCTCTCTACGTGCGAATCTTTGATTCGCTCAGTGATGGCGCGCTAACGTCGCGCTGCTCAAACAGGCAGCCGCTTAAGACCTCGGGCCTGCCACCCGACGGCAGGCTTGAAGGGACTAGGGGCGCGTCGCAAACGTGGTTTCTTCTTGGCTCTTTGGAGATATCCACAGATTGGGGGGAATTGGATAGTTATCCCCAAAAGGGACCCACTCAGCCAAGTCATTGATCTTTTTTAGAGAGAGCAAACCACCTCGTATAGCACCCAAGTGTCCCCTCGGGGCGCGCTCCGGGTTTCGCGTCCTGGGGGACGAGGGGGATGGAAGGGGGCGGCGGCCCGCCCCCTCCCCGTCTTATTCCCTCGCGACGCTACGCTTGCCTCGCTCGGTCAGCGCGGAAAGCGGCACCAAAAACATCATCCGCGCAGCGGATTCAAATTCCCTCACACCAGACAACACTTCCTATCCGGGGCAGAATGCGACACCTAAACCTCCCCCCACAACAAATGCAAAAAGGCGAAAACCCCAACCGAGGTTTCCGCCCTGCAACAACATCCGTTCCAACAAACCCTTGGCGCTAGGACCCCGCCCCCTGCCTCGCCGGCTCCCCGGCCGCCTCCGCCTCGGCGGCCGCGCCGCCGGCCAAACGCCGCAAAGATCCAAAAGCTCCGCACATCGCCAGACTGGCCGCAGCGGCCGCAGCGCCGAACCAAGCCACCGCCGTCAACGGCGCCAAGGCCCGTGCCAACGCGCCCAGGCCCAGGGCGCCCAGGCCGTCGCCCACCACGTCCTGCGCGTTCCACAGGCTGTTCACCCGGCCCAACAAATGGTCCGGCGTATTGCCCTGCACCAGGGTGAACTGCAACAAGGACGCGATGGAACCGAAATAACCCAACAAGGCCAAGGCCAACAGGCCGTAAGCCAGGTGATGGACCAGGCCCAAGGACGCGATGCTCAGGGACGAGGCCAGCACGCAACTCAACATCACCGCGCCGGGGCGGCTCAAACCGCCCACCCAACCGCTGGTGAACGCGCCTATCATCGCGCCCAGCGGCACCGCCGAATACATCAGCCCCACCTCGAAAGCGCCGCCGCCGTAGCCGTCCTCCGCCAGCGAGGGATACAGCACCCGCACCGCGCTGAGCAGGGTCTGCAGCGTGCCCACCGCCACCACCGCGCCCACCACCTTGTTCTGCCACAGGAATTCGAAGCCCTCCAGCAAGGAACGCAGCGGATGCGCCGGCTCCCCGCCCTGCGGTTTCAAGGACGGCAAACGCGTCAGCGGGATCAGGGTGGCCAGGGTGCCGACGCCGGCCAGCAGGTAGTTCCAGTTGACCCCGACGGCGGCGATGATCAGGCCGCCCAGCAAGGGCGACAGCACGCCGCCGATGCGCATGGTCAACATGCTCAGCGCACCGGCGGCCGGCAGGTTTTCACGGCCAACCAGCACCGGGATGGACGCCATCAGCGAGGTGATGCCGATGCCGCTGAAAAAACCGTCCCAGGCCGACACCACGTAGAGCGCCAGCACCGAGGGATGGGTCATGAAGCCGTTGAGCGCCAGCGCCAGGAAGCCCAGGCCGCACAGCGAGCGGCCCAGCAGAATCAGCCGGCGGCGGTCCATGCGGTCCGCCAGCACGCCGCCGCACATCAGGCCGGCGAACATGCCGACGCCGTCCAGCGCCATCGCCGCGCCCACTTGCAGAGTGGAGCCGGTGAGTTGATGGATTTGCACCGGCACCGCCACCATCAGGATGCCGAAGGCGAACACCGAGATCATGCGGGCGATGAAGATGGAGCGGAAATGCGGGTTGAGCCTGAGCAGGCTGAAATCGACGAAGATGGGCGACTTTTTCATGACAGGTTTTTTTGATCTCGACAGGGGTGGAGGCCGCGCAGCATGCGCTGGCGCGGCCGGCAAGAGGGTGTGCCGTTATGGATGCCGCATGGTAACATCAGCAGTCTGTATTAGGAATCATTTGCATTTGATCATGTCAATCAGCCTCGCCCCGGTCCAGCCCGCGCCCTCTGCGGCCGGCCGTCGCCTGACCCTGCTGCTGTGCTGCCTGGCCGCGCTGGCCCTCATCGTCATGCTTACCAAATCGATTCCCGCCGCCGTCGTCAGGGGCAACCTGCCGCATGAAGGCGGCGACCCGGACAGCGTGATCGTGCAGCAAGGCCGTTTGCCGCGCACCGTCGGCCTGACCGTGGATTACCGCCTACTGATTCCCTCTTGATTGCCCTTTTCGCCCGTCGGCCCCGACGCGGGCTTTTTTCGCCTGGCGCGCGGGGCCGTTCCCGCAAGATCTTGCACGGGCGGCTCAAACCATGCGGCGCCCCAGGTCGCGCAGCACCTCGCGCGCTGCGTTGTGGCCCGGCGCGCCGGTGACGCCGCCGCCGGGGTGTGCGCCGGCGCCGCAGGTGTACAGGCCGGGAATGGGGCCGCGGTAATCGGCGTGGCCCAGCATCGGCCGTGCCGAGAACAGCTGATCCAAGCCCAGAGCGCCGTGGAAGATGTCGCCGCCCACCAGGCCGAAGGTGCGCTCCAGGTCCAGCGGGCTCATGATCTGCCGCCCCAGCACCGCGGCCTTGAAGTTGGGCGCGTAGCGGTTGACGGTGTCTATCATCAGGTCCGCCACTTCCTCGCGGTGATCGTCCCAGCTGGCGCCGTCCGGCAATTGCGGCGCCACGTGCTGGCAAAACAGGCTGGCCACATGCTGGCCCGGCGGCGCCAGCGACGGGTCCAGCGTCGACGGAATCAGCACTTCCACTATGGGCCGGCCGGACCAGCCGCGCTCGCGCGCGTCGTGATAAGCGCGCTCCATATAAGCCAGGCTGGGCGCGATAATGATGCCGCTGCCGTGATGTTCCGCCTGCGTCTTGCCCGGCAGGCAGCTGAAATCCGGTAGCTCGGATAGGGCCACGTTCATGCGGAAAGTGCCGGAGCCGCAGCGCCAGCTTTGCATCCGGCGCAGAAAGTCCGCCGGCAGCGCCGCCGGGTCCAGCAACTGGGTGTAAAGCAGCCGCGGATTGAGATTGGACACCACCACCCGCGCATCCAGCCGCTCGCCGCGCTCCGTCACCACGCCCACCGCCCTGCCCTTCTCCAGCAACACCTCGCCCACCGCGCTGTCGGTGAGGATCTCCGCGCCGCGCTCGCGCGCCGAGCGCGCCATGGCCTGGGTGATGGCGCCCATGCCGCCCAGCGCGTGGCCCCAGGCGCCCTTGCGGCCGTTGACCTCGCCGAACACATGGTGCAGCAAGACATAGGCCGAGCCCGGCGCGTACGGGCTGGCGTAGTTGCCCACCACGCTGTCGAAGCCGTAAACCGCCTTGATTGGATCGCTGTCGAACCAGCCGTCCAGATAATCGCCGGCGGACTTGGTGAACAGGTCCAGCAACTCGCGTTGCTGCGCCAGTTCCAGCTTGCCCAGCCTCCGCCCCAGTCGGCCGGCCTTGAGCAGCTCCGGCAAGGCGTTCAGCCAGCCGCCCGCCACCGCGTTGGGCGGCGTTTGCAACACCAGCTCGCGCAGCAGTTCGGCGGCGGCGTCCAGGTGCCGCGCGTAATCGTCCAGCCTGTCGGCGTCGCGGCGCGAGAAGCGCGCCACTTCGGCGGCGGTGCGGCCCGGCCCCACTTTCAGATAGCCGCCGTCGTCCAGCGGCAGAAAGTTGGACAAGGGCCGCTCCACCACTTTCAGGCCGTGACGCGCCAGCTCCATGTCGCGGCTCACCTTGGGGTTGAGCAGCGACACGGTATAGGCGGCCACCGAGTTGCGGAAGCCGGGGTGGAACTCCTCGGTCACCGCCGCGCCGCCCACCACGCCGCGCCGTTCCAGCACCGTCACCTTCAGCCCGGCCCGCGCCAGGTAGTGGGCGCACACCAGGCCGTTGTGGCCGCCGCCCACGATGATCGCATCCCGCATCGCTTCGCTCCTTGTCTCAGGGGAAGCCTCATTCTCGGGTCAAGTTCGGCAAATTGCAGTGCGCAGAGCGACGAACTGTCGGATATTATTGATCGTATTGACGAAAAGTCCGGCACAGCGCCACACCGCCACCCACGCAGAGAGCCGCCATGGACGCCACCGATCAGCAATTGCTCGCGCTGCTGCGCGAAAACGCCCGCGCCCCCACAGCGGAACTGGCGCGCCGGCTGGGCCTGTCCCGCACCACGGTGCAAAGCCGCATAGAACGGCTGGAACGCGGCGGCGTGATTTTGGGCTACAGCGTGCGCACCAGCGCCGCCCACGACGCCGCCCAAGTACGCGCGCTGGTGATGATCAGCGCCGCGCCGCGGTTGAGCCCGTCGATAGAAAGCGCCTTGCGCCGGCTGCCCCAGGTCCGCACCTTGCATTCGGTCAGCGGCGTCCACGATTTCATCGCCGGTGTGGAAGCCGCCGGCGTGGCCGAGCTGGACGGCTTGATAGACCGCATCGGCGCGCTGGACGGCGTGGAGCGCACCAGCACCGCCATCCTGATGACCACGCGCATAGACCGCTGAACCGACCAGCGCGGTCAAGGCGTGAAACGGCCTCGACATCGCCGTTCTCAATCCAGCGCCGTCTCCCCTGCACGCCGCCAATCCCCATGCCAGCAAAACGCACAGCAAGCGCGCGCGCCGGCTGTAACCCAGAGTCTTAAGCATGCGCCGGCGCCGGACATTCGGCCGCCGGTCCAGGCTGAGGCGCCAGCCTGCCGCTTGTTTGATTTGCATCGCTCATCATCAAACCTCTTTCGTTCATCCGGCGCGCAAACACGCCGGGCATCGCGGAGAGCACGCGAAGGTAATCCCGCCTTCACGTGAAAGTTGATGACTGTATTACATAAATTAATTACTGTTAAACGATAATAAATTGTTGTTGATCATGTAGTCATTGCGCAACGCGTCTCCAATCCGTCTAAAAGCCGCGCCCAGCCAGGGCCGACGGCTCACGAAGCCCCCACGCAGCGACATGCCCAAGGTGTGTGCTAGCCGCAACGCAGAGAAAATCAAACTTGCACAGTAAAAAATTATCGTTTTACAATAACAAATAATTGTTTAGCGATACTTCGCCAACGCCATTTCTCATCGCCTTTCCAACCAACCGCTAAGGATCTCCCATGAACTCCACACGATTGAGCCGCTATTGCGCCGCCATGGCCTACATCACCGTCTTGGGCATAGGCGCCATGCTGCTGCTCAACATCCTGTTCTGGCTCTTTCCCAAGTCCATTATCGACGCCGGCTTGACCATCTCCGTGGACACCGTCAGAGGGTTTTACGGCTCAAGCGAATTTGATCTCCCGAACCTGCCGCTGTGGCAACGCGCCGGCGGCGCGGTCCTTTCCTGCGTCTCCCTGCTGATCCTGGCCCAAGGCCTGAACGCCCTGCGCCGCCTGTTCAAGCTTTATGCTCAAGCGGAATATTTCACGGAGCGCTCCGCCGCGCTGTTGTCCAAAGTGGGTTCCAGAGTCGCGCTTTGGGTGTTGGCGGACCTCGTCTCCCAGCCGCTGATCAGCGCCTGGCTGACCATGATGCGGCCGGAGGGGCAGCGGCTGATCGCCGTCAGCTTCCACACTGAAAACCTGGAAAGCCTGTTCATCGCCGCCGTGGTCATGATCATTGCGCGCATTCAGCGAGAAGGCATTACGCTGGCGTGCGAGAATAAGCAATTCATCTGAAAGCGACACATGCCCATCAAAATCCATCTGGACATGCTGCTCGTCCAGCGCAAGGTCAAATCCAAGGATCTGGCCCAGGCCATCGGCATCACAGAACAAAACCTGTCGCTGTTGAAACAAGGCAAGGTCAAGGGCTTCCGACTCTCCACCCTGGAGGCGATCTGCCTGTATCTGGACTGCCAGCCGGGCGACTTGCTGCAACTGGTGCCGGCTGAGCCGGACGCGGTCGACGACGGCGAGTAAGCCGGCTTAACCATGTCCCAAGCAGTTCACACCGATGCTCCCCGCCAGGCCAGGCCGTTGCTCTTGCGCCGCTTCGACACCCCGCTCGGCGCCATGGTGGCCTGCGCCAGCGAGCAGGGACTGTGCCTGCTGGAATTCACCGACCGGCCCATCGTGAACACGGAACTGGCGGCGCTGCGCCGCCAGCTGTCCGCCGAAATCGCAGAGGGCGACAGCCCGGTGCTGCGCCAGGCCGAACGCGAGATCGGCGAATACTTCGCCGGCTCGCGCCGCCATTTCGAAGTGGCGCTGCATCTGCCCGGCACCGCCTTCCAGCAGGCGGTCTGGCAACTACTGCTGAGCGTGCCCTACGGCCTCACCCGCAGCGACCAGGAACAGGCGGCGAGACTGGGCCGTCCGCAGTCCGTCCGCGCCGTGGCCGCCGCCAACGGCGCCAACCGCCTCTCCGTCATCGTTCCCTGCCACCGCGTGCTGGGCAAAGACGGCGCGCTCACCGGCTACGGCGGCGGGCTGGAGCGCAAGGCCTGGCTCCTGGCGCATGAGCGCGAACACGTTCCCCAGCCGGAGACGCCCGCAATCCACCGCGCCTTGTAGAGCGCCGCCTTTCTGAATCCGCCCCGCCGCTTCAGTCTTGAACGGCGTCTTATTGCCAAAGCCAGGAACTATGCGGCGCGCCTAATGAACTAACTATCGCCAAAGCATGATTGATTGACGGAAGCCATAGGACTGATTGAAATTGCTCAATGGCTTCCAACGGCAAGCTTCACTAAGCTGATCCCAGCAAGTCATTGAACACCTTGACCTAAGGAGTCTGTCATGAGTAGCGCGTCCAAGTGCCCATTCCACCAAACCGCCGGCAACCCGGCTGTCGTGAACGCCCAATCCAACCGCGACTGGTGGCCCAACCAGCTCAATCTCAACATCCTGCATCAACACGCGCCGGCCTCCAATCCGCTGGAGCCTGGCTTCGATTACCCCGCCGCCTTCCAACAGCTGGACTACGCCGCGCTGAAAAGCGACCTTAAAGCGCTGATGACCACCTCTCAGGACTGGTGGCCAGCGGACTGGGGCCATTACGGCGGCCTGTTCATCCGCATGGCCTGGCATGACGCCGGCACCTATCGCACCGCCGACGGCCGCGGCGGCGCGGGCACCGGCAACCAGCGCTTCGCTCCGCTCAACAGCTGGCCGGACAACGGCAACCTGGATAAAGCGCGCCGTCTGCTGTGGCCGATCAAGCAAAAGTACGGCAACCAGATCTCCTGGGCCGACCTGATGATCCTGGCCGGCAACGTGGCGCTGGAGTCCATGGGCTTTAAAACCTTTGGTTTCGGCGGCGGACGTCAGGACATCTGGCAGCCGGAAGAAGACGTCTACTGGGGCGCGGAAACCAAATGGCTGGCCACCAGCACCGAAGCCAACAGCCGCTACTCCGGCGACCGCCAGTTGGACAATCCGCTGGCCGCGGTGCAGATGGGTCTGATCTACGTAAACCCGGAAGGCCCGGACGGCAACCCGGACCCGCTGGCGTCCGGCCGCGACGTGCGTGAAACCTTCGCCCGCATGGCGATGAACGATGAAGAAACCGTGGCCCTGGTGGCCGGCGGACATACCTTCGGCAAGGCCCACGGCGCCGGCGATCCGGCTCTGGTGGGCCCGGAACCGGAAGCCGCGCCGCTGGAGGCGCAAGGCCTGGGCTGGATCAACCGCTTTGGCGACGGCAAGGGCGAATACACTACCACCAGCGGCATCGAGGGCGCGTGGAAACCCAACCCGACGCAATGGGACAACGGCTATTTCGACATGCTGTTCGGCTACGACTGGGAACTGACCAAGAGCCCGGCCGGCGCCCACCAGTGGGTGGCCAAGAACGTCAAGCCGGAACACCTGATCCCGGACGCTCACAACCCGGCGAAAAAACACCCGCCGATGATGACCACCGCCGATCTGTCGCTACGCTTCGACCCGATCTACGAGCCGATCGCCCGCCGCTTCCATCAAAACCCGGCCGCTTTCGCCGACGCCTTCGCCCGCGCCTGGTTCAAGCTGACTCACCGCGACATGGGCCCCAAGACCCGTTACCTGGGCCCGGAAGTGCCGGCCGAGGATCTGATCTGGCAAGACCCGGTGCCGGCGGCCTGTCAACCGCAGATCAACGACGCCGACATCGCCGCGCTCAAGGCCAAAGCACTAGCCTCCGGCCTGTCCGTCAGCGAACTGGTGTCCACCGCCTGGGCCTCCGCCTCCAGCTTCCGTGGATCGGACAAGCGCGGCGGCGCCAACGGCGCCCGCATCCGTCTGGCCCCGCAAAAAGACTGGGCGGTCAACCAGCCGGCGCAACTGGCCCGCGTGCTAAAAACGCTGGAGGCCATTCGTCAGGACTTCAACGCCGCTCAGAGCGACGGCAAGCAAGTGTCGCTGGCCGACCTGATCGTGCTGGCCGGCGGCGCAGCGGTGGAAGCCGCCGCCAAGGCCGGCGGCCACAACATCAGCGTGCCGTTTGCGCCGGGCCGCACCGACGCCAGCCAGGAACAGACCGATGTGGAATCCTTCAGCGTGCTGGAGCCACAGGCGGACGGTTTCCGCAACTACCAGAAGCAAGCCTACTCTTTGCCGGCGGAAGCGCTGCTGGTGGATAAGGCGCAGCTGCTGACGCTGAGCGCGCCGGAAATGACGGTGCTGGTGGGCGGCCTGCGCGTGCTGGGCGCCAACGTCGACAATGCGCCTCACGGCGTGTTTACTACCCGTCCGGGTGTATTGAGCAACGACTTCTTCGTCAACCTGCTGGATATGGGCGTGGCCTGGCAGCCCACCTCCAGCGCCGGCGAGTTGTACGAAGGCCGTGATCGCAAAACCGGCCAGCTCAAGTGGACCGGCAGCCGCGTTGACTTGGTGTTCGGCTCCAACTCGCAGTTGCGGGCGCTGGCCGAGGTCTATGCGCAAAACGACGCACAGCCCAAGTTTGTCCGCGACTTTGTCGCCGCTTGGAACAAGGTGATGAACCTGGACCGTTTCGATCTGAAATAAGCGCGGTTCACAGTCGGCAAACAAAGCGCGGTCCATCTGGACCGCGCTTTTTTGGGGCCTGGCCCCGCTGCTGCGCGCATGAAAAAACGAACCGCCGGTCAAGGCGGTTCGTTTCATTTCGCTCGGCTCCGGGCGTCGCGCTAGATTCAGACCGCGGCGGCGATCTCGGCGCAGGACTCCTGCCGCCAGATCACCGATGCCACCTTCATCCGCTTGTCGAACAACAACTTGTACTGGCAAACCCGGGCTTGCTCACCCCCCTTGGGGCTCAGATTCAATACGTAATCCCACTCGCGCACGCCAACCATGCCCTCCGCGAAGTGCGGGCGGCCAATCAGGCCGTAAACCTGTTCCTTGCTTAGGCCCGGCTGAACCTTGGCCAAATTTTCGAGATTGGGCACGCTGCCTTCCGGCTGCCAACCATTGTGTTCAATGCTGGGCCATGTCGGGCTAGCCTGCTCGGCCAGATGGCCGTCGTCAGTGATCTTGCTCAGGCGGCTAGTGCCGCAGCCCATCAAGGCCGCGCCGGCGGCCGCCAGCAACAGGTAGCGGAGAGAGCCGCCGAATACCGGTTTTTTCATCATCTATCTCATTCAATATCAGCTGATTGATCTTGTTTGCCGCTTACCACTGGAAGCCCGCGCCCAGGCTGGCGCCGCCTTGACCACGGGTATTGGTGGAACCGGAGAACTTCACCACCCAGCGGCCGTTGTCCGACAGCGAGGACAGCCCCACCGCGATGGCGGACTCGCCGCCGGTGGTTGCCGTGGCCACGGCCAACATGTTCTTGCCGGGCAGGAAAGCCTGCGGCAGACCGGCCATGGCCATCGCGCCGGCGGCGGCGCCGAACGCGTCGCGGCGCGTATCGGACAGATCGGACCTGAGCTGCTTGAATTGCTGCTGATTGTTGAAGTTGGCCGCATTCAGCTGGTCCACGTTCACCGCGTCCGTGCCCTGCGCGCCCGCCGCCACATTGTGGATGGTCACCGGCCTGCCGCCGTCCCCACCCACCAGGGTGACGTCGTTGCCGGCGTTTGTCGTCGTCGTCCGGCCGCTGGGATCGGAATACTGCACCGGCCCGCTTTTCTGGAGCCGGTCAATCGCATCGCCGACATTGTTCACGGTATTGCCGTAAACGGTGTAGTTCGGACGGTTCACCGCGCCGGTCTGAGCGTTGTAGGACGCGCCGCCGCCCAAGGCCGCCGCGGTGCCGGCGCCGACATTGTCCACCTTGTCGCTCACGCGCTGCACCGCCTGATTGGTCGCGTTCAGCTGGCTGCCGTTCACCGCGTCCGTGCTGGTTCCGCTCACCCTGCCGGCGGCGACATTGCTGATTTGACGCTCATTGCCCGCGCTGCCCACGCTCACCACGCTGGAAGGGGCCGCGCCGGCATAGTTGTAGGTCACGCCGTTCACCACGCCGCTGGCGGTGGGGTTGGCCGCCGCGGTACGGCTATTGGCGCCCAAGGCTACGTCGTTGGCGTTGCTGGCCTGAGCGTTGCTGCCTATCGCCAACGCATTGTTGGCGGTGGCCGCGGCGTTGTTGCCCACCGCCACCGCATTGCTGGCGTTGATGTTGGCGCCCGCATTATTGCCGATGGCCACATTATTGCTGCCGGACACGTTCTGGCCGGCGTAGGTGCCCACCGCGGTATTGTTGTCGCCCGTGACATTTCTGCCGGCGTTCGCGCCGTTGGCGGTATTGTTGCTGCCCTTGATATCCCAGCCGGAGAAAGTGCCGCTGCTGGTGTTGTAGCTGCCGGTCACATTGCGATTGGAGTTGTTGCCCAAGCCGGAGTTGAAATCGCCCTGAATATCCTGAGCCGAATTGGCCCCGCTGCCGGTGTTGCCGGTGCCGGTCACGTTGCGGATGGTGTTGATGCCGGCGCCGACGTTGGCGTCGCCGGTCACGTTGTAGCCGGAGTCGTTGCCCATGAAGGCGTTATTGTTGCCCTGCACATTGGTACCCGCGTTCTGGCCGATCGAGGTGTTGTAGCCGCCGTTCACATTCACGCCAGCGGCGGCGCCGAACGCCGAGTTGTTGGTGCCGGTCATATTACTGCCGGCGCCCACGCCATAAATCGAGTTATTGCTATTGGTCGCCACTCCCGGATCCACCGAACCCGCGCCGTAGACATTATTGCTGCCCACGCCGGAGATCGTGTCGGCGCTCGCCAAGGCGGACCAGGAACAGGCCACGGCCAAGCCAATCGCGCTCAACGCCAGGGAAGGCAAGGACAAACTTTTTGCTGCAGATACTTTGTTACTCATTTCACAGACCACATTCTTCAAGATTGATGGAATTCACCTAAGGCAAGTCTTTGCAGGCAAGCGCGCCGCCAGCTCCAGGTTTCCGGCGGGATAGGCGCCAATACGCGCATCCCAGCCTGAAACCCATGGCCGACCGCGGTTCGGTCCAGGGGCGCGGCGCGGCTCCGCCGGCGGCGCTGACTTGTCTCTGCATCCAGGCACTCCGTTCACAACAAACCGCGCTCGAGAAGGACGAGTACTTGAAACTCCCTCTTCGGCGCGGCCAGAATCACGCTATGCCTTTGATTTTTAAGAATCCTAACATTTTGTTAATATCTGTGAAAATTGAAATAATTGAATCAATTAATTCGTTTTAGCTATCAATCTTCTTGATCAATAATAAAATTCAAACAGAATATCCGACGGCCGCGCGCCGTTCCCTCCTGAAAACGTGTTTACGATCTCGCGAGCAAGAGCGAGACAAGACAAAAACTGCTGAGAAAGCGGAATGTACAGACGGTACATGAGCATTTCGAAGTGGGTTTCAACGCCGTATCGCCGCCGCGTAGCAGGTCGTCAACAGGTTCTGAGATAATGTCGTTCTTGCTTCCGTCATCCACGCCATGTCCCACAAACTATCCCCCTTGTCTATTCGCCGGCTGAGCCCACACGACATCCCCGCCAATTGGCTGGATGCCTTTCAGCGCCGTCAGGAGGTCCGCCTGGTCTATCGCGCCGGCCCCGCTGGCCGGCAATGCGTGGCTGAGCCCTTCATCGACGACTGGTCGCCGGCGGAACGGCGCGAACTGGCGCGGGAGATGGCGCGCATCGCCGCCGACGGCGCGGTGCTGGCGCTGGAAATCGAAGGGGATCTCGCTGGTTTCGCCGCCGTAGACGCGCAGGCCTTGGGCCCGGACGGCGGCTACCGGCAACTGAAAGAGCTGCAAGTGGACCGCCGCTGGCGAGGCCGGGGCCTGGGGCGCGCGCTGCTGGCCGCCAGCGCCGCAGCCGGCCGCGAACTGGGCGCGGACACGCTCTACATCTCCTCGCACTCCGCCGTTGAAACCGTCGCCTTCTACGAGGCCTGCGGCTGCGCGCCCGCCCGCTGGCTGCACGCGCCGCAACTGGCGCTGGAGCCTTTCGACTGCCAGCTGGAACTGGCTCTGTTCGCGCAGTCTGTTGATTTTATTTAGCTATCCGCATAGAATTTGGGCTTGCTCATTTGATTGAGCGTCCTTCTTTTCCTCGCAAAAGGCTTTGCATGTTGGAGATTGCAGCAATCCGATAACGCCGCCCGTTTTTCCGGCTGGCCGTTATCAAAATGCCCCTTAGCTGGTAGCGCTCGCATCGCGGCGGCTGCCCGTTTTCGCATTTGATTGCCGAACGATCATCCAATATGAATATCTCCAAGCCGGAGCAAAGGACTTTGCACGTCCTAGCCAAAGGCGGCCGCATCGCGCACCTGCGCGACGACGCGGGCCGTATCTCCACTGTTGAATGCTATACCCGAGAAGGGTATCTGCTGTCCGATTGCAGCCTGCTCGTGTTCCAGAAGCTCAGGGCCAAGCGCCTGATCAGCTCCAAGAACGGCCAGCCATACCAAATCAATAAGGCCGGCCTGCGCGCCGTGCGCGGCCAACTCGACAACCAATGACCACCGCCGCCGCGCTGCCGAACGCGCAAGGCGGCGGCGCTGGCGCGTTCCATTCCAAGGAAAACGCTATGACACTCATGCTGAGAAACGAACAAGACCGCGACATCGACGCCATCTTCGAACTAACCCGGGCCGCTTTCCTCGCCGAAGAGCACTCCAGCCATACCGAGCAATTCATCGTCAACGCGCTGCGCCGCGGCGGCCAGCTCACGCTGTCCATCGTGGCGCTGGACGGCGAACGGCTATTGGGCCACATCGCCGCCTCGCCGGTGCTGATCACCTCCGGCGCCGCCGGCTGGCACGGCATCGGCCCGGTGTCCGTGCATCCGGAACGACAGGGCCAGGGCATAGGCAGCCTGTTGATGCGCCAGGCGCTGGCCGCGCTGCGTGAACTGGGCGCGCAAGGCTGCGTGGTGCTGGGCGACCCCGGCTACTACACGCGCTTCGGCTTCCAAGCGCGTCCGGGTCTGATTTTGCCGGGCGTGCCAGCTGAATACTTCATGGCGCAAAGCTTCGGCGCGCCGCTGCCCGTCGGCAGCGTCAGCTACCACCCGGCGTTCGAAGCCACCGCCTAAGCGGTTGAGCGAGCCGGCCCGCGCCGCCGCGGCGGCCGGGCTGGCTTGAACGGCAACCACCACATTATTAACAGCCAAATCATTTCAAATAATAATTTAATGTCAATTAAATATCTGTCACAAATGACAGTATCGCCCCTCCGAGCAACCAGACAAGAATCTACCCGCTTACTTAATAAGCAAACTTTTTGGCCGCAATGGCCTCCTTGAGTCTGTCCAAAACCTCGCGAGCAAGGGAGAGACAAGGCCCCCCAGAGAAAGCGGAATGGCCAAGTGCCACATGAGCATTTCGAAGGGGGATTTCAACGCCGCAGACCTTGCACGGGCTCTTAAACATGAAAGGGCGATCCCATGGCTTACCCCCCTGACAATGACCAAGCTTCTCCGCTCACCGCGCAGCTGAACCGCCGTCAGCTCTTGCTGGGCGCGGGTGCCGGCGCCGCCGGCCTGATGCTGCCGGCGTCCTCATCAGCCTTCATCGGTACGGACGCGCTCCAGCTGGCCAAGTACCAGCGTCTGACTCCCGAACTATTCCAAGCCGTGCCGCGTCCGCCCGCCTACACCCCTAATCTGGTGATAGGCTCCGGCTTTGGCGGCGCCGTCTCCGCGCTGCGCCTGGCACAGGCCGGCCAGCAGGTCACGGTGCTGGAACGCGGCCATCGCTGGCCCAATGGGCCTCGGCGCGACATCTTCTCCAACGACACCCTGCCGGACGGACGCGCGTTCTGGCACCGACGCCAGGCCAAGATGCTGATAGGCGTGACCACGCATTTCGACTCCTTCGGCGGCGTGCTGGACTCAACCGACTACCCAAATATGAATGTCTGGCGCGGCGCCTGCGTCGGCGGCGGCTCGGTGGTGTTCACCGGGGTGATGATTCAGCCGGAACAACGCTATTTCGAAGCCCTGTTCGGCAACTGGGTCGGCTATGAGGAAATGAACAAGACCTACTACCCCAGGGTTCGGCAAATGCTGCGCCTGGACACCATGCCGACGGACATCTACAACAGCAAGCCCTTCCACCATTCCCGCGTCTGGGACGCCCAGGTGCGCAAGGCTGGCTACGCCACCACAGCTAATGATTCCATTTTCAACTGGGACGTGATTCGCCAGGAGCTGCGCTGGCAATCCACGCCCTCCGCCACCGCGGGCTTGTCCAACCACGGCAACTCCAACGGCGCCAAGTTCGACCTCAACCAGAACTACCTGGCCCAGGCGCAAGCCACAGGCCGCGCCGCCATCTACCCCGGTCATGAGGTGCTCAGCATCGCCTGGGACGGCAGCCGCTACGAGGTTGACGTCGTCAAACGCGCGCCCGACGGCCGGCAACTGGACCGCTACCGCCTCAACTGCGACCGGCTCTTTCTCGCCGCCGGCTCCATCGGCAGCTCGGAACTGCTGGTCAAGGCTCGGGCGCAAGGTACGTTGCGCAATCTCAACGAGCACATCGGCCAAGGCTGGGGCAGCAACGGCGACACCATCGTCACGCGCAGCTTCAGCACGCTGTCGCTGGCCACCCAGGGCACCCCCAGCGCCTCCCGCATCCACGATCCAAACAGCGGGCAGCCGCTCACCCTGGAAAACTGGTACGTACCGGGCCTGCCGCTGGACCTGAGCACGGTGATCGGTTCGCTGGGCATGGCCTTCGATCAAAGCAATCGCGGGCATTTCAGCTATAACCCGGCCACGGACCGCGTGGTGCTGAACTGGCCGCAGAACGGCAACCGCGACAGCGTTGCCGCCGCCAAGACGGTGAACGACAAAATAGCCGCGGCCACAGGCACCGTCCCGGGTTTCCCGGGGATCATAGCCGGCGTCACCGGACTGAACTGGACCGCGCATCCGCTGGGCGGCGCGGTGATAGGCAAGGCCACCGATGCCTGGGGCCGCGTCATCGGCCATCCCGGCCTGTACGTGATGGACGGCGCCTTGCTTCCCGGCAGCGCCGGCGCGGCCAACCCCTCGTTGACCATCACCGCGCTAGCCGAGCGCAACATCGAGCACATCATCAAAAACGGAAAGTAAGGCCCGCCGCCGCCAAGCCATGGCGGCGGCCGAGCCTCACGCTAAGCCAGACCGTTGCAGCAAGCGGGCGCTGCCCGCGCGCGATAGCCGCAAGGCGTGCTCGGCGCGCCGCCGCATGTCCCGTTCCCAGACGCGCAGCGCCGCCACCGCCTCGGCCGTTGTGCCCGCCGGCGCCAAAACCCGCGCCAGTTCCGCGCCGTCCCAGAGCGCGGTATTGGCGCCCAGCCCGCCCGCCGGGCTCATCGCATGCGCCGCGTCACCCAACAGGGCTACCCGCTCGCAGCGCCAGGCCGGCACCTCAGCGGCCATCCGGATCGGACGCGCGCCCAGACACTGTGGATCGCCATGCGCGAAAACAGCCTGCAAACGTGGATGCCAGCCGCGCGTCGCCTGTTGGATCCGCGCCCGCAACGCCGCGCCGCTCAGGCGCTCATCCGGCAAGACCCCGCCCAAGTCCTCGGCCCTCGCCACGCAGGCCCAATACCAGTAATCCGGCATCGCGCTCAGCTTCACTTCCGGCGCCATCCGCCGAGCCAGTTCCGGCAAGGGCGCGCGGAAGCGCATCGCCTCGATCACCGCCGTCAGTCCGTCGCCGAACACCACGCAAACGCCCTGGCCCAGCTCCGGCGTCGACGCCTCGGCCGGCAAGGCGTCCCGAGGCGTGACGCCGTAGAGCACCACGGCGCCCTCGTCCTCCGGCTCCCCACCCGGAACCAATTGCCGGCGCACCGTGGAGGCCACCCCGTCCGCGGCGATCAGCACATCCACCTCGAACTCGGGCTGACCCTCGAAGTCCAGCAACACACCGCTGGGCGTTTCCCTGACGCCGCGCAGCGCGTGGCCCCAGCGGATCTGGTCTTTCAAACCGCTGGCCAGGATTTCCCGCAACGTCTGGCGGTTGGCGCTGAGGTCGCGCTCCGCCGCGTCGCCGTCCTGCGCCGATGGCCGCCAATGCGCCGGTTTGCGTTCCGACCAGGCGCGCAGCTGCGGATCGACGAAACAATCGTCGCCGCCCAGCGAGCAGCTTTGCCGGAACAGCTCGAACTGCCGCGGCGTCAAGGCCTGCCGCAGTGCCTGCTGGCCGTCGCCGTCGATGCGCAGCCGATAACCCTGCCAGCGGCTGTCGGCCGCATGGTCGCGTTCAAACAGTGTGGCGGCGATGCCGGCGCGCGCCAGGCCCTGGGCCAGGCACAACCCGCCCAGGCCAGCGCCGACGATGCCAATGCGTAGAGATGGCATAACTTGTCCTTGGTTCGTCATGGGGAAATCCGGCCTGTGGCGCCACCGCAATGGCGGTCGCCCAAGCCCTTGCCGACGATTGTGCGCGCCGCCGCCAAAGCTGCTATAACGCTTTTTTGCCAATAAATGGTGAAAAATGGCCAATATCGACACCAGCCCACGAACGGACATGCCGGACCTTAGCGAATGGATAGGCGGTCCCCCGCTGATCGCCGTGCCCGGCAACGATAGAGAAGGCAGCGACTACCGGCTGGGCAGCCGCGAATACGCATGGCACAGCCATGCGCGCGGGCAACTGCTATGCGTGGAAACCGGCCTGATCCAGATCCGGACCCCACGCGGCGCCTGGGTCCTGCCGCCGCACCGCGCCGGCTGGATTCCGCCCGGCGTGCCGCACCAGGTGCGCGTCAGCGGCGCGCTGACCGGCTGGAGCCTGCTGCTAAGCCCGGACTGGAGCCGGACGCTGAGCCCGCAGCCACAGGTGCTGGCGATCACCGAACTGATGCGCGCCGCGGTGCGCCGCGCGGTGACGTGGACGGATTATTCGTCATGGCGGCCGGAGCAGGAGCGCATCGCCGCGGTGCTGCTGGACGAATTGCGGCAAGCGCCACAGCAGGCGCTCTGCCTGCCGATACCGGAGCATCCGCGCATCGCGGAGCTGGCCCTCCGTCTGCTAACCGAGCCGCCCGGCAAACACGCGCTGGCCGACTGCGCGGACGCGGCGGCGATGTCGCCGCGCACCCTGCGCCGCCACATCCTGGCGCATACCGGCATGAGCTTTGGACAGTGGCGGCAACAAGCGCTGCTGATCCGCGGCATGGAAATGTTGGCGCGCGGCGTTGCCGTGGCAGCGGTGTCGGACGAGTTGGGTTACGCCTCCCCCAGCAACTTCATCGCGATGTTCCGGCGCGCCTTGGGCGATTCACCGGCGCGCTTTTTCGCGCGGCAAGAGCCAGCCTGACGGAGTGTCGGCGAAGATTAGCGGGCCGAGGGCCGGTGAGAACCCATTCAATCTCTCGCCCGCTTTTGCGCCATGGCGATCCTGTCGCCGCTTGCCACATTGCTTTATAGTTTAAATTTATCCAGACGCGCTGGCGTTAAGAGCCTGTTCAAAGTCTCGCGAGCAAGGGCGAGACAAGGCGAAAACGAGCGAAAAACGGAATGGTCGAGTGGTACATGAGCATTTTGAGCTTGTTTTTAACGCCGTATCGCCGAAGCGCAGCAGACTTTGAACAAGCTCTAAGTCCTTTTTGATTAAGCAAGAGCACATACTCGGCCAGCCTTGACCCGCTTCTATCGAAACTCCCTATCTATTTTCACCCCGATATCGCGCGCTAATCGCTTAAAACAAGCTCTCTAAGTCAACAGGCGAAATCCAGAAGCAATCAAAACCTAGCTTATATAGGAAAGTCGGGGCGTAACAATCAGGCCAACCCAACTGGACAACAATTTTCCACTAGGGGGCCGACAAATGAGCTCACTGGCAAGGCAATATAAATTTCATTATGAAACCATGCAAAAAATGACATCCGCCTTGTAGGCCAGACTATTGAAGTTTCGTGCTTGAAAAACATTATTGCTTTCAGAAATGACTTATATTCCCCGGCAGCATACGCAATTACGATATTCCGATGGATATCAAGTGCTTAGTGCTTAAACCCTGGCCATTGCGGCTATCTGCGGCCGCCAGTATTGTGTGGCTATTGGCTGGGGCGCTGCTTTTATGCGCTGTATGCATTTTGGTTATTTACTTGAATATACAACTGAATAGCCATGTCGCGGTCCAACGTCTATCCATGAATGAAGCGGCTTACGCCGCAAAGGCTTTTTTCAATCGCCGCGTGGAGTTCCTAAAAAACCTGGACAAACCCGTCGCAGCTGGCTCAGACCGGCGTTCAGGTTCATTGAGTCACCTCAACCGGATAGGCGAACCACTGCCTCCAACCGGCTTGACCTTGCCCTTAAACGATCAGCTCCAAGCGGCCAACTTGGGCGTCAACCTCTTATTGTTATTGCAAGGCAAGGATCAATTGACCGTGCGCAGGCTGGAAAGCGGCTTTCCGATCGCGGAAGAAACGCCGGACAACGTGCTTCGACAGTTGAGCGATAATCCAACGCCGCTGTACCAAAGCGCGACGGTGTGGCTGTTCGATCCCAAAGATCCTCAGCGCCGCATTTACATGGCGCGGCCTTTCATCTCTCCCTCTTCGCTGGACGGCGGAGAGCAAGCCTGGCTTGTTTTGGAGTTCCTGGGACGAGACGTGCTAGCCAGCCAGCAGCCCTTTGCTGGCTATGAGTTCGCCTTGCTGGATGCCAATGAACATGAGGTGGCCGCTACGGCCGCCGCCTCTTCAGGGCGGACGCAGGACATGTGGCAACGGCTGTCCAACGCATTGCCTATTGTGCCCAGCGTTCAAACCCGTTTCCCGCTTGGGCCTGACTGGATGTTGGCCTATCGCTATCCGGAATCGGCTCTCCTCAACGATATGCGCCATGCCTTCTTAAAGTGCCTGGCCATCTTAAGCTGCGTTATCGCCGGGCTTGCCCTGGGCAGCCTATGCGTGCTGAACAGGTTTGTGCGGCCCGCGTTGCAGCGGCTGCAACAGCATGCGGAAGCGGAGGCTTTTCTGCGTTCGGTATTCAACGCGGCTCCTGTGGCGCTTTGCGCGCTGAGAAGGCGCAATGGTCAGGCCGTCCTGGAAAACCAGTTAGCTCGCGACTGGCTGCCCGCGATTGATCCGGATTGGAGGTCGACGGAGTGGGTGGAGCGCGTCTTTCTGCGGGCTCGCTTGCAGCAAGTCGGCGTTGTCAGCGAAGAGCTGGCCACTCTCGATGGCCGCCATTTGTTCGCCAGCCTCGTGCCCACTCGCTACCGAGGAGAAGAAGTGCTGCTGTGCGCGCTGAGCGATATCAGCTTGCGCAAGCAGGCCGAACTGGCGCTAGAGCACGCCAAGCAATTAGCCGATGCCGCCAATGCAGCCAAGACCGCGTTCATCGCCACCATGAGTCACGAAATCCGCACCCCTCTATACGGCGTGTTCGGCAACCTGGAGCTCTTCAAACACACCCGCCTGGATCCGCAACAGCAAGGCTATGTGCAGGCGATCCAAAGCTCCTCCACCATGCTGCTGGGACTCATCAATGACGTTCTGGACCTTTCCAGGATAGAAGCGGGTCAATTGCGGCTGGAGATGGAAACATTCAATCTGTTTGAGCTGGCGCATGAGGTGGTGCACGGCTACGCCGCCTCCGCCCTGAACAAGGGCGTATTGATCTACGCTTGCATCGACCCGCGCTTGAGCCTGCCCCTGCGGGGCGACCCGGGCAAAGTACGACAGATTCTGAGCAATCTCCTCAGCAATGCGGTGAAGTTCACCGACAATGGCCGTATCGTCATGCGCTGCGGCTTGGTCAATGGAAACAACGGCAGTATCCGGGCCTCCATCCAGATCGCGGATACCGGCATCGGCATTGCCGCCGAGGATCAGGCTTCTTTGTTCAAGCTGTTTTTCCAGGTAGGCGAGGGTCGCCGCAGGGCAAGCGGCACCGGTCTGGGCCTGCCGATCTGCCAGCAACTCGCCACCCTGATGGGAGGGGACATCACCGTAGTGAGCGAACCGGGCCTGGGCAGCAGTTTCACTCTGTGGCTGCCGCTGAAAGCGCTAGCGGACAGCCCTCCACGACAACGGCCTCTGACTCAGCAAGCCATCTACGTCAGCGCGCCGGTGCGAGAACTCGCCGATAGCCTGTGCGACTGGCTGAACTTCCTCGGCGGCAGAGCGCTGGCCTGCGCCAGGGAAAACTTGCCGCGTGACAAACTGTGCTTGGAAGTGCGCTTGGACATCGATCCGCACCGGCGAGCCAACTGGCCCGGCGTGCGTATATGGCATGGCGACGAATCGGCACGCTCTAGCGCCGAATGGGTCTCCTTATACGCTCCGACGGTGATCCTGGACACCATGCTTTCCACGCAGGGCCTCGCCCCCGTCACTGCGGCAGGGGCAGGCGCCTCAACACCGGGCAACTTGAATCTCAGAGTATTGGCGGTGGAAGACAACGACATTAATCGCATGGTTTTAAAGGAACAACTGGAAACCTTGGGCTGTCGCGTGCAGTTGGCCGCCAATGGCCAGGAAGCGCTACAGCGATGGAATGTCCACGAATTTGACCTGGTACTGACGGACATCAGCATGCCGCGGATGGACGGCCGGGAGTTGGCGCGCAGAATCCACCTGCAAGCTCCGGGCTTTTTGGTCGTGGGAACGACGGCCAGCATCTTAAAAGAAGAGGCCCAACTTGCGCGCGAGGCTGGGATGGCCGCGGTGATCATCAAGCCAGTCAGTCTGTCCAATCTGTTTCGATGCTTAAACTCATTGAAGCAAAGAAGGGAGTACCGCGAACTTTCCTCCCCAGGCTATCTCTCTTCCAATGGCGTTGTCTGAGCACCGGCTCCACCAGCGCGATAACGCTTCAAACCATAAAGCGGCCATAGGCTGTTTTACGAAACGACGCCGCCAGCACTTGCAAGCCAATTCAAGCATAGACCCGCGCAAGATGTGTCAATGAAACGGAGTCATGGAAAATAATACGCAATCCATCGGTAAGTTGATCAGAACATCCTTACGGCTCAATGTGAGCCTGATTTTGGTCCTATCCTTGGTTCTACTCGCTTTAACCGCCAGCTACTGGGCCGCCACCTTACTGCTAGATGAAAAACAGAATATGGCCCAGGTGCACTTCGCATGCGTTGCCAACGGCATTCGAGAGCATGAAGCCTTTCTTAGCCGCGGCGCGCGGCGCAACTCCGACATCATGGGCAAACGGCTGGGTAAACTGCTGGATACAACACGCACTCCTATTGCGCAGGCTGGCGATTACCTGATGGTGGAGGGGCGCAGCTCCCCGTATTCAATGCCGTTTACTCTGGGCTACCGTGTAGATCAGTGGCCAGAGCCTCCAGAGGGCCTGTACGCCTTAGGAGCCTTAAGCGCGGATTACTACAGCACTTACTGGTCTCTGGCCAAAACCGACGCTCCCCAAAGCTTTCTATTGGCCTTGGATGAAGCAACCAGCCTGGCGGTGCCGACGGTGGACAATACCGCAACCGAAATGGAGCTGACGCACACCAATTTTCCAACAATCACCTCCGCCATCCGCCAGTTTTTACTGCAACAGCGGCATGACACCACCAAGGTCAAGTGGGCAAGCGGGAAAAGCGCCCAAGGCCTTGATCCAAATACTCTTCTTGCCTATATCCCGGCCTATATCAGCGAAAAGTTTTGGAAAAAAGACAGCCGCTCCCAAATTATGGCGGTTTCAATGCTGGAGATCCGAAATGTTTGCTGGGCCGGCACCAGCAAGCGCCGGGTTTTTGACGACATCAGTCTGATAACGCCGGATGGACGGGTACTACTGGGCGAAACCTACTCATTGTCGACGTTAAAAGCGGGACTGAATTTTAGCCAAGATGGCCTGCTGCTTTATTTGCCCGCCAAAGCCAAGACGAATTGGGCCGCGGTCTATCGAGTGCAATACAACCGTTTGCTCGCTCTGGCAAACTGGCATGCCCAAGTCTTTATGATCAGCGTGCTATTGCTGGCTTTGAGCGGCGTTCTGGCGGTACGCTGGTATCGGCTTCGAGTATTGGCGCCGGCACAAGCCTCGCACCAAGCCGTGCTGGAAAGCGAAGCCTTCAATCGCGTGATAACGCAAACCGCGCCAACCGCCTTGTTTGTTCTGGAATTGCCTCTCCTCCAACCCTTGGTGGTCAATCCACTAGCGTTGGAGTGGTTCGACCGAGAACGAGACTACCCGCAGCTAATAGCATTCTGGGGCGAAATAATAGACGGGAAAGATATCTCCAACCGCACAGCTTGTCTGCGCATTGGAGAACGCTATCTGCAGGCCAGCTTTGCTCCAGCCCGTCACCGCGGCAAGAACGCCATATTATGCTCCTTTAGCGATATTTCTCATTACAAAGCAAGCTCAATGGCGCTAGAGGCGGCAAAGCGGGCGTCGGATAGTGCGAATGAAGCCAAAACCCATTTTCTGACTACCATCAGTCATGAAATTCGCACCCCGCTTTACGGCCTGCTGGGCACGATAGAAATCCTTGACATGACCCCGCTAAGCCCGCGTCAGCGCGCTTATTTGAGCACCATGCAAGACTCGTCTTCTCTGTTGTTGCAATTGATCAGCAATGTATTGGATGTTTCCAAGATTGAGTCCGGGCAAATGGCGCTGGAGTCGCAATCATTCTCCCCGCTTAGCCTTTCCGAGGAAGTTGTGCGCGCTTTTTCCGCCATGGCTAAAAACAAAAGACTACGCTTGTACGCCAATCTTGATGAGAATGCCCCGGAGCTAGTATTGGGAGACGCCACACGCATTCGCCAGATTTTAAATAACCTGCTCAGCAACAGCATCAAGTTCACCGAATCCGGCTGGATTGTATTGCGCCTGAAAGCCACCGCCTTGCCAAGCGGCCGCGTCAATTTAGCCTGGCAAGTGACCGACACCGGCATAGGCATCACTCAGGAACAGCAAACCCGGCTGTTTGAACCCTTCTATCAGGCTCAAGCCCTGCCTGGTTTGATTGCGGGAACAGGACTAGGCTTATCGATCTGCCGACAACTCAGTCAATTGATGGGAGGCTCTCTTCGAGTCGTCAGCGATCTTGGGCTGGGCAGTAGCTTCACCCTGTCCTTGGAGCTGGAGCAACAAGCGGCGGCCCCCACGCTAACGGACTACCCCCTGAGCCAAACAACCGTGTTGCTGCGCGCTCATCTGAAAGAGCAGGGAGAAAGCCTGATACGCTGGCTGACCCGGCAGGGCGCCAACACTCGCTGGTTGGATCCGATGGAGCCTGTGCCGGAAGATTCCGGATTGATTTTATTGGATCTGGACCCCGCGGATGAATGGCCTCGCAACCCACTGAGCACGCGCGTCATCGCCACTCCGGAAGGACCGCTTCAGGCGCAACTGCAAAGTGATAGTTGGTTGGTGAACATTCATCACCTCAAAGGCATCCTACAAGCGGTATGGCTGGCAAAACACGGCCTGCCCGGCGAGGCCCTGCCGGAATCGGTCAGCGATACTGCCGCTCTAGGATTGAACGTCTTGGTCGCCGAGGACAACCCAATCAATCAACACATCTTGAAAGAACAGCTGGAGTTGCTGGGTTGCCGCGCCGATGTAGTAGGCAATGGCCAGGAAGCCTTGAAACACTGGAATATGCGTCCGTATGATCTAGTGATGACCGATGTCAACATGCCGCTGATGAATGGGTACGAGCTAGCCATAGCCCTCCGGGGCCAAGGCGTGGACATTCCCATAGTCGGCGTCACCGCGAATGCCATGCGGGTTGAGGAGGAAGCCTGTCTGCGCGCGGGCATGGATGCCTGGTTGGTTAAGCCCATCAATTTGCACGGCTTGCGCACCGCATTAACGCGGCTAAGCCAAAAAGCTTTAGACAAGTCAGCCACCCACTCTGCGCAAGCCATCCCCATCCCAGATGGTTTGATAGTGCCAATGGCCATGCGCGAGCTATTTTTGCGCACCATGCGCACGGACCTAGACGTGCTATACACGGTTTCGATGGCCAGAAAACCACATAAAGTAGCCTCCATTTTGCATCGTATTAATGGCGCTCTGGCGGTAGTCAACGCGCAAACGCTAATGAGCGCAGGCCAAGCATTGGAAGCACAACTCACGGAGTTGTATGAATTAAATGACGAGAACATCGCTAATCTGGAGCAGTTTCAAAACCGTTTGGAGGCTGCTTTGCAACGACTTGCGGCCTCTTAAACAACAGAGATGATTTGAAGGCCCAGCTTATTGATTAAGAGATAGGCATTGGAATCAAATTCACTGGAAACACCATGAGCAAAATAAAAGTATTGATAGCCGATGATCATCCTATCGTTCTGATGGGCATTCGTGAAGAAGTGGAGCGCAATACACTGTTGGAAGTGGTGGGAGAGGCGCACAACTCCACTGAATTAGTTGAAACACTGATTAACTTGCGGCAACAAAATGAACTGCCTCATATCGTCATCGCCGATTACAGCATGCCCGGCGACACCAACTATGGGGACGGCATGAAGCTGATAGAATATCTACTGCGCCATTTCTCCAATGTACGGCTTATCATTTATACAATGGTTTCCAACCACTTGATCGTTTCAAGTCTGCAGAATCTGGGCGTGACGGCGGTGGTTCTGAAAAGCCAACCCCTGTCTGAGCTACGACGCACGCTGGAGCAAGTGGTGAATAGAGGGTCGGCTATTCCCCCTCCCAATAGGGGAAATATCGCCGAGGATACAATAGGCAACAAGGTGGAAAAATTATCCGCCAGGGAGTTTGAGGTTTTACGTCACTTCGTGGCAGGCATGACGCTAAACCAAATAGCAAAAATGCTAAGCCGAAGCGAAAAAACCATCAGCGCTCAAAAAGTTTCCGGCATGCGCAAACTGGGGGCACGCAGTGATCAGGAGTTGATAACTCTCTGCCTGGAGACTGGATTATTCCGCTGAAATCGCTATGGTCCGCGCACCGGTTCAAAGTCTCGCACCATCTCGCGAGCCTTTGAGCCGGACTCTGCCCAATGGGCGCCGCCAAGCATGCCGTCATGCACCTACGGTTCCGGCCGCCAAACGGAGGACGAAATCTGACGCGTCAAACGCCGGGGACAGTGGCCTGCAACTCGAAGACCCCGTCCATCCGCCAGCGCTCCCGCTCCCGGGAATGTGCGGCACCGGCCGGCAATGCCGGCTGGACCTCCAATTCCACCTGCAATGCCTGGCCCGCCCCGACGCCGCCGTCCAGGTACACCCATACCAACTGGCCAGGACGCAGCGGGGTCGAGCGTCGCCGCTCGCCGTCGTTCTCCCCCTCCACGCGGAAGTAGGCGTCGCGACCATCCAGCGTGGCCGAACGCAATACCAGCCGCACCAGGCCCAGGGGCCCGAAACGGAACGCTGCCGCATCCGCCACCGGGCCGTTGAAACGCAGGGCCAGCGCTCGGGGCTGCTCGCACATGGCCTGCAAACGCAATACCCGCGCTTCCAGGCCAGCCCCCGACACGCTCCTGTTGACATCTTCGCGCAAGGCGGCCAGCGGCACCACGCCGTAATCCAGATTCGACGCGCTCAAGGTCAAGGAGCACGGTGCCTCCTCGGCCGCGGCGCCGGCGCTCAGCAACGCCAGCGCAATCACACTCCACTTGCTCATTCTCATTTCCTCACTCCTCATCGCCCTGAGTCGGCTCAAAATCTCGCGCGCAAAGGCGGGGCCAGCCGGGAACCGCGGAAAAACAGAACGCTCATGCGCTACATGAGCATTCGGAAATGCGTGCCCGCCGTGTCGAGACCAGCAACGTATCGCAAACACTGAACAGCGGCTCAGACGGCGGGCCGGCGCTCCGACGCATCCGCTTTCAACTGAGCGCCCGGGAACCCCTGCGTGCAGCTCGCCTTGACCGTCTGGTACAAAGCGGCGGCATCCTCGTCCGGCAAGACGTAGTCCAAGCGGCAGCGCTGCCTTGGCAGATACTCGACATACAATCCACCCTGCGCCATCGCCTGATCCAGGAACACCTCGCCCCCATTCCCGGTTATCGTGATGAAGCGCCCGGCCTCATCCACCACGCTCAGGCCGGATGCCAAGGCCTCGCCGTCCTCTGTCACGATCTGGATCAGTAAACGCTGGGTCTTGAGCACCGAGAAGTCCACCCGGCTGACCGAGCCATGCCCGGCGCGCACCACTTTCAAGCCATTCGCCACGTCCGCATTGCGCGGCAGGCTAGGCGTCTGCAACTCCACTCGGGTATCGGCGTAAGCGTTCAGATTGGCCAATACCGCGTGGCCATCGCCATCGCTCCATACCGGGCCGCTGGGTGTGCTGAACTTCACACCGGGCAAGCCGCCCACCGACAGCACCCCGACGCTGTCGCGCAGCGGATAGGGCGAGAAGGTCAGTCCGCGCTCATGCAGCAGCGCGCCGCCACGCAGGCTGGCGTTGTACGACTGGGCGCCCCCGCGCTGGCTCACGCCCAGGCCCAACTGGGCGTAACGCGGAATCCAGTGCAAATTGCCGCTGAAGCCGGTGCTGTTCTGGTCGGCGTCGCGATCCACCGCCACGCCGTAATTCAAGCTGTCGCTGACGATTTCGCGGTAGCTAGTCCCCAAGGTTTGGCTTTGGCCATAGCGTTGCAGATACGCGCTCAAGCTGGCGCGCTCCAGCGGCAGATCCACGTTCAAGTAAAACTGATTGCGATGCGCGCCCGCGCCCCGACTCAGATCTCGGCCCACGTTCAAAGAGACATTGGCGCCCCACATCCGCCGCGACCAGCCGCCGTTCAAGCGCTGCGAGGCGTCGCCGCCGTTATGCGAGCGGGTCGCGCCCAGGCTGAACGCGCCCATGAGTTCATGGTGGTAGGACAGGGACAGGCCGTACTGCGTCAGCGCGGTCGACGCCTCTTGTTGACGAGCCGCGTAATCCGACAGCGTGCGAAAGTGGACACTCTGCCGGCTCAGGTTCAGCGCGCCGGACAGGCGCTCGCCCCAGCTCGCGCTCAAGGACGCGCTGTATTGCGCGCCGCTCCGCCCCGCCTCGCCGTCGTGGGAAGCCACCGCGCGCATGCCGGCCACAAGCCCGGGGCTCAACAAATAAGACAAGGCTCCGCCGACGGAATGAAAGCGTTCGGACCACATGCCCCCCAAACTGAGATCCAGTTCCCGGCCCAGTCGCCAGCTGCGGCTGCCGGAGAACAACCAGGGCGTATCTCCACCCTGGCCGCTGAACTGACGCATTTTGCCCGCCGCCATATTGAAGCCCTCGACATCGCCGCCCGGGCTGGCAAAAAACGCCGCCGCCGGCACAGTGAAGGCGTGCTGGCCGCCATCACTTTCGGTAACGGTGACATTCAGGTCGAAGCCCGCCGACAGGATGGGCACATCATTCAGTTCGAAAGCGCCGGGCGGTACCAGCGTGCTGTACACCAAAGCACCGGCCTGCCTCACCTCCACCCGGGCCTCGCTCTGGGCGATGCCCCTGACCTGCGGCAGATTGCCGCGCGGCAGCAAGGCCCCTTGCGGCAGCCACTGCGCGCCGGAGAAGTTCACGCCGGCAAACAAGGGGTTGTTCAGCGATAACTCGCCCACTTGCAGGATAGCCTTGCTATTCACTAGGGTCTTCTGCGCATAGCTGTAGAGATACTGGAAACGATTGCTCGCCCCGTTGCGCGCGAAGCTTTGCCGGCTGCGCACCATCCAGTCCCGCCAGTTGAAGCCGATTTCGGTAAAACCTTGCAGATACTGCTGGCTCCGCCCGCCTCCGCTGCTGCGCATGGCCAACACCTCATAATTGAACAGGCCGGCCGTGCCGCCGCTATCGTGAGCGCCCAGTTGCTCCTGCTTGCGCCGCAAGGCGCCGCTGGGCACAAGGATGTCCACCCGTGCCAGCTCTGGCCGCAGCTTGACCACCGCCTGCGGATAAAAGGCCGTCAACTCCCGGCAGCCGGCCTCTGCCGGCGGTTGGCCGTCCGTGGGCAGCAAGCCGGCCGCCGTCCAGAATCCGTCGTCGACGCACAGGCGGCCACCCTCGTCTATGCTCACCTCGGCGCCGCCGCGACCGACGCCGTTGACGAATAAAGACACCCGATTCCTGCCCGGCGCAAAGCGCGCGCCCAGGCTGAAGTAATCCGCCACGCCGGGATCGATGCCGCTCGCCTTCAACACGCCCAGGTCAAACTGCACGCCCTCGCCGGACGCGTCGCGCGCCGCCGCTTCAACGGAAAACACCGGAGCCAGCCCGACCAACCACAGCAATAGCGGAATGGGCCGGAGCAGCCATTCAATTGAACACGTCATCTAGCAGGACCAAAGAATTTGGATGGATAGGGAAATCAGGGATAGAAGACCGTGACGGTGGCGTGGCCGTCGAAGTGTACCGGTTCGCGCGCGCTGAGCGCCTGCCGCCCCCTGAGCGCCGCGCCGACGCGCAGCTTGAACGCATGGGTGCTGGCCGGCTGCAGCGCCTGACGCTGCGGCGAGCCCAATGCATAGCCGTAACGCAGATTTAGCGGTTCGGCGCCGGCCGGCGACCAGCCTTCCTGCCGGTCGGCACTGCGCATCAGCGTTGCTGGACGCTCGTCTGTTCGGACCTCGATCGGACTCAGCCACCAATAGCCCAGCGCTTGCTTGCGGCTGTCCCGGCCCAGGCCCAGAGTCTGTTCCTCCTCCGCCGGCAGCGACGGCGATGCGGCCCCCGTCGTCTGAAGCCCGGCCATGACGGCGATGCCGGCGCGGCTGTCGCCGCGGTTGTCCCGTATGCTCAAACCCACCAGCGCCGGCTGATCGCACTGCACATGCAAGCTGATCTCTCGCTCGCCCAGCAGCGTCGCGCCTGGATTCAAGGCCGACCAGGGGATGAGGCCGTAATCGACTACACCGTTATTAGAAAAACTGGGCGTGCAGCTGGGTGGCACCACTTCGGCCGTCACCGCGAACGGCGCGCTCACCGCCAGGGCCGGTGCGCACGGCAGCCCGGCCAGCATGGAAACGCGAATCGCAGCGGCAATCACTTGGCTAATGTTCATGACCGGGCTTCACCGTTCAGTTCAAGGACGCCGTGAATGAGTCCACCGCATAGCCGTAACTGGTCGCCGGCCACAGCTTGACGTGAGTGCCGTCCAAGGGCGTCTGGCCGGCCGACGCCAGCTGCAAGCGCTCGCCGGGCAAGATATAGGCTTTGGGCAGCTCCAGCGCTTGCTTGCCAGGCTGTAACTCCACCTTGTGTGTGGACAGGCGCACCACGTAAGGACTGTCGTTTTTGACTTCCACCCGACCATCTTCCGCCAGGCTCCATCGCAACTTGGTCCATGGCTCTCTTTCACGTGGCAGCCCCTTGGGGCGGATCAGCACGGGCAGGTTCTGATTGAAGGTCATCTGAATGCGATGTCCCTTATCGGCGGACACTGCGGGAATCCCCTCGAAAGACGCCCGCATCAGCCGTTCCGTCCGCAGCGGCTGCGGCGATTTCAACAAAAAGCGAACCAGTTGTTTCTCCCCGCCTTCCACCCTGGAAATTGGCGGCGTCGCCAGTAATAGCTGCTCTGGGTCCTCGGGCAGGTTTTCCAGCCGGACATACATCAGGCTAACGTGGGCGTCGGTATTCTTGACGTTGATCACGCCCTCGCCGTCGCCTTCCTCCACCACCACCAGCGAGGTTTCCGGCACCACGCCGGCGGACCAGGCCGCCGCGGGCAGCAGGGCCAGCACCAAGGCGCCGGCCATAGCGCCGCCGCGGACCGCGACGGCGAACACATTCTGCGCATGCATCATATGAAACTCTTTTCCATCAAGGACGGCGTTTATTCACCGCGCCAAACCGTATCAACCGGGCCGGCAAGCATGCCGCCGGCCCGTATTCAAGCTCGCTGACTCAAGACTTATTCAGCGCCGATTCAGTTAACCGAATCACTGGTAATAAATAGTGAAAGTACCCTTGCCGTCCAATTTGGTGTCGTCCTTCACGCTCAACCCTCCTTTGGTATTCAATGCCGCCCCCACTACCAACGGGAAGGTATGTACGGTGGCTACCGCAGGGGTGAAACCCGATGTTGCTTTGATTGCGAAGGTGGTCAAATTGGCACCACCAAAATGCGGAGCCATCGGGGTAGTAGTCGTGTTAGCCCAATTTTGGCCATTATCCGCCGAGAACAATAAAGCCTTATCATTCACTTTAATGCCCTCGCTATTGGTAGCATTCAGCTTGTCGAACTCCATACTCATCCACCATACGCCAAGCTTACCTTTCGCCCCATCGCTACCCAAACCCATGGTTTGAGTATCAGCGGTAGCAACCGCATGGCCACTGGAATGTATGGCCGGCATAGGAATTTCAGTAAGTAAGGTGGGTTTGCTCTCCGAGCGGGCATCAGTGATGCGGATACCAAGGGCGGTATCTTTCTCGCAGGTCACCGTCAGACTGACGTTGTGATCTTCCAGCGTGTACGCGGCGTTATTTTTCAGATTGGATACCGGGATATCGCCATAATCGATAGTCGCACCGCCATCCAAAGCCGGTGTGCACGCCGGTGGAACTAATCTTCCTTTAATAAAAAGGTCTGCACTGTTTGCCGCCGCCAATTGCGACGCCCCAGAAAACATAATTCCCAATGCTAAAAGCAAGCTTTTCTTTTTCACAGAAAACCTCCATATAAAAAATTGGCAATATTCAGCCCACCTCAGGTGATGCTTTGTTATTGCAAAAGCTTGCTGTCACCAGCAGCAAAACCCACATCACTACTGCAGCAAGCAGTGCAGAGAATACATATCTAACAACAACCAGGCCTATAAGGATTTCCTTAAATCGATAACTTTATTGCCCAAATAACACTCTCCACTCGCTATTACCTATCTGTCCCGTGCAAGTTAAGTAGTCTACTTATTCCAATCACTGAAATATAATACAAACGACTTACATTAGGCATCAAAAAAACAATTGACATAATATTTCCATGAGACTTCTATTGATCACTAGAATCAACGTCAGAGGCAAACTACAGCCTCTTCTTACCGGCCATACTCAACGAGTAGAACGCTGATACCTATTGCCACCAGCAGCTAAGTCAAAAAACAGAACAATTAATGCACCACAATCGCCATTTTATTTATTGTGAAATATATCGCCTTAAGATTAAACATCTTATTTTAAGAAGCCACTTATTCAAGCAACCGAAATGCCCTTCGATAATATCGGCTCGGGTTGACATATTTTTCTGCCATTGGTGGTGAAGCGTGGCGATTTGACAGGCTTTGTTGCACAAATCAGTTAAAGGTTGGGCTATCAACAAACGGACTTATCCCGCACGTACCGTTTGCGGCGTACCTAGCACTGTGAAGCGATTCAGAATCGCTGCACAAATTTGAAGCTCGCCACCTGCCGGTCAAAGTCCCCCGACTTGACCCGGTCTGCCAGTAATTTGAAGCAGTGCATCCTCGTTTCAACCAAGTTGCGGCGATGGTAGCCACTCCACTTTTTACAGAGCATTCGCCCCAGATACTTCACTGAGCGCAGCAACTCATTGCGCGCCTGGTTACTTTGTGAATTCCCTTTCCAGAATTGGCCATTTCGTCGCGGGGGAGTAATGGCAGCTCCGCGCTCCGCAATTACTGCGTGACATAGACGAGTGTCGTACACCTCATCCGTTGTCACCGTCACCAGTCCCTGTGCCGCCCGAATTTGCGATAGCAGCTCAGGTAGCGTCGTGGCCTCGCCGGTGAGATTGTCGATCACTTTCATTACCCGGATTTCCAGCGTGTGTGCATCCATTCCCAGATGCAGCTTGCGCCATTGCCGGAGGTAGTCAGCACCATGCTTTTTCACCTTCCACTCACCTTCGCCCATCATCTTGATGCCGGTGCTATCCACCAGAAGATGCTGACAGCCCTGCTTTTTCCGTATCAGGATGCGCACCTGCAGCACGCCTCAGTAAGAGTGCGGGGTATTACACAGCATCCACAGTGACGACCTCGCTTAATCACGCAATTATTTATTCCATTAAGTAATTCCTTAATCTGCGGCCCAAGACCGGGTTTTAAGAAATGCCTTATTCAATTATTAAGAACAGCTACTGATAATGTGCCTGCCGATTGACGACTATGTCGGTCATTGGCGGCAGACTGTGGCAATTTCAGGCGACAGCCTGCCTAGCGGGCGGTGGTCGGGAAACATGGTCACGGCTGCGGTTCAACTTAATTAAGTGTGGAGTGTTTTATGAATAAACTGGCAATCATTGTTTCGCTGGCCTTGGGCGTGGGCATGGCCTCCCAGACGTTTGCCGCCAACCGCGGCGAGATCGTATTCAAGGGTAGCGTAGCCACCAGCACTTGCCTGATCGATGGTCAGGAAGACGGCTACAAAGTGGTAGACTTCAACAACCTGACGCCTGATCAAATCCCTACCGCCGGCAGCGCTGAAGTCCCGTTCAGCCTGACCGTTTCCGGCCAATCCGATGTGTGCAACGCCTCCCGCGTGCAGATCGCCTTCAACCCCAATAACCAGAACGTGAACAAAGAAACCGGCCGCCTGAAGCTGAGCGGACCGAGCGCAGCGTCCAACCTGGAAATCGAACTGTACAAAGGCTCCGGCGGCAGCGCGGTCAAGATTCCGCTGGGCTCCACCAATAGCGCGGACATGCCGAGTGCTGCCTTGTCGCCCGATGTTCCGACAACGGGTCCCGCCGTGCCGCGCTCCGCCAACATCCCGCTGTCGGCCAAGCTCCAGCGCGTCAACTCCGGCACCGTGCCGGGCAGCGGCGCGGTATTCAGCCAGATCGACTATGTGCTGGCTTACCAATAATCGGCGCATTTATCTGACTGTCAGCTAGGGAGGAGCGGCCATGGCATGGATGGCGCGCAAGTATGCGGGAATGGCGGCTGTGTGTGCTGTGGCGGCTTTTTGCTGGACGAGCGTCGCGGAAGCGGCGCTCGTGATCCGGGGGACGCGGATTATTTATCCCGCGCAGGAACGGGAAGTGAGCATCCAGCTTGAGAACAAGGGCAAGGACCCGATCCTGGTTCAGTCCTGGCTGGATTTGGGCGACGCTACCGTCGCGCCCAGCGATATTCAAGTGCCCTTCACCCTATCGCCGCCGATTGTCCGCCTGGACGGCGACAAACGACAAGTGGTGCGCATGGTGTACAGCGGGGACGTTTTGCCGCCAGACCGCGAATCGGTGTTCTGGATCAACTTTCTGGAAGTTCCGCCCAAGGCGGCGGGGGACAACTACCTGCAATTTACCTACCGCACTCGGCTGAAAGTGTTTTTCCGGCCCCAGGCCTTGACGGGCGAGCCCGCGCTGGCGCCGAAAAAAATGCAATGGCGAGTGGTGACGGAAAACGGGCAGCGTTATCTGGAGGCCCGGAATCCCACGCCGTTCTTCGTCTCTCTGTTCCAGGCCAAGCTGGCCGCTGACGGCGCCAAACCGGTCGAGGTGGCGGTTGACATGGTGAAGCCTTTCTCCTCCGAGCGGTTTTTGATCAAGCGGCAAGCTCAGGCCTTCAAGACCGGGGCCTTGTTGCAATTTCAGGCCGTCAGCGACTTTGGCGGAACCATAGACGCGGAGGCACGGCTGCAATAAGTCCGACGCGCCCGTTCCCAAGATTTCCATCCCCAACCGCCGACAAGGGCTTGCCCCTGCCGCGGCGGCACAGCGCAATACGAGGCAATTCATGATCGGCTTGAGCGTAAGCGACAAAGCCCGGGCGCGTGCGCCCAAAACCAAGCCTCTGGCTTGGTGGGCAGTGGGTGTGTTTGGCGGCGTGCTGGCCGGCGCGGCGCCCGCCGTTGGCGCGTCCGGCAATACGGGTACGGCCGATTTGCCCGACTCCGCGGAAGCCCACGGCGCCGCGCTGACCGCTATCCGGCCGCCCGCAACCCCCGCCTCGGGCAATGCGCGAGGCCTGGTGTTCGACTCCGCCTATCTGTTTACCGGGGCGGGCGGGCCGCCGCTGGACCTCAGCCGTTTTGAACAGGAAGGAAAAACCCCGCCGGGGACCTACCGTCTGGAAATCAGCGTCAATGGCCGCTGGCAGGGCATGGAAGACATCGACTTCGCTGAAACGACATCCGGGACGGGGGCGCGCCCCTGCTTCCGCAGGGAGCAGTTGGAGCGGCTGGGCATCGATATGGACAAGGCCGCGCGAGGCCAAAGCGGGTCAGACGAGCTCAACCCCATGCCGGATGCCTTGTTCTGCGGCGATCTGGGGCAGTACGTTCCAGGCGCCAGCGTCAATGCCGACATGGCCGAGCAAAAACTGTCCTTGCAAGTGCCGGCCATCTTCGTGCATTTCGCCTCCGCCAGCACCTATGTTGGTCCGGAAAAATGGGAAAGCGGCGTCACCGCCGGCCTGCTCAACTACAACGCCAACCTGTACAGCAGCGAAAGCCTGGGCAAGCGCTCCAACAGCGGCTACCTGGGCCTCAACGGCGGCCTGAACCTGGGCGCGTGGCGGCTGCGTCACAACGGTGCCTTGTCTTGGGGGACAGGGCGCGCCGCCCGCTATCAAAGCGGCTCGGTCTATCTGCAAACCGATGTGCCGGCTTGGCGTTCGCAGCTGGTGCTGGGCGAAACCGCCAGCAACGGCGAGCTGTTCGACAGCCTGTCCTTCCGCGGCGTCCAGCTCAGCAGCGACGAACGCATGATGCCGGACACCCAGCGCAATTACGCGCCGGCGATTCACGGCACGGCCCGGACCAACGCCAAAGTCAGCGTAAGCCAGCGCGGCTATCTGATCTATGAAACCACCGTGGCGCCCGGCGCCTTCACCATCAGCGACCTGCAGGCCAGCGGCGAAGGCGGCGACCTGCTAGTCAAAGTCACCGAGGCCGACGGCCAGGAATACACCAGCGTGGTGCCTTATGCGGCGACGCCGCAGCTCTTGCGCGGCGGAGTCCAGCGTTACAGCCTGATCGCCGGCCAGGTCAAACAGCCAGGCCTGACAGACGACCCGCTGTTCGCCCAAGCCATTTACCAACGCGGCCTGGACGGCATGTGGACGGCTTACGCCGGCGCGGTGGCCTCCCAGGGGTACGCCTCGGGGCTGTTTGGCGTGGCGGCCAATACCAGCGTCGGCGCTTTCGCCGCTGACCTGACCCGAGCCGAAAGCCGCTTGTCCGGCGACCGCCGCATCCAGGGCAACAGCCTGCGGTTGTCGTACAGCAAGAAGCTGAGCCGCACCGGCACCAACTTCTCTCTGCTGGCCTATCGCTACTCCACCTCCGGCTATCTGAGCCTGATCGAGCGCATCGTCGCGGAAGATCAATACCAGCGCCGGCGGACGCTGGACGCGATCGTGCGCCAGCGTCACCGCTTCGACGTCAACATCAGCCAGCAACTGGGCGGCGGCTCCTTGTACGCCAATGGCTCCATGCAACAGTTTTGGGGCAGCGACAGCAAGGAGGTCAACTTCTCGGTGGGTTACGGCGGCAGCGTGGGCTCCGTCAGCTACACCCTCTCCGCCCAACGTTCGCGCAATCTGGCTCAAGGCCCGACCACCCAGGAACGCAACCGGACCACCTATGCGCTCAATTTGAGCCTTCCCCTGGGCGACAGCCGGCGTTTGCCCACGCTCAGCGGATTCCTTTCCCATGACTCCGAAAGCGGCTTGCAAACCACCACCAGCCTGGCCGGCACGCTGGGCGACGACAACCGCGGCAGTTACTCCGTCTCCGCCAGCCATTCCGAACGCGGCGGCGGAGGCGGCAGCGCCGGCCTGGGGTATCAGCTGCCTTACACGCAGTTGAACGCCAGCGTCAGCGCGGGCCGAGGCTACAACCAGTATTCCGCCAGCGCCGCCGGCGCCCTGGTGGCGCACCCCGGCGGCGTGACCCTGGCGCAGACACTGGGGGAAACCCTGGCCGTGGTGCGAGTGCCGGACGCGGAAGGCGCCTTGGTCGGAGCCACCCGGGCCCGGGTGGACGCCCGCGGCTACGCCGTGGTGCCCAGCCTGACGCCTTATCACCTCAACACCATAGAAGTGAATCCCAAGGGCATGCCGCTGGACGTGGAGCTGAAACAGTCCGCCGGCAAAGGCCTGGCCCCGCGCGCGGGTTCCGTGGTGATGCTGTCCTACGCCACCGAAGTGGCGCGCGCCACCCTGATCGACAGCCGGATGCCGGACGACAAGCCGCTGCCCTTCGGCGCCGCCGCGCGCAACGCCCGGGGCGACAACGTCGGCGTGGTCGGACAAGGCGGCCGTCTCTTCGCCAAAGGCTTGGAGCCCAACGGCTGGCTCATCGTCGAATGGGGCGGCGCGCCGGAGCAGCAATGCCGCATCGACTATCAATTGCCGGAAAAACGCGCCGGTCGCCAACAACGCTACGACATGCTCGTCGCCCCCTGCCTGCCGCAGGCGCAGGCGGCGGCGCCCACACCTCAGCCTTCGCCATAACGATAAACCGATGAAGAACCGATCCCACCTCCCGTCCCGCGCGCCCATCTTGAACCGCCGCGCCCATAGCCTGCTGTTAGCGGCCGGCCTGGCCCTGGTTTGGAGCGCGCCCGGCCTGGCGCAACGGCCGGACGCCGGCCAGTCCTTGCGAGACATTGAGTCGGCGCGGCCGCAGTTGCTGCCTACCCCGGCGCCGCAGCTGGAGCTGACGCCGCCGGCCGCCGAATCCCCAGCCGCCGAGGACGCCGGCCCGCGCCTGCTGGTGACCGGTTTCGGCTTCAGCGGCAACAGCGTATTCGCTCAAGACACGCTGGCCCGGCAACTGCAAGCCTTGGCCGGTCAGGAACTCAGCCTGGCCGAACTACACGCAGCGGCCAACGGCATCACGCGCTTCTATCAGCAACATGGTTATCTGCTGGCCCAAGCCTATCTGCCGCCTCAGGACATCGAAGACGGCTGGGTGCGCATCGACATCCAGGAAGGCCGTTACGACCAGGTGACGCTGGACAACGCCTCCGCCGTGCGCAACGAGGTGTTGCAGGCGCCGCTGCGCCCTTTGGCGGGCCAGCTGGTGGAGCGCGACGCGCTGGACAGCGCCCTGTTGCGCTTGAACGACCTGCCCGGCGTCAAAGTGCGCTCCACTCTGCGGCCCGGCAGCCAGGCCGGCAGCTCCGATCTGCTGGTGCAGGCCCTGCCTGGAGACCGGTTGAGCGGCGGTGTCGAACTCGACAACTACGGCAGCAAATACACCGGCGAATACCGGCTGGGCGGCAACCTCAACTTCAACAACCCTCTGGCGCTAGGCGATCAGCTCAGCCTGCGGGCAATGGGCAGCGACGGCCGCCAGCAATACCAGCGCCTGTCCTATCAACTGCCGGTCGGCCCCTGGCTGACGCGGGTGGGCGCCGCTTACTCCAATATGGAATACCGGCTGGGACGGGACTTCACCGATCTGGAAGCCCACGGCAACGCCCGCATCCAAAGCGGATTTCTCTCCCAGCCGCTGTGGCGCGGCCGGAACGCCAGCGTCTACGCCCAACTGATGTATGACGACAAGCGGCTCAAAGACGATATCGACGTGATTGACAGCCGCGGCGTCAAACGCGTGCGCCTATGGACCGCCATGCTCAGCGCCAACGGTCAGGACGGCTGGGGCGGCGGCGGCATCAGCCAGGCTTCGCTGGCCTACGGTTACGGCCAGCTCGGCATCGACGACCCGATAGCGCGGAGGGCCGACCGGCGGACCGCCGATACCCAAGGCCATTTCAGCAAGCTCAGCCTCAGCGCCGTCCGCCTGCAACGGCTCAGCCAACGCTTCAGCCTCTACACCCAATTCAACGGCCAGTGGACGGACCGCAATCTGGATTCCTCGGAAAAAATCAGCTTGGGCGGCCCGTACGCGGTGCGCGCTTATCCGGCTGGCGACGCCAGCGGCGACCAAGGCTGGATAGGCAACCTGGAGCTGCGCTACGCCGCCTGGCCCGGCGTGGAAACCAGCTTGTTTTACGACTATGGCCTAACCCGCGCCAACAAGCGCGATTGGGGCGGTAGCAACCCCGTCCTGAGCCGCGCCGCGGCGGGGCTGGGCCTGAACTGGCTGCGCGACAGCCTGAGACTGAATGTGAGCGCGGCCTGGCGCGTCGGCAACGACGGCGGCCAGAACACGCGCAACCCCGCTATCTGGGCGCAGGCGACCTGGCAACTGTGACGTCGCCGCGCTGGATACCGCCTCCCTCACACGGGAGCCTGCATTTCGCTTATCAACAAGATGGAGTTGTCATGAATAAGAATTACGCTCTGATTTGGAATTCCCTGCGCCAGTGCTGGAGCGTTGGCAGCGAACTCAGCCGCGCTCGCGGCAAGCCGGGCAGCGGCAGCCGCCTGCTGGCGCGCAGTCTGCCGGCCCTGGCCCTGCTGCTGACCGCTCACGTCCAGGCGGCCAACTTGCCGGAGGGCGGCAGCATCAAGGCCGGCAGCGGCGACATCCAGGTGTTCGACAACGGCAAGCAAATGTCCATCAATCAATCCAGCGACAAACTGGCGATCGACTGGAACAGCTTCAATATCGGCAACGGCCATAAAGTCACCTTCAACCAGCCCAACAGCGCCTCCATCGCCCTCAACCGCGTGGTGGGCGTGGATGGCAGCAACATCATGGGGCAGTTGAACGCCAACGGCCGCGTATTCCTGGTCAACCCCAACGGCGTGCTGTTCGGCAAAACCGCGCAAGTCAACGTGGGCGGCCTGGTCGCCTCCACTCAGGACCTCTCTGTTGAACGCTTCATGGCCGGCAACTACCGTTTTGAAGGCAACTCCGCGGCGGAAGTCTCCAACCAGGGCACCCTCATAGCCCAAAATGGCGGCGCCGTGGCGCTGCTAGGGGCGCGCGTCAGCAATACCGGCGTGATCCAGGCCAACCTGGGCAAAGTGGCCCTGGCCGGCGGCAAGGCCTTCACCTTGAACTTCGACGGCTCCGGCCTCGTGAACCTGCAAGTGGATGAAGCGGCGATCAACGCCGAAGTGCGCAACGGCAACCTGTTGCGCGCCGACGGCGGAGAGGTGCTGATGACCGCCCGCGCCAGCAACAACCTTCTGCGCGACGTCGTCAACAATACCGGCGTGATCGAAGCCCGCACCCTGCAAAACCGCGCCGGCAAGATCGTGCTGGACGCCGGCGACAATCAGCGCGTCAACGTGGCCGGCACGCTTAACGCCAGCGCTCAAGGCAGCTTCCTGGGCGACGGCGGCCAGATCGAAGTCAAAGGCAAGGCCGTGACCGTTGCGCTGGCCACCAACGTGACCACCGCGGCCAGCAACGGCCGCACCGGCACATGGAAAGTCAGCGCCGAGCAACTGGACCTCAGCCCCTCCGCCTCTACTCCGGTGTCCAGCGGCCTCTACAGCGACACCGTCTCGCGCAACCTGGCCAACACCAATATCGAGCTGGTCAGCACTCAGGGCGACCTCAACGCCAACGGCAAGATCAATTGGTCCAGCGGCAACAAACTGACGCTGCGCGCAGACCGGCAAAACGTCAACCTGAATGCCGATCTCAACGCCAGCGGCGCAGGCGCCGCGGCGGAGTTGACCGCCCAAAAGCAGGTCATGCTCAACGCCAACCTCAGCCTGAGCGGAGCCGGCGCCTCGCTGGCGCTCAACCACGAAGACACCACTGGCCAAGGCCGCGTGGTCGCCGCAGGCAAGCGCGTCACCCTGTCCGGCAAGGGCGCCGGCTTCGAATCCAACGGCAAGCGTTACACCGTGATCCAGGACGTGGCCCAACTACAAGCCGTCAACACCAATCTGAACGGCCTCTATGTGCTGGGCAACGCCATCGACGGCTACGGGCGCGTGTTCAACTCCATAGGCGGCAACGGCGGCGCGGCGTTCTCCGGCGTGTTCGACGGCCTGGGCAACAACATCACCCGCCTGAACATCCAGAACGCCGGCCCGGCGCTGGGCTTGTTCGCCAACAACGCCGGCGTCATCGGCAACGTCAACCTGATCAACAGCTCCGTAACCGGCTACGCCAACTACACCGGCCGCGTCGAAATCGGCAGCCTGGTGGGCCGCAACACCGGCACCGTCCACAACGCCACCAGCAACGCCACCGTCAACGCCTACGGCAGCCCGATGAACATCGTCGGCGGCCTGATCGGCGCCAATACCGGCGACGTGTTCAACTCCGCCTATACCGGCAACGTCTACGGCAACGGCTACACCCAAGTGCTGGGCGGCCTGGTGGGCGAAAACCGCGGCCTCATTAACGCCTCCCAAACCAATGCCCGCGTGTACGCCTACTACATGCCGCGCAATGAAATCGGCAGCGGCGGCGTGGGCGGCCTGGTGGGCCTCAACAACGGCGGCACAATCACCGGCTCCAGCGCCGCCGGGGCTATCGACGCCCGTGCCGGTGTCAATGTCGGCGGCCTGGTGGGCTACGCCAAAGGCGGCCTGATTAGCGGCTCCCAAGCCAGCAACAGCGTATACGCCACCTACGACAGCCGCATCGGCGGCCTGGTGGGCCACAACGAAGGCGGCCAGATCGAAGAGTCCAGCGCCAGCGGCAAGATCACCGGCGTGGGCAGCTCCGCCATTGGCGGCCTGGTGGGCCTCAACCAGCGCGGAGAATTGAAAAAAGTCAGCGCCACCGGCGCGGTATACGATACCTCCGGCGCCAGCCTGGGCGGCCTGATCGGCACCAACAACGGCGGCAATATCCATACGGCGGCAGCGCACGGCGCGGTGACCGGCGGCCATAACAGCCGCGTGGGCGGCCTGATAGGCAGCAACAACAGCGGCAATGTCAGCTATGCGCGCGCCAGCGGCAAAGTCAGCGGCTGGACCAATAGCCAAGTGGGCGGCCTAGTGGGCTATAACGGCGGCAACCTGGAATCCGTGGATGCCTCCGGCGATGTTTACGGCGGCAACACCAGCCGCGTCGGCGGCCTGGTGGGCGTCAACAGCAATAGCGAAAACGCCGGCCGCATCACCACCGCCCAAGCCACCGGCAATGTGCGCGGGGAATACCGCAGCATCGTCGGCGGCCTGGTAGGCCTCAACCAAAGCGAAATCCAGAGCTCCGTGGCCAGCGGCACGGTCAGCGGCGGCGTGGAAAGCATCCTGGGCGGCCTGGTGGGCATGAACGAAGATGGCGGCACCGTCGACTACTCCACCGCCAGCAGCAAGGTCAACTTCGTCAATGGCTGGCGCCAGACCTATGGCGGCCTGGTGGGTTGGAACTACGGCCTGATGCGCGCCAATGAAGTGATGGGCAATGCGCTGCTGGTGCCGCTGTACGGCGTCAACCAGGGCACCATCTCGTCTTACTACTACTTCTAAGCCCCGCCCGGCCGTCCGTCTATCCGGCGGCCTGACCAGGCTGTAATCCGGTTCGCGCCGCCTCCGCTGGAGCGGCGCGGACCGTCATCGGTTCCCAAGGAAGGAAAAATGGCCCACGCAATCCGCTCCACTCCACAAGCGCGGCTTATCCGGCGCGCATGCGCGGCCTGCCTGACCGCCCTTTTGCTTAGCCATGGCGTCACAGCCCACGCGGCGGCGGCGGCGCGCAACTGCACTCTCGCCAACACCAAGCCCGGCCCCTGGGTTGACCTGAGCAGCAACACCATCACCATTACCGCCAACACCAAGCCCGGCACCGTGCTGGTCAAGCGCGGCATTGCCGTGCGCGGCGAATATCAAGGTCAGGTTGGCGGCCCGGACATCGTGCGCATCCACGGCGCCTGGACCCACGGCAACGGCGGCCAGCTTGGGCCACATGAAACCATTCCCACCAATATCGCCGGCATCGGTTTGCGCTGGAGCTACCAGGCAGGGAACGGGAAGCCCTCTCTGCCGTACGACCCCACTATAGAACGCGTGTTGACCTCGAAGCCCGCCGAACGCACGAATGGCGGAGCATCCGACACCCTAATCTTGCAGCTGTATCAGGAACTGATCTTGACCGGTCCCACGCCCGGCGGCACCGTGGGGAACGTGCCCGGCGCCGGCGCCTCCTTCTACATTGACGCCACCCGCAACGGCAATGTAACAAGAGACTGTCACCAGCAGGCCTCTTTTGGCGAGCTGTTGGACATCAACGTGTCCGTAGCCAACACCTGCGAACTGCAGACCGCCAACATCACCGTCCCAATGGGCCAGTACACCCCGGCGGACTTCCCCGCCTTGGGCCAGCCATCCACCCAAGCGCCCCAGCAATTCTCGCTGCAGCTCAGCAAATGCGCGGCGCAAGCCCGGCCCAAGATTCAATTCAGCGACGCCAACCAGCCCGGCAATATCAGCCGGCTACTCAGCATCAACGCCAACCCCGAAGGAGGCGTCGCCGCGGCCCAAGGCCTGGGGCTGCAACTGAGCCGGAGTCTGGCCGGCGCGGAAAGCGACATCATCACGTTTGGGCCGGAAAACGATGCCGGCACGCCCAGCTTCGACATGGATTCACCCCTGGACGGAATGGTCAGCATGCCGCTGTTCGCCCACTATGTGCGCACCGGCAATGTCACCGCCGGCCACGCCAATGCCAAAGCCGTCTTCATCATCACCTACCCCTGAGCCCGCCCCATGGAGCACGGAACAGCCAGTCAGCGCCGTCCTCGCGGACGGCGGGCTCAAGCCAACGACTCGGCCAGCGCCGGGTAGTCTGTCAGCCCATGCGCGCCGCCGCCAAACAAGGTTGCGCGATCATGCGTCGCCAACGGCGCGCCGGTGCGCAAGCGCTCAGGCAGATCCGGGTTGGCGACGAAGGGCCGGCCGAAGGCGATCAGATCGGCCCAGCCGGCGGCAATCGCCTCGCGCGCCCGCTCCGCGGTGTACTTGCCCGCGTAGATCAGCACGCCGGGAAAAGCCGCGCGCAGCTCTTGCTTGAAAGCCAGCGGCATCAGCGGCGCGTCGTCCCAGTCCGCTTCCGCGATATGCAGATAGCCGACGCCCAACTCGCCCAGCAGCTTGGCCGCGGCCAAGTAGGTGGTTTCCGGATCGTCGTCGACGCAGCCGTTCAAGGTGGTCAGCGGCGCCAGGCGGACGCCGACGCGCGACGCGTCGCCGCAGCCGTCTATCAAGGCCCGAGCGACTTCACCGAGAAAACGCAGGCGCTTCGGCAACGAGCCGCCGTATTCGTCGGAGCGGGTATTGGCGTTCGAATCGATGAACTGATTCACCAGATAGCCGTTGGCGCCGTGCAGTTCCACGCCGTCAAAACCCGCCGCCATCGCGTTGCGGGCGGCGGCGCGATATTGCTCCACCACCTCGCCAATCTCGGCCACGCTCAAGGCGCGCGGCGCCGAGGCCTGGACGAAGCCCGGCGTGCGGCCGTCTTCGCCGGCGATGAACACCTTGACCCCGACGGCCTGGATCGCCGACGACGACACCGGCTGCTCGCCGCCAAGCAAGCTGCTGTGGCTGAGCCGGCCAACATGCCAAAGCTGAGCGAAAATGCGGCCGCCGGCGGCGTGCACCGCCTCGGTCGTCTTGCGCCATCCAGCCACTTGCGCCGGCGTATGGATGCCGGGTGTCCACGCATAGCCCTTGGCCAGCGGCGCGATATGGGTGCCCTCGCCCACGATCAGGCCGGCGCCGGCGCGCTGGGCGTAATATGCGGCCATCAGCTCATTGGCCTCGTCGCCTGGCTGGCTGGCGCGCGAACGCGTCATCGGCGGCATCACGATGCGGTTGGGCAGAGTCAGCGCGCCAAGCCGCAGTGTTTGAAACAAAGGATCATGGTTCATGCGGTATCTCCGGTTTCCGTCGCTGCCTGCCGGCCGCGGCGGCATTGATTCAAATGCGACGCGGCGCGCTCAGTCCCACTGCGGCGCCAGGCCGTCAGGGTTCACTTCGCGGCCATTGCGTTCCAGCGCCGCGATCCGCGCCATGTCCTCGTCGCTCAGGCGCAGGGTCTGCGCCAGCAGGTTGCTGGCCAGGTTCTCTCGCTTGGTGGACGACGGAATCACCGAATAACCCCGTTGCAGCGCCCATGCCAGCGCCACTTGGGCCGGCGTGGCCTGGCGGCGCTGCGCGATGGCGGCGATGACCGGATCGGCCAGCACCTTGCCGTAGGCGAGCGTCATGTAGGACGTGACGTGAATGCCTTGGCCCTGCAGGAAATCCACCAGCTTGCGGTTTTGCAGATAGGGGCTCAACTCGATCTGGTTGGTCGCGACCTCCTCCTTGCCCACCACGGCGATCGCCTGACGGGTCAGCTCGATATTGAAGTTGGACACGCCGATCCGGCGGGTCAGGCCCCTGGCCTTGGCCTCGGCCAGCGCGGTCATGAACTCCTCGACCGACACGCCGTTGCCCGGCGCCGGCCAGTGGATCAGCGTCAGGTCGACATAATCGGTGCGCAGTTTGGCCAGGCTCTCCTCAAGGCTGGGCAACAGCTTGTCCTTGGCGTAGTGGTCGACCCAGATCTTGGTGGTCAAAAACAGCTCGTCGCGGCGCACACCGGAAGCGGCGATCGCGGCGCCGACTTCCGCCTCGTTACCGTAAATCTGCGCGGTGTCTATGGCGCGGTAGCCTAGTTCCAGCCCGTTGAGGACCGAGTCGATGACAAGCTGATCTTGCAAGCGGAACGTGCCGAGGCCAAAAGCGGGAATGGTGTTCATGATGCGTTCTCCATAAAAAAGTAGTGGGCGGCTAAGTCGATAACAGGGTTGTGCCCATCCCGACCCATGCGAAAAACAGCAATAAGCGCTTGCCGGCAAAGCAGCGGAGCAGGTGTCGTCATGCGGGCGACGGGCAACGCTCAATACGCCGGTTCAGCGGCTTCGGCGGTGCGCGCTGGCAGGCCGTCGCGCTGGTCCAGCGCGCCGCTCCAAGCGGTCAACGCGAAAGCGCCCAGCGTCACTGCCGCCGCAATCCACGGCGTATGAGCCAGGCCGATGCGTTCCACAATCAGCCCGCCCAGCGAGGAACCGCCGGCAACGCCGAGATTAAAGGCGGCGATATTGAAGCCCGACGCGATGTCCGCGGCCTCCGGCGCGAAATGCCGCGCCTGCTTGACGACGTAGACTTGCAGGCCGGGCACATTGCCGAAGGCGACGGCGCCCCAGGCCAGCATCGTCAGCACCGCCAACCCGGCGAAGTGAACGGTGAAGGTCAAGGCCAGCAACACCAGCGCCAGCAGCAGGAAGATCCGCTTCAACGCCTTGACCGGACCGGCGCGGTCCGCCAGCTTGCCGCCCCAGACATTGCCGAAGGCGACCGATACGCCGTAGCCAACCAACACCAAGCTGATCTGAGCCGGGGTGAAGCCGGCAATCTGCTCCAGCAGCGGCGCCATATAGGTGAAGGCGATCAGCGAGCCGCCGTAGCCCACCGCCGTCATTGCGTAGACCAACAGCAGCCGCGGCTGGGTCAGCACGCGCAACTGCCGCGCCAGCGGCGCCGGCTCCATCTGCGCGATACGGCGCGGCATGAAGATCAGAGAGCCAACCAAGGCGACGAGGCCGAACAGCGCGACAACCAGGAAAGTGGCGCGCCAGCCAAAGTGTTGGCCGATGAAGGTGCCGAGCGGGATGCCGGCGACAAAGGCCACGGTCATGCCGCTGAACATGGTTGCAATCGCACTGGCGGCCTTGTCCTTGGGCACCAGCGTGGTGGCGATGACGGAGCCGACCGAAAAGAACACGCCGTGGGCGAGGCCGGTGAGAATGCGCGCGACGATCAGCGACTCATAGCCGGGCGAGCGCCAGGCGACCAGATTGCCAACGGTAAACAACGCCATCAGCGCGGCCAACAGCGTCTTGCGCGGCATGCGGCCGGTCAGCGCGGTCAACAGCGGCGCGCCGATGGCGACGCTGAGCGCGTAGAGACTGACCAGCAAGCCGGCGGAGGGCAGGGTCACCTGGAGATCGGACGCGATGGTCGGGATCAGCCCGACAATGACGAATTCGGTCGTCCCGATAGCGAAGGCGCTAATGGTCAGCGCGAGTAGAGCAAGTGGCATGTTTGAATCCATGGTCCTTAAGGAATGGATGCAGTGTGCCCGCTTTACTTTTGCGCAAAAACCCGCTTATAAACGAAATTATCTTGAATTAAATTCAACAATGAAAATCACGCTAGACGAACTTCAGGTCTTCGTCACCGTGGTCGACACCGGCTCCATCACCGCCGCGGCCCAGCAACTGGAGCTCACCGTATCGGCCACCAGCCGCTCGCTGGCGCGGCTGGAAGATAAGCTGAAGACCACGCTGCTGCGCCGGACCACGCGCCGCCTGGAACTGACCGAGGAAGGCCGCGCCTTCCTGCACAATGCCCGCGCCATCATCGAATCGGTGGACAACGCCGAGGAGCAAATGCTGGCGCGGCGCGAACAGCCGTCCGGGCGGCTGCGGGTCGACGCCGCCACCCCCTTCATGCTGCACGTGATCGTGCCGCTGGTCCGCGCCTACCGCGAGCGCTACCCGCAGGTGGAGCTGGAATTGAACAGCAATGAAGGCATCATCGACCTGCTGGAGCGACGCACCGACGTGGCGATCCGCATCGGCCGGCTGAAGGACTCGACGCTGCACAGCCGCCTGATCGGCCATAGCCGGCTGCGCATTCTCGCCAGCCCGGCTTATCTGGAAGCCCACGGTCAGCCGCACGATGTCCAAGCGCTGAGCCGGCACGCGCTGCTGGGCTTCAATCAACCCGAAACGCTGAACAGCTGGCCGCTGCTCGGCGCCGACGGCGAGGCCTACCGGATTGAACCGGCGGTGCGGACCTCCAGCGGAGAGACGCTGCGTCAGCTTGCGCTGAACGGCGCCGGCATCGTCTGCCTGTCGGATTTCATGACCGAGCAAGACCGCGAATCCGGCCGTCTGGTCCAAATCCTCATACCGGACACCCTGGACATGCGCCAGCCGGTCCAGGCCGTCTATTACCGCAACACCGCGGTGTCGTCGCGGATCGCCTCCTTCATCGACCACCTGATCCAGTCGCTCAACAGCAAGACGCCCGCAGAGCGGGCGAGGCGATGGGCCGATAAATAACTCCCGCTCAAGAGACTTTAGCGCAGCTGAAGCGGTTCAAAGCGTGACGACGGCGGAACGGATACGGCGAGCAAGATGAAAGCGGAGGATAAGCAGGCAGTTTGGCCAAGACAGGCTTACGGTCACATGGGGAAACAAGGGAGGGGAAGATGGTGGACCGAAGGAGGATCGAACTCCCGACCTCTGCATTGCGAACGCAGCGCTCTCCCAGCTGAGCTATCGGCCCAAATCGACAGCCATGATATGACAAGGGCCTTGCGCTTGCCAAGCCCGGCCCCACAGCATCCGGCCAAGCTGGCGCATCCCCGCCACAACTCGCCATTTCAATGGCATGCCCGCCCCCGGCGAGACTACACTGCTCCGGCTCATCTCAACATCATCGCCGGAGATTTCCATGCTGCGCATCCTGGGCCGCACCAGTTCCATCAACGTCCGCAAAGTGCTGTGGACCTGTCATGAAATCGGCATCGACTACCAACGCGAAGACTGGGGCCGCGGCTTCCAGTCCGCCAGCAGCCCGGAATTCCTGGCGCTCAACCCCAATGCGCTGATTCCGACAGTGGTGGACGACGGCCTGGTGCTGTGGGAATCCAACACCATCTGCCGCTACCTGGCCGACTCGCGCCGGGCCAGCCACCTGCTGCCCACCGATCCGCGCAGCCGCGCCCAGGTGGAAAAATGGATGGACTGGCAGGCCACCGAGCTGAACGGCTCCTGGGGCTACGCCTTCCACGGCCTCAGCCGGCACAGCCCGGAACATCAGGACCCGGCGCTGATCCAGGCCAGCATTCAACAGTGGGGCCACTATATGTCCATCCTGGACCGGCAACTGGCTTCGCAGGATACGCCCTACATCTGCGGCGACGATTTCACCCTGGCCGACATCGTGCTCGGTCTGTCCATCCACCGCTGGCAGCTAACGCCTTTCGACAAGCCGGAACTGCCGCATGCGAACGCCTATTATCAGCGCCTGATTCAACGGCCGGGGTTTGTGACGCATGGCAGTATCGGAGTGGCGTAAAAAATGGCTGCGGATATTTTACATACCACCCAAAACAAATATGGCCAAGTAAGTTTAGAAGCCATTGAGCTTTATAAGACTGGTACTCCATTGCCAGAGGCTTGGCATCTAGCCGCTATCAAAATATTTAGCCAGAAGCAGCAGGCAAGCATTGAAAAGGGGTGTCCTAAATCGGCATTCTTGGGACTTGCTTCTGCCGGAAAAATTAAGGGGATTCCCAAAGGGAACTATACAAAATCAGAAGATAATAAAAATTACGCATTAACCGCATTAGAAATCATAACAAATAATCCATTACTAGCTTCCGATGCGAAGCTTCTATGGAAACTTGTCATGAATGGAGTAGAAAAAAGTCATAACCAACAGATGGATGTCGTTATCACTCTGTGGAACGCTAAAAAGTTCTCTCACCAATAAGTCAGGAAATTGAGCGTAAAAACTAAAGAAGCCCGGCAACGCCGGGCTTTCACTTCTCAGACTGACTTAAGCCTTCCTCACCTTGCCCTCCAGGTCAAAACTCGCCTCCACCGCCCGGTGATAGTCGTGCTGGCCATCGACATGGGCGAACACGTCCAGGCGACGCAAGCCCAGCGCCAGCACGCGTTCCAGATGGTTGAAGAAGGCCACCCAAACGCCACGCTGTTGCTCGTTGGCGAAGTCGATGTCTCGGGCGATGCGGCCGAGCAGGCCGGAACCGACCAGCAGCGGATTGTCCTTCAGCCATTGCAGCAGATGGGCGGCGTATTCGCGGCCGTCGGCGCAGGCCTGTGGATAAGAATCGTAGCTGGGCTCGATTTGCCAGTAATGGGGATAAGTGCGACCGGGGATGAAACTGACGAAGGGCAACAGGGTTTCGACAGCTTCTCTTGATACGCCTTTGTAGCGGCGGCGCGGGGGGAAAAATGGATTCATACACAAGCTCCTGAGCAAAGCCTGTCGCTGAACTTGCGCAGTTCAGCGCCAAGACCACATGAAAATGAAAAATGCGAATCTGATTTCATTTACCCATGTAGTTCTCTGAACCCATCGTGATGGGAACAAACCAGAACGTAAGGGATTGGCGTACAGCCGTCACCATCGTGGCCGCGCAACGCGGCGCGATGGTTGGCACGCGCGCGGTTAGCAACACGTGTTCCTTACTATTCAGGTTTGCACTCCCGGTGCCACCATTGCGCGGCACAAGGCGGATTGTTGCCGCTGTGGCGGGTGGGGTCAAGGGAGCGGCGACTGGTTCAAGCTTGCACAAGCGAATGTGACGTTAAGAACGTGTTTACGATCTTGCGAGCAAGAGCGAGACAAGGCAGAAACCGCTAAGAAAGTGGAGAGGATATTTGGCCAAGCAAATATCCTTTCCCTGCTCGCCGGGCAGTCCCGGCAATGAAAATCATCATCCGCGCAGCGGATTCAGACTCTGGAAAAGCGTAAACGACCAACATCACTCCCGCATATGCAGCCCGTAGTACATGGTCTGGTCCCAGTAGCCACCGGTGAGGCCAGCCAGATATTGCGCCGCGCGGAACAAATCCGCCGCGCTGCAGCAACCGGCGCTGACATTGCCACGGTAGAGCCCGCTATTGGGATCGAACACCCAGATATAGTCGCTGCCCTTGTAGACGCCGACGGCGTGGCCGGAAGCGCCGCCGTTATGCATCAGGTTGAGGAATAGCGCGTCGCCGAGCACCATCCGATTTTCGATGATGTCTTGCCAGGCTTGAGCGCTGGCGCCGTGGGCGTTGTTGCTGTAGTGGCAGAAGACGAGGCCGAAGGTTTCCGCATGATTGGCGTCGCCCACCCGGTTGTGGGCGGCCACCGAGGGGTAGACCTGCTGTTCCAGATAGGAGGCGAAGCGGAACAGGTAAGTCCCGTTGTCGAATTGCTGGTAGAGCGCGTCCGCCTGCGCGGTGGTGGGCAGGTAGTCGCCGGCGCTGCTGCCCATATTGAATTTGCCCACGCGGTCCTGGATGTGCTTGAGCCACAGGCAGACCGCGGCCTCGCACACCCCGGCGGCGTTGGCACCGTTCCCGGCATTATTGAAAGCCCTTTGCAACGACCACGCCATCGCGTCCCCCCTTGTTGCTTACTGGTTTCAGATTTTCAAGACACGCGCCTGTCATGGCGCGATATTTCGAAATAAACCGTAAACGGTGTTTGCGCCAGTGGATTCAAGCGTGACCACGGCCCGGCGGCGATGCCGGGCCGTGGCTGATCATGAGTGTTTCTCAGCGCCGGAACAGCTCGGCCTCGCTGGCCGGCTGCAGCCGCGGCGGGCCGGACAAGGCTTGCAGGAAGGCGTGCAACGCCTGTTTTTCCGCGGCGCTGAGGCCCAACGGCTTGAGCAGCGGCGAGGGCTTGGGCAGCGTGTATTTTTCCACGCCCACCGCTTCCACCAGATTGCCGCCGCTGTTGTAGAACTCGATCACGCCGGCGCCGTTCTCATCCAGCGGGAGGTCGCCGGTGTGCATGTAGTCGCCGGTGTAGAGCAGATCGCGCAGGGTGGGGGTGCGGAATTTGCCCAGATCGGCGCGCAGGCCGGTGACGCCGCCGCGGCCCAGGTCTTCCTTGTCGCGGCCGATGTAGTTGAGGCCGGTGTTGTGGAACTGGTTGTCGGACAGCAGCGGGCTGTTGTGGCAGTTGATGCAGCGCGCCTTGGTTCGGAACAGATGCAGGCCCCACAGCGCTTGGTCGTTCAGCGCGGCGCGCTCGCCCTTGAGGAAGCGGTCGAAGGCGCTGTCCTGGCTGATCAGGGTGCGCTCGAAGGTGGCGATGGCCTTGGCCATGCGCTCCAGATCCACGCGGCTGTCGCCATAGGCGGCGGTGAACAGCGGCGCGTATTCCGGTGCGGCGGCGATCTTGGCCACGGCCTGGCCCAGCGGCTGGTGCATTTCCAGCGGGTTGACCACCGGGCCCTTGGCTTGCTCTTCCAGGCTGGCGGCGCGGCCGTCCCAGAACAGCGCGCCGACATAGGCGGTGTTGAGCAGGGTCATGGCGTTGCGGCCGCCCAATTGGCCAATGTGGCCTTGGGACACCGGGCGCGGATCGCTCCAGCCGTGTTCCGGCGCGTGGCAGCTGATACAGGCGATGCGGTTGTTGCGGGACAGCCGGGGGTCGCGGAACAGTTTGTCGCCCAGCGCCGCCTTGGCGGCGCTATAGGGGTTGTCGGCCGGAAACGGCACCGCCGGCAGCAGGCCCAGGTCGCGGAAACCGGCTTGCGCCGCCGCGTCCAGCGAGGGAGCGGGCCAGGCCGCTTGGCGGTCCGCGCCGGGCTGGTATTGGCTGTAGCGGGTCCGCCATTGCGCCAGCTGGGCGGCGTCCGGCTCCTCGCCGTCGCTGTCCGGCAGCGGCGGCTTGGCCGGCCGGATGGAGAGGGCGACCAGCAGCGGTTGCTCGGCCTGGCCGGCGAGATGGGCCGCGCTCTGTTTTCCGCCGTTTCGGTCCAAGCCGTAGAGCTCGCCGCTCGCGTCGCGCGCCCATACTCGGGCGGCGGCGGCGGCGTTGGCGGCGGGATAGTCCTGATCCTGTTGCAATTGCAGCCAGCGGATGGCCTCGGCCACGCTGGGCAACCGCCAATTGTCCTGCTGGCACAGCCGCTGCTGTTGCAACGCGGCCAACGCCGGATTAAGGCTGGCCGCGCCGGCCGGCCGCGGCCGGGCCTGCCACAGGATGACGTCGCGCCAGCTGTCCGGGTGCTGGTTGTCGTCGACGCAGGCGGCCTGGGCCGGCGTGGTCAGTTGGCCGTCGGCGCTGACCGGGATGTAGGCCGGCGGCTTCGGCGGATTCTGTTCCGGGTTGGGATCGTCCGCCAGCTTGGGGCCGCGCACCAGGCGCAGCCGCGCCGGCTGGCCCAGGCTGAGGCTGACGCTGGGCAGAGTGCGGTGGGTGTCGTCGAAAGCCACCGCCACCGCGCCTTCGCCGCGGCGGCTGGTGGCGGTCCAGTAAAAGGCGGCTTCGGCGTCCGGGAAGACATGGCGGTCCATCGCCGGCAGGCCGCGCGAGCGGTCGTACTGGCTCCAGTCCAGCAGGGTTTTCAGTTCGCGCTCGGTGGGCAGCCGCCAGCCGCGTTCCGCGGCGATGTCTTCTTCGCTGTCTTCGAAGCCGCAGAGTTTTTGCTTGTTCACGGCTTCGGTGTAGGTGACGGCCAGGCAGTCTTCCTGGCCGGGTTCGCATTGGGCCGGGCGTTCCGGATTGCGGCTGGCGCTGGCGTAATAGCTGTGGAACTGGCTGCGCAGGCCCTGCACGGACTTCACTTCCCAGATCAAGCCGGTCTGCTTGTCTTTCACGCAACCGGCGCGTTCGCCGGCGTCGGTCAGGGGCGCGCCGTCGGTTTCGGCCAGCGGGGTAAAGCGCGGACCGGGCGGCTGTTCGCGCAGCGCGGCCAGGCTCAGGCGAAAGTGGCTGGCCGCGTAGTCGGCGGCCACTACGCTGCGGGCAATACCGGCGCTGTCCAGCAGGGTTTGCAAATCGCCGGCCTGTTCCAAGCGCATGCTGCGCCGGAAACGGGCGGCGGTGTCAGCGCTGATCTGGATGCCGTTGTTGGGGTTGTCATCTTCGTCCAGCGTCAGCAGCAGCTGTACCTGACGCAGCACTTTGGGATCCGCCGGGTTCTGGCTGCCAACCAGTTGCAGCGGGGTAAGCTGGGCCGCACCCAGGCTACGGCCCAGTTCCAGCTGACCGATGCGGAAGACGACGATTTCGCCGTCCAGGTAGTGGAATTCGCCGTTGGCGGTGGTTTTGCCGGCATGGCTGCCGCTGTCGTAGTCCAGGCCCGCTACCGGGCTATCGACAAAGACGCCGGTGCGAACCGGCTGGGCAGCGGGGCCGCCGGAGCAGGCGGCCACTGCCAGGCTGCCCGCCAGGATGAAGGGGAATGCTAAGCGCGAGTGCATCACTGTTATTAAGAATCATTTTCAAAACGGCAGATTATGCGTTTGTAGAGTTGTTCGTACAAGAAGCATGTCGGGGATAGGGAAGCCGGAGTCGCGACTTGGCCGTTCAGCCGCTGTACTCAAGCAGCGACGATGCCTCGCGTCGTTTGATCGATATCGATTAGCAGAATCGGCTTCTATTGGTGCAATCGCATAAAATGCCCGAGCCCGGCCGATGTCGTCGGGACAATTTTTTGTGATGAATGAGGCATCCCATGAAACACTTGAAGCAGGCCAGCCTGCTGGCCATCGCGATGTTCGCGTTCTGCCACGCCGCCTGGGCCGCCAAACCGATAGAGGTTGGCGAAGACGGCGAAACCCGCATCGTGCTGAGCGGCACGGTGGTGGGGCCGGTGCAGTCCGGCAGCAAGGCCGACGGCACTTTTTTTCAAGGCCTTCCATTTGAAACTGGCACAAGCGCTGCGCTTTGACGACGGCGGCTCTTGCGGTGAACAGGAACTGCGCAGCCTGGCGCTGAACCAGGGCGATATGGCGCGCTACCAGGGCAAGCGCATCCAGGTGCGCGCCAAGGTGTTCTGCCAGGAAAATCGCACCGGCAGCTACCATTTGTCCGATATCGAAGTGCTCTGAGCGGCTACGGCTCCGACGTAAAAAAAGCAGCCCATCGGCTGCTTTCTTGTTTTGGGGCGCGCGGTTTCAACTTATCCACAGACCGGCAAAAATTTTCATCTTATCCACAATCACGCCTGCGTCGCCGCCCGTTCGTCCGCCGGCAACAGGCGCGGCGTCCAGGCCAGCAAGGCCGCCCATAGCAGGCCCAAGACCAGCAGCGTCAGCCACAACGGCGCGCCGGCTTGCAGACCGCGCAGTTGCGCGCCGCCCCAATAAGCCAACGGCCCCGCCAGCGCGCCGATGAGCGCCAGCAAGCGCGGCGACGGCCGCCAGGCGTCCAGCAGGCGCAGCCACCAACAGCTGAAGCTCAGCCACAAGGTGACTCTCCACAAGGGCAGGGTGCCGACGCCGACGAAGCGGTACAGCCCCAGGCCGGCGATGGCGAAGTCCAGCAGGCAGCCCGTCGCGGTCAACAGCAGCGCGCGGGCTTTGAGCCCGGCCGGCAATCCTTGCCAGGCCAACAGCGCGCCGGCCAGCAACAGCACCACGTAGCGGTCGCGGAAACTGAGCAACAGCCAGGCCCCGGCGCAGAACAGCAGGCCGCCCAGCAGCAGCCTGGGCCAGCGCTTGCCCGCCTCAGGCGTCATAGCCCAGATTGGGGGCCAGATCGCGTTCGGCTTGTTCCACGCTGACGCCGCGGCGTTCGGCGTAGCTGGCCACCTGGTCGCGCTCTATCTTGCCCACGCCAAAGTAGCGCGCGGCAGGGTGACTGAGATAAAAACCGGACACGGCGGCGGTGGGCAGCATCGCGTAGCCTTCGGTCAGCGTCATGCCGATGGCCGGCGCGTCCAGAAGTTCGAACAGCGCGGTCTTGACGGTGTGGTCCGGGCAGGCCGGGTAGCCGGGCGCTGGGCGGATGCCCTGGTACTTTTCGTCGATCAGCGCTTCGTTGTCCAGTTGCTCGGCGGCGGCGTAGCCCCAGAACTCCCGGCGCACTCGGGCGTGCATCAGTTCCGCGAAGGCTTCGGCCAGCCGGTCCGCCAGCGCCTTGAGCAGGATGGAGGAATAGTCGTCGCCGGCGTCTTCGAAGCGTTTGACGTGCGGCTCGATGCCAATGCCGGCGGTAACGGCGAAGGCGCCGATGTAATCCTGCACGCCGCTGTCCCGCGGCGCGATGTAGTCGGCCAGCGCCCAGTTGGCCTTGCCGTCCATCTTGGGCAGTTGCTGACGCAGCCCCACCCAGCTCATCAGGCTGGCGCGGTTGTCCGGATCGCGGATTTCGATGTCGTCGTGGTTGACGCTGGAAGCCGGGAACAGACCGATCACCGCGTTAGCCCCCAGCCAGTTCTCGGCGATGATCTGCTTGAGCATCACTTGCGCGTCCTCGTACAAGGCGCGCGCGGATTCGCCGACGATCTCGTCGTTCAGGATGCGCGGGAAGCGGCCGGCCAGTTCCCAGCTCTGGAAGAACGGGGTCCAGTCGATGTAGGCGGCGATCTCGGCCAGCGGATAGCGCTCGAAGCGGCGCACGCCCAGCCATTTCGGCTTGGGCGGCTGGTAGGCCGTCCAGTCTATCGCTTCCTTGTTGGCGCGCGCCTGCTCCAGGCCGACCACCTTGCGGCTCGCCTTGTTGGCGTGGCCTTCGCGGGCGCGGTCTTGCTCGGCCTGGTTTTCCAAAACGAAGGCGTCGCGCAGCGTATCTGACAACAGGTTTGAGCAGACGCCGACGGCTCGGCTGGCGTCCGGCACGTAGATCACCGGATGTTGATAGTGCGGAGCGATCTTGACAGCGGTGTGGACCTTGGATGTGGTGGCGCCGCCGATCAACAATGGGATGGTGAAGCCCTGGCGCTGCATTTCCTTTGCCACATGGCTCATTTCTTCCAGGCTGGGCGTGATGAGGCCGGACAGGCCGATGATGTCGGCCTTGTGCTCAATGGCGGCGTCCAGGATTTTCTGGCAGGGCACCATCACGCCCAGGTCGATCACCTGATAGTTATTGCAGCGCAGCACCACGCCGACGATGTTCTTGCCGATATCGTGGACGTCGCCCTTAACCGTGGCCATGATGATCACGCCCTTGGCCGGCGCGTCGGCCAAGCCAAGCCGGATTTTTTCCTCCTCGATGAAGGGCTCGAGATGAGCGACGGCGGCCTTCATCACCCGCGCGGATTTGACCACCTGCGGCAGGAACATCTTGCCGGCGCCAAACAAGTCTCCCACCACGTTCATGCCGTCCATCAGCGGACCTTCGATCACGTGGATGGGCCGCGCGGATTTCTGCCGCACTTCCTCGGTGTCTTCGACGATGAAGGTGGTAATGCCCTTGACCAGCGCGTGCTCCAGCCGCTTTTCCACCGGCAGCGCGCGCCAGGCCAGGTCTTCGCCCTTTTTCTCGCCAGCGGCTTCCCCTTTGTATTTTTCCGCCAGCGCGATCAGGTGTTCGGTGGCGTCGCCGCCGTCCTTGGGCGCGCGCATCAGCACCACGTCTTCAATGCGTTCGCGCAGTTCCGGATCTACCTCGTCGTAGACTTCCAGCGCGCCGGCATTGACGATGCCCATGGTCATGCCGCGCTGGATGGCGTGGTAGAGGAAGACGGCGTGGATGGCCTCCCGCACCTTGTTGTTGCCGCGGAAGGAGAAGGAGACGTTGGACACGCCGCCGGAAATCTTGGCGTGCGGCAGCTGCTGCTTGATCCAGCCGGTGGCTTCGATGAAGTCCAGGCCGTAACGCGCGTGTTCCTCAATGCCGGTGGCCACGGCGAAGATATTGGGATCGAAGATAATGTCTTCCGGCGGGAAGCCCACTTCGTCCACCAGAATGCGGTAACTGTTCTCACAGATTTCTATCTTGCGGGCGTAGGTGTCGGCCTGGCCGGCTTCGTCGAAAGCCATCACGATCACCGCGGCGCCGTAGCGGCGAATCAGCCGCGCCTGCTCAACGAATTTGTCCTTGCCTTCCTTCATCGAGATCGAGTTGACGATGCCCTTGCCCTGTATGCATTTGAGGCCGGCCTCGATCACGTCCCATTTGGAGCTGTCGATCATGATGGGCACGCGGGCGATGTCCGGCTCGGAGGCGATCAGGTTGAGGAAGCGCACCATGGCGGCATGGGCGTCCAGCATGCCCTCGTCCATATTGATGTCGATGACCTGGGCGCCGTTTTCCACTTGCTGACGCGCCACGTCCAGCGCGGTGGCGTAGTCGCCGTTGAGAATGAGCTTGGCGAAGGCGCGGCTGCCGGTGACGTTGGTGCGCTCGCCGACGTTGACGAACAAATCGCCGTCGCCGATGTTGAACGGCTCCAGGCCGGACAAGCGGCACTTGGCCTCGATCTGCGGCAACGGCCGCGGCGCGACGCCGTCCACCGCGCGGGCGATGGCGGCGATGTGTTCCGGCGTGGTGCCGCAACAGCCGCCTACGATGTTGATCAGGCCGGACTCCGCCCACTCACGGACGTAGACGCCCATCGCTTCCGGCTCCAGGTCGTAGCCGCCAAAGGCATTGGGCAGGCCGGCGTTGGCGTGCACCGATACATAGCCGGCGGACACTCTCGCCATTTCCTCGACATAGGGCCGCAGCAGGTCCGGACCCAACGCGCAGTTGAGGCCGTAGCTAACCGCGTCGGCGTGGGACAGCGAGTTGTAGAAGGCCTCGGTGGTCTGCCCGGTCAGGGTACGGCCGGATTGGTCTGTGATGGTGCCCGAAATCATGATAGGCAAACGCGGCGTGCCCGGACGCTCATCAAAGTATCGGTGAATGGCGAACACCGCCGCCTTGGCGTTCAGGGTGTCGAAAATGGTTTCCACCAACAGCAGGTCCGCGCCGCCCCGCACCAGGCCGTCTATCGCCTCGGTATAGGACGTCACCAGTTCATCGAAGCTGACATTGCGGTAGCCCGGGTCGTTGACATCCGGGCTGATGCTACAGGTGCGGTTGGTGGGACCAAGCACGCCGGCGCAGTAGCGCGGCTTGGCCGGATTGGCGGCGCTGGCCTTCTCGCACAGTTCCTTGACCAGCCTGGCCGCGGCATGATTGATTTCCCAGACTAGGCTTTCCATGGCGTAATCCGCCATGGCGATGGAAGTGGCGTTGAAGGTGTTGGTTTCGATGATGTCGGCGCCGGCGTCCAGATAAGCCTGGTGAATGCCGCCGATCACGTCCGGGCGCGTTAGCGCCAGCAAGTCATTGTTGCCCTTGACGTCGCAAGGCCAGTCGGCAAAGCGCTCGCCCCGATAATCGGCTTCCTCCAACTGATGGCGTTGGATCATGGTGCCCATGCCACCATCCAGAATCAGAATGCGTTGGGACAGGTGTTGCCGGAGGGGATGCGAGAATGTTTTTGTCATGGCGGCTGAACTTTTTTTGTCTACAACGATAACAAGCGCAACGGACTCAAAAGGTCATCTTAACACTCGCAATCAACTGTCCGGGCGCTTGCTTAAGAATAAAGAGAGAACATCCATATGGCCATTACGAATAAGCTGTGGCTGCTCGCGGGGCTGGCGGCGGCTTGGTGCGGGGAGGCTTGGGCGGCGGGTAGTTTGCGTATAGGCGTGGCGGATACCGACGCGGCGCCGGTCGTGATGCTGTCCCCGGACGGCGAGCATCTGCGCGGCGGCTTGTCCAAGGATCTCGGCGAGATGCTGGCGGCGGAATTGGGCCTACGTCCGGAGTTCATCCTGATCGCCCGCAAACGAGTAGAACCCTCCATCGAATCCGGCCGGGTAGACATTATCTGCAACGCCAATCCGGACTGGTTCGGCAACGCGGCGCGTCTGGGCTGGACCCATGAAATCTACCCGCAATTGGAGCGGCCGTTGACATTGAAGCTGCCGACGGAGCTGCGCCAGGTGGGCGACCTCGCCGGCAAGCGCATCGTCACCATCCGCGGTTACAACTATCCCACGCTGGAACGCTTCTGGCGCGGCAACCCGGCTTTGCACAACGAGGAGGCGCGGATGGAGCTGCTGATCAAATCGGTGCAAAAACGGCTGAGCGATGTCGCCATCGTGTCTGAACTGGAGTTCGCCGCCTGGGCGCGCGCCTGGCCGCGAGATGCGGCGCAATTCAAGCTGCACCCTCTGGTAGTAACCTTCATGCCCACCATGTGCGCGGTGGCGCCGCATTCCGATATCAAGGTGGCGCAGCTGAATCAGGTCATAGACCGCCTGCAGAAAAGCGGCCGCATCAAGGCGGTGTTGAAAACCTATCAGTGGCAGCCGCAGGAATAAAAGCCGGCGGCCGGCGCCGCCGCTCTAATCCTGGCCGCGGAAGCGCTGTTCCAGCCGGTGCAGCACTTCCAGCGTGGTTTCCATCTGGCTGACGGGTACGTCCGCCAGCGCGTGCCGGAAAAAAGCTTCGCGCTTGGGTTGCACCGCCTCTATCAGCGCCTGGCCCGCCGGCGCCAACGTCACCAAGGTCTGGCGGTTGTCGGCCGGGTCGGTGATGCGCCGCACCAATTCCTCCTCCTCCATCGCCTTCAACTGCCGCGTCAGCGCGCCCGGATCCATCATCAGCCGGGTGGCCAGCTGTTTCTGCGTCGCCTGCTCCAGATCGGTCAGCGCGGCGAGGATGCGCCAGCGCGGCAAGGGGTAGCCCACCTGTTGCTCAAACGCCGCGTACATGGCGCGGCCGGTACGGCCAATTTGCTGCAGCAGATTGGGTGCGCGTTCAGTCATGGATTACCGCCGTCTTGGTTTTGACATCGCGCAATTCTACATGCGGGACTCGGCGCACGAGCAATAAGCCGAACACCGCCAGCGCCGCCACCAGCCACTGGCTGAGATGAATGGCGTCCACCAGCGCCAACCGGGAGGCGCCAAGCAGCGCACCGCCGTTGATCCCGGCCGCCGTCGTCAGTTGTTCGAAGCGGGCGGCGGTGTCCGGGCTGAGCAGGATTTGCGGATCGCGTAGCCAGGCCAGCCATTGCGGTTCGGTCGACAGAGCGTTGACGCCGGCGACGTAACGGTGGGTGACGAACACGCCCACCAGCGCTGTGCCTAGCATGCCGCCTATCATCCGCGTGGACTGGATCATGGCGGTGGCCACGCCCAGCTGTTCTCGCGGCGCGCTCTGTTGAACGAAGATGGTCAGATTAGGCAGCAGCAGGCCCAAACCCAGGCCGCCCACCGCCATCAGCATAGCCACCAGCCCGTGCCCGGTGGCGTCGTTCACCCAGCCCAGCGAGCCGGCGGTGAAAGCGAACAGCAGCAAGCCCAAACCCAGCAACAGGGTGGGGCGGCGCACCCGGGTGACGATGCGGCCGTTCAGGATGCTGCCCAGAGTGATGCACACCACCAGCGGCGTCACCAGCAGGCCTGCCTGGTTCGGGGACAAGCCAAAACCGCCCTGAAACATCAACGGCGCGTAATACATCACCGCGAACATGCCGCCGCCCAGTAGTAAAGACAGGCCGAACAAGGGCGCCAGGCTGCGGTGGCTCAACATGTCCAGCGGCAGCAGCGGATTGGAACAACGCCGCTCCCACCACAACAGGCCGGCCAAGGCGGCGAGGCTGCTCAGCCCCAGGCAGGCCATCAACCACAGCGGCTTGTGCAGCGGCAGCCATTCCACCAGCAATTGCATCGAGCCCAGCAGCGTCGCGATCAGCAACCCGCCCTGCCAATCCAGCTTGGACGCGGTTCCGGCTCGGCGCATCGCCGGCAAATAGCTCCACACAAACCACAGGCTGGCCAGGCCCACCGGCAGATTGACGAAGAAGACCCAACGCCATCCCAAATATTCGGTGAGAAAACCGCCTAGGGTCGGGCCCACCGCGTTGGCCAGGCCGAAAGCGGCGGTCAACATCACTTGCCAACGCAGGCGCTGCGCGGTTTCTGGAAACATGTCCGGCACACAGGCGAAGGTGGTGGCCACCAGCATGCCGCCGCCCACGCCTTGTAGCGCGCGCGCCAGCACCAGTTCCAACATGTTCTGAGCCAGGCCGCACAACATGGAGGCGACGGTGAACAGGATGATGGCGGTCAAGACGAAGGGCTTACGGCCGTGGTCGTCGCCCAGCTTGCCGAAGATGGGCACGGTGATGACCGAGGTCAGCAGATAGGCGGTTCCTACCCAGGCGTAGAGATCGAAGCCATGCAGCTCCGCCACCACGGTGGGCATGGCGGTGCCGACCACGGTCTGGTCGAGCGCCACCATCAGCAGCACAAAGCAGAGGCCAAGCATGGCCAGCACTTTCTGGCGGAAGTCCAGCGCGCCGGCCGCTCCAGCGGTTGCGGCTAAGGTGTTCATTTTTGTTGACCTGACAATAATTGACTAGTCAATTATTTTGCGCCGATAAGCCGCCGGAATCCAGTGCCGGACACAAAGATTTACAAAGCAGGCTTAAAACAGGTTCTTAGGCGGCGGCGCGGACGCGCCGCCGCACGCGCTTCAATAGCCGCGCCGCGCCAGCCAGCTGCTGGCCTCGCTCTTGGCCAGGATGGCCACCAGCCAGTCGCGGAACACCTTGACCTTGGGCAGTTCCGCCAGCTCGTGCGGATAGACCAAGTAATAGCTCCACTCGGTTTCCAGCACGGTGTCGAAAGGCATCACCAGCCGGCCGGAATCCAGGTCCTGGGTCACCATGGACACCTGGGCCAGGGTCACGCCCATGCCGGCGACGGCGGCGTGCAGCGCGTATTCGGAAGCGTCGAAGGTGACGCCGCTTTCCGGATTCACTCCATTGACGCCGGCCAGTTTCAGCCAGCGCTTCCAGGTGTCCTGATCACGCCACGGGTGCAGCAGGGTGTGGTGGCGCAAATCGTCCGGGGTGTTCAGCGGATGCTTGCCGTTAAGCAGGGCCGGCGAGCAGACCGGAATCAGCTTCTCGCGGCAGATGCACTCGGTGCGCAGATCCGGCGCCACTTCGGCGCGCGCCATGCCCACCACCGCCAGATCGTATTCCGCCCGGTTGAACGGCTTGTCGTGAATCAGCTGGGTCACCAGATGCAGCGTGTATTCCGGATAGCGGGTCTGGAAATCCGGCAGATTAGGCAGCACCCAGCGCATTGCCGGGGTGGGGGGCATGCGCACGCGCAGATCACTTTGCCGCAGCCGCAGCGCTTCGCTGGCTTCGTTCAGTAATTGGAAGGCTTCGCGCGCGGGCTTGATCAGCGCCTCGCCTTCGGCGGTCAGGGACAGCCCGCGCGCCTGCCGGGTGAACAGCGTGGCGCCGTAGTATTCCTCCAGCGTTTGCACATGGCGGCTGACCGCCCCCTGAGTCAGGCTGAGCGCGGCGGCGGCGCGGGTAAAGGACAAATGCTCGGCGGCAACGACAAATACGCGTAATGCATTCAGCGGTGGCAGCTTCATCTTACATGCCTTTTTATCATGGTTATCATGAAATTAACTGCTTTGTCATGCCAGGCGCAACATCGTATGCTAGGCATCCTGGGCACGGCTGGGCTTTGAATGGCGCTCCGCGGCATGCAGGCCGCCGCCATGCAACAATGGCATGGAGATCCGCTCTCCCCGCCGAGCGAGCCGTCTATGCCGCGCTCCCCGATTTCCAGCGCGGCGCCTGTAGCCGGAGTCAAGCCTGGCCTTGGCTTGCCCGGAAATGGAACCGTCATTCCCGAGCCTAAGGCTTTATCCGTACTGAAATAGTAACGGATTATAAATATTACAGGATGACATCCGCTTGCAACGGAGAATTTTCCACTGCTTACCGCGAGTCGCCGCAAGATGCGGCGGCGTCGCCAGATTGACTGCCAATCCACGTTGGGCATTGCCGGGTTCAGACAGGGCCCGGCTTTTTTTTTGCCCGCTATCCGGCGAACGGGCAAGAAAAAAGGCCACGCAAGTGGCCCAAAGTTCGGAGAATAAGCCCGCGCGGCAATCCTGCCTGCGGGCGCGGGCGGCAAACCGCCCGTTCTTGAGTTTGCGAGTGTAGCGCGTTGCGCCGACAGCGGCAACGCAATAATCCTTGCTAGTACCGCCCCGCTGTCATTCTCCCAATTCCGCCAACAATTCCGCCTGCTGTTCGGCGATCAAAGCGTCGGTCAGTTCGCTCAGGTCGCCGTCCATCACGTAATCCAACTTGTACAAGGTCAGGTTGATTCGATGGTCGGTGATGCGGCCCTGCGGAAAATTATAGGTGCGGATGCGCTCGGAGCGGTCTCCGGAGCCAATCAGGCTCTTGCGCTCGGCCGCCTCCTTCTGCTGCTGCTCGCGGCGCTGGATGTCCATGATGCGCGCCGCCAGCACTTGCATCGCGCTGGCCTTGTTGGCGTGCTGGGAACGGCCGTCCTGACACTCCGCCACAATCCCCGTCGGAATATGGGTGATGCGCACCGCGGAGTCGGTCTTGTTGATGTGCTGGCCGCCGGCGCCGCTGGCCCTGAAGGTGTCGATCCGCAGGTCCGACGGGTTCAGCACCACGTCGGCCAGCTCATCGGCTTCGGCCATCACCGCCACGGTGCAGGCGGACGTATGAATGCGGCCCTGGGTCTCGGTCACCGGCACCCGCTGCACGCGGTGGCCGCCGGACTCGAACTTGAGCCGGGAAAAAGCGCCGAAACCTATCAGGCGCACGATCACTTCCTTATAACCCCCCAGGTCGGACTCACTGGCGGATACGATCTCCGCTTGCCAGCGGTTGCGTTCCGCGTAGCGGGTATACATGCGCAACAGGTCGCCGGCGAACAGCGCGGCCTCGTCGCCGCCGGTGCCCGCGCGGATTTCCAGAAAGATGTTTTTCTCGTCGTTGGGGTCCTTGGGCAAGAGCAGCTTCTGCAACTCCAGCTCCAGCGCCGCCAGCTTGTCCTTGCCCTCGGCGATTTCCGCCTGGGCGAACTCCTTCATCTCCGGGTCCGACAACATGTCTTCCGCCGCGGCGATGTCGCTCTCGCACTGGCGATAGCTCTGGTAGGTTTCCACCACCGGGCTGAGTTCGGCGTGCTCGCGGGTGAGCTTGCGGAACGCATCCATATCTTGAGTGGCCGCTTCGCTGGCCAGGAGGTGGGTCACCTCTTCCAGACGGTCGGCCAGTTGCGCCAGTTTGGCCGCAATTGACGCTTTCATTACGACTCCGGGTGTAAACGATAAAGACGCGCCACGGCTTCCACTTGCGCGTCGTGCTCCGCGCCGCGCCCGGACGACAAGGCCCGGGTGGGGGGATGCATCAATTTATTGGTCAGTTGCACCGACAGGGTTTCCAGCACCCGCTCCGGCGCTTCGCCGCGCGCCAGCTGCTTGAGCGCGGCGTCGAGCGCGGCGCGGCGCAGCCGGTCGGCGTCGTCGCGCAGCGCGCGGATCAGCGGCACGGTCTCGCGCTTTTTCAGCCAGTCGCTAAATTCGCAGACCCGCGCCTGGATGATGGTTTCGGCTTCCGCGGCCGCGCTCTGGCGCGCTTCCTTGCCCACTTCCACCACGCTGGCGATATCGTCGACGCTGTACAGGAACACGTCGGCCAGCTTGCCCACTTCCACTTCAATGTCGCGCGGCACAGCCAGGTCCAGCATGAAAATGGGCCGGTGGCGACGGGCCTTGATCGCGCGCTCCACCATGCCCTTGCCGATGATGGGCAACTGGCTGGCGGTGGAGGTGACCAGCACATCGTAGCGCGGCAGGATGTCAGGCAGCTCGGCGAGGGTGACGGCGTTGCCGCCAAACTGCTCCGCCAACCGCTGGCCGCGCTCCAGCGTGCGGTTGGCCACGGTGATACAGGAAGGATTGCGCGCGGCGAAGTGGGTGGCCACCAGCTCTATCATTTCCCCGGCGCCGACGAACAGGATGTTCAGTTCGCCTATGGTGGGGAAGATCTGCTCGGCCAGCTTGACCGCCGCCGCCGACATCGACACCGAACTGGCGCCCACCGCGGTATTGGAACGCACTTCCTTTGCCACGGCGAAGGTACGTTGAAACAGACCGTTGAGCAGGGTGCCCATGGTGCCGGCGTGTTCGGCGCTACGTACCGCGTCCTTCAACTGGCCCAGAATCTGGGTCTCGCCCAGCACCATGGAGTCCAGGCCGGAAGCGACGCGGAAAGCGTGGCGCGCGGCGTTGGCCTCGTCCAGTTGATAAAGATAGGGTTGCATCTCCGCCAGCGCCAGGCCGTGGAATTTGGCCAGCCAGCTGAGCGCCGCCTGCGGATCGCTGCCGGTGCAATAGATCTCGGTGCGATTACAGGTGGAGACGATGGCCGCCTCGCGCGCCGCGTGCGAGCTGACCAGGCTGTCCAGCGCCTTGGGCAACACCTCCGCAGGAAAAGCCAGCTTTTCCCGGATGGAGAGCGGTGCGGTATGGTGGTTCAAACCAAGGGCGAACAGATGCATGGGCGGATAAGCCGCGGAAAGAAATGGGGTATTTTAGCCTAACTTGAACCGCAAGTCCTGCGCCGCGGCGGCAAGCCGCGCCGGTCCGTCGTCAGCGCCTTATATGACATAGCAGAATCCGGCGCCGCGCGCCGTCCAAAATAGCGCTCCTCTTGCGCAAACTCCTATATGGCCCAAGCGGAGCTGGCATAAGATAAGCCCCATCAAGGAGGACGAAATGTCGCTGAACCTCGCAGACATCCGCAAGGATTTTTCCAAGAAAGAACTGTCGCCGGAGGAGTGCCTGCCGGACCCGCTGGCCCAGTTGGAGAGCTGGCTGAACCAGGCCATCTCCGCGCAAGTGCCCGAGCCCACGGCGATGAACCTGGCCACGGCCGGGGCGGACGGCCGCCCCACTTCGCGCATCGTGCTGCTCAAGGGCGTGGAGAACGGCCAACTGCTGTTCTACACCAATTATCTGAGCCGCAAGGGCCGCCAGCTGAACGACAACCCCTATGTGGCGCTGACCTTCTTCTGGCCGGAGCTGGAGCGGCAGATCCGCATCGAGGGCCGCGCGGCCCAGGTGGCGCCGGAAGTGTCGGACGCTTATTTCGCCAGCCGCCCCTACACCAGCCGCGTCGGTGCCTGGGCCAGCGAACAGAGCAGCGAGATCGGCTCCAAGAGCGTGCTGGTGTCGCGAGCGGCGATGTTCGGGGTCAAGCACCCTCTGAACGTGCCGCGGCCGCCGCACTGGGGCGGCTACGCGGTGACGCCGGACCGGCTGGAATTTTGGCAGGGCCGCCCCAGCCGGCTGCATGACCGGGTACAGTATTCCCTGCAGGAAGACGGCGGCTGGAAGATCGCTCGGCTGGCGCCCTGAACCCGCCCGGGTGAGAACAACTCATTGATATCATGCGCTTTACGCATATTCAAAAAACCGCAACCATCTCAAATTAGACAGTTTGTCCGCTTTTATAGCGATTTGGATGTTGCCGCATCACAACAAGCCGCATCGGGATGGTGCGGCTTTTCATTTTCTTGATGTTTCCCTCTCTTCTCCTTGTCCACCAAGGATTCGACGCCCCGCTTTGATTTTGGTCATGCCCGTCGCCGGCAATCGCTAGGCAACTGGCACTTAGAACAGATGCATATCAAGACGGAAAAACCAATACATAATTTATGCATTTGGCAAGTGGTCGTCAGAACAAACCAAGCCAACGTCCTCTGGTTTCAGCAATTTCTTTCCCATGCTCAGAGCGGCGTCCCATGTCGGGAACGCATGAGGGACGCGGCGAAAACCTCTTCGCCAGATGGCGGCAGCCATCTAGAGGGAGCGATTTCCAAGCGTCCGAAAGGGCAGGCGCAAGCCTGTCTGGCGCCGGCGGCCTTTATGCAAGACCAGCCGGCTTGACGCGGGGCATTACCGTGTCCTGCTGATCTACATTGGAGAAAAAGTCGTGATGAAAACCCAAACTGCGATGGTTCGCGTACTGGTGCTGTCCGCTCTCGCCCTGGCTTACGGCTCCGCCCACGCCGCCGAGCGCGTCAACCTGGAAGCGCTGGCCAAATCCAGCAAACTCGTCGACGGCGCCAGCGTGTTCAGCGCAGCCGGCATCAACCGGAGCGAACTGAAAGCGCAACGCAGCGCCCAGTTCCCCAACGGCAAAGTCGTCACCCGCTACCAGCAGTACTATCAGGGCGTGCCAGTGTGGGGCGAGGCCGTGGTGGAGGAAAAACAGTTCGCCAAAGGCTCGTCCACGGCGTCGGCGAGCAAGCTGTCCGGTTACTATGTGCGCGGCATCGCCTCCGACCTGGCCACGGTCAAGCCGGCCCTCAGCGCCTCCCAGGCGCTCTCCAGCGCCAAGGCGCTGAAGGCCAACGGCTATGAAACCCGCAACGAGAAGACCGAACTGGTGGTGCGTCTGGACAACAACACCGCCCAACTGGTCTATCTGGTGTCCTTCCTGGTGGAAGGCGGCAAGGAACCCAGCCGCCCGCACTTCATCATCGACGCCAACAGCGGCCAGGTGCTGAAGCAGTGGGAAGGCCTGAACCACGCCGAAGCCAACGGCCCCGGCGGCAACGCCAAGACCGGCAAATACCTGTACGGCACCAACTACGGTCCGCTGATCGTCACCAGCGATTGCAAGATGGATAGCGGCAACGTGGCCACCATCAACCTGAACGGCGGCACCAGCGGCACCACCCCGTACAAGTTCGCTTGCCCCACCAACACCTACAAGCAGATCAACGGAGCCTACTCGCCGCTGAACGACGCCCACTACTTCGGCAACGTAGTGTTCAATCTGTACAAGGACTGGTTCAACCTGCGTCCGATCAACCAGAAGCTGCTGATGAAGGTGCACTACAGCCGCAACTATGAAAACGCGTTCTGGGACGGCAGCGCGATGACCTTCGGCGACGGCGCCACCCGCTTCTATCCGCTGGTGTCGCTGGATGTGTCCGCTCACGAAGTCAGCCACGGCTTCACCGAGCAGAACTCCGGCCTGGTCTACAGCGGCCAGTCCGGCGGCATCAACGAAGCGTTCTCCGACATGGCAGGCGAAGCCGCCGAGTACTACATGAAGGGCAAGAACGACTTCCTGGTGGGCGCGGAGATCTTCAAGCAGACCGGCGCGCTGCGCTACTTCGCCGACCCGACCAAGGACGGCCGCTCCATCGGCCACGCCAAGGACTACACCAGCGGCCTGGACGTGCACTACTCCAGCGGCGTGTACAACAAGGCCTTCTACCTGATCGCCACCAGCGCCGGCTGGAACACCCGCAAGGCCTTTGAAGTGTTCGTGGACGCCAACCGCCTGTACTGGACCGCCAACGCCACTTACAACAGCGCCGCTTGCGGGGTTGAAAAAGCGGCCGAAGCGCGCGGCTACAGCAAGGCCGACGTGACCAAGGCCTTCTCCGCCGTGGGCGTGGCTTGCGGCAGCTGATGACCGCCTAACGGCGCGGCCGTGACGGTCCGCGCCGTTTCTCCCATCCGCCGGCCATGGCTCGTTCATGGCCGGCATCGCTCAGGAATTCCGGAATGCTCACTCTCAAACCGAGTCTCGTCGCGCTCTTGGCCGCCACCAGCCTGGCCGGCGCCGCCCAGGCCGCCCCGGTGTGGATTTCCATCGGCGACGACGCCTACCAGCTATTGCAACAGGTCAGCCCGAAAAGCCGCAGTCAGGAAAGCCGCCAACTGGCGGTGAGCGCGCTGCCGGCCGGCGTGTCCGCCAAGGGCGTGACCACCGAGAAAGTCCACCTGGTGCAAGTGGACGACAGCGTGCTGCCGCAATTGTCGGATGCCATCCACCACAGCCTGCGCCATTGCGGTGGCTTCATCGTGCACAAGGATCTGCAGGACGCGCGCACAGCGCTAAAGGCCCCTGTGGCCAGCACGCTGCTGCCCAGCTACCAGATCAACGACCAGGCCGTCGTCAACAAGCTGTTGCCGCAGCTGCAGGACAGCAACATCCTCGGCACCATCCAGTCCCTGTCCAACTACCAGAACCGCTTCTACACCACCAGCCACGGCGTCAACGCCTCCAACTGGATCGCCAGCCAATGGCGGCAGCTGGCCGCCGGCCGCGGCGACGTGAGCGTGGAACAGTTCGCCCACAGCGCCTGGCCGCAAAAATCGGTAATCCTCACCATCAAGGGCAAGGACAATGCAGCCGAAACCCTGGTGCTGGGCGGGCATCTGGACTCCACCGTGGGCAACGGCACCGGCGAAACCAGCCGCGCGCCGGGCGCCGACGACGACGCCTCCGGCATCGCCAGCCTGACCGAGGTGATTCGCGTGCTGATGGCCAACAACTACCAGCCGCGCCGCACTATCAAGTTCATGGCCTACGCGGCGGAAGAAGTCGGCCTGCGCGGCTCCTCCGACATCGCCAACCGCTACAAGCAGCAGAAGGTCAACGTAGTGGGGGCCTTGCAGCTGGACATGACCAACTACCAGGGCAGCGCGGAGGACATCTTCCTGTTCACCGACTACACCAACGCGTCGCAGAACACCTTCCTAGCCAACCTGGCCAAGGTCTACCTGCCTAGTCTGAAAGTGGGCTACAGCTCGTGCGGCTACGCGTGCTCCGACCACGCCTCTTGGCACAAGAACGGCTATCCGGCGTCCTTCCCGTTCGAATCCGCCTTCAACCAATCCAACCCCAACATCCACACCGTGCGCGACACCCTCCCCAGCGCCGGCAACCAGGCTCGCCACGCGCTGAAGTTCTCTCAACTGGCGCTGGCTTACGCGGTGGAATTGGGCAGCGACGGCCCGGCGGTCAAACGCTGAGCCCGTCCTCCCGCTTAATGCGCCCACCCCTTCGCGGGGTGGGTTTTTCATTGCGAGCAGTACAATATCATTGTTTTAAGCGCTGGCCTCGCGCCGCATATCCACATGCGGAATCCCCCCGTCGTCGTAAGGCTCGGACACCGCGCGGAAACCAAAGCTCTCGTACAAGGCCTGCGCGTCGGTCTGCGCCGACAACATGATGGCCGCCTGGGGAAAATGCGCGCGGCACTGCGCCACCGCCTGCGCCAGCAGCGCCTTGCCCAAGCCCTGGCCACGCGCCTCCGGCGCCACCACGACCCGGCCTATCGCCGCCGCGTCCGGGTATTTCTCCCCCGGCGCAATCAAGCGCGCGTAAGCCAGCAGCCGGCCGCCGTCGTCGTGTCCGGACAGGTGCAGACAGTGCACATCCACGCCGTCCACATCGCCGTAAATCGACTGCTGCTCCACCACGAACACCTGGTCGCGCAGCTGCAAGGCCCGATACAACGCCAGCGGCGTAAAACCATCGAAACGGTGGCAGTGCCACGCAACTCGGTTTGCCATAGTAGAATTCCCCTGAACTGATTCATTATCATCGGCCGGCTTGCGGCGCGTCCGGGCCAAGCTTACGACAACGCGTCCTCGCCAGCTATAACCGTGAGGACAGGCTTTGCCGTGGCGCAAACGCCGGCCGATGAACGCTAACCGATTCACCTCCTGCCTTGCCCATATGAACGATAACGATCTGTTTGCCGAGAATACGCCGGACGGCGCCGCCGCCCTGACCCCGCCGCCGCCCACTCCGCCCGCGGCGGACGCCGACAATGGCGAGTGGATTCCACTGGACCTCTACGCTGAGCGCGCCTATCTGGAATACGCCATGAGCGTGGTCAAGGGCCGCGCGCTGCCGGAAGTGGCCGACGGCCAGAAGCCGGTGCAGCGCCGCATCCTGTACGCGATGCGCGACATGGGCTTGGCCCACGGCGCCAAGCCGGTGAAATCGGCGCGCGTGGTTGGTGAAATCCTGGGTAAATACCACCCGCACGGCGACAGCTCCGCCTACGAAGCGCTGGTGCGCATGGCGCAGGACTTCACGCTGCGCTACCCGCTGATCGACGGCCAGGGCAACTTCGGCAGCCGCGACGGCGACGGCGCGGCGGCGATGCGTTACACCGAGGCGCGGCTGACGCCGATCGCAGATCTGCTGCTGTCGGAAATCGACATGGGCACGGTGGACTTCGTACCCAATTACGACGGCGCCTTCGAGGAGCCGCGCTTGCTGCCGGCGCGCCTGCCCATGGTGCTGCTCAACGGCGCCTCCGGCATCGCCGTGGGTCTCGCCACCGAAATCCCGCCGCACAATCTGACCGAAGTGGCCAGCGCCTGCATCGCCTTGCTGGACAACCCGGAGCTGGACACCGCGGCGCTGATGCAATACGTGCCCGGGCCGGACTTCCCCGGCGGCGGCCAGATCATCACCCCGGCCGAAGACATCCTCGCCGCCTATGAAAGTGGCCGCGGCAGCGTGCGCGTGCGCGCCAAATGGGAAGTGGAAAAACTGGCGCGCGGCCAGTGGCGCGTGATCGTGTCCGAACTGCCACCCGGCTCCAGCGCGCAAAAAGTGCTGGCGGAAATCGAAGAAGCCACCAATCCCAAGGTCAAAACCGGCAAGAAGACGCTGACTCAGGATCAGCAAAACCTGAAGAGCCTGATGTTGTCGCTGCTGGACCGCGTGCGTGACGAATCCGACAGCGAGTGCCCTGTGCGCCTGGTGTTCGAACCCAAGTCCAGCCGCCAGGATCCAGACGAATTCATCAATATCCTTCTGGCGCAGACCAGCCTGGAAGGCAATGCCTCGATGAACCTGGTGATGATAGGCCTGGACGGACGGCCGGGTCAGAAAGGCCTAAAGCCCATTCTCAGCGAGTGGCTGGACTTCCGCCGCGTTACCGTCACCCGCCGCCTGCAGCACAGGCTGGCCCAGGTGGAAAAACGCATCCACATCCTGGAAGGCCGGATGATCGCCTTCATCCACATTGATGAAGTGATTCGCGTGATACGCGAATCCGACGAGCCCAAGCCGGACCTGATCAAGGCCTTCGGCCTGACCGAGATACAGGCGGAGGACATCCTGGAAATCCGCCTGCGCCAACTGGCGCGGCTGGAAGGCTTCAAGCTGGAGAAAGAGCTGTCCGATCTGCGCGAGGAGCGCGAAGGCCTGCGCCACGTGCTGGACACGCCGGACGCGCTGCGCAGCATGATGCGCGAGGAAATCCAGGCCGACGCCGCCAAGTACGGCGACAAGCGCCGCAGCGAGATCAAGACCGCCGAGCGCGCGGTGCTGACCCAAACCATAGCCGACGAACCGGTCACCATCATCCTGTCGCAGAAGGGCTGGATCCGCGCCCGCGTCGGCCACAACGTGGACCTCGCCGCGCTGGCCTTCAAGGACGGCGACGCGCTGCACACCGTCGTGGAAACCCGCACCGTGTGGTCGGTAATCGTGCTGGACAGCAAGGGCCGCGCCTACACCGTGGACCCGGCGGACGTGCCGACCGGCCGCGGCGACGGCGTGCCGGTGGCTTCGCTGGTGGACCTGCAGGACGGCGCCAAGCCGGCCCAGATGCTATCCGGAAAGGACGAGGCCCGATTTGTCGTCGCCGGTTCCGGCGGCTACGGCTTCATTGCCAAGCTGGGCGACATGGCCGGACGGGTCAAGGCCGGCAAGGCCTTCCTGACGCTGAACCCGGAAGAAACCGTGCTGGCCCCGGCGCCGCTGCCGGCCTCCGGCATAGGCGAGGGCACCCAACTGGTGGCCGCCGCAGACAACGGCCGCCTGCTGGCCTTCCCGGCCGCCGAACTCAAGGAGCTGGCCAAGGGCCGCGGCTTGATGCTGATGGCGGTGGAAGACGGCGAAGCCGTCACCGCCGTCGGCCTGGTCAACGGCGAAAAAGCGCTGCTGTCCACGCTGTCGGTGCGCGGCAAGGCCTCCGATGAAAAACTGGCGCTGGCGGAGTTCGCCGGCAAGCGCGGCAAGAAGGGCAAGCTGATGCCGAAGAAATGGAGCGTCAGCGCCATCAGCGAGCTGCCGACGACATGAACCGGGACCGCCCGCCGACGCCGTTGACCCCGCGCAGCGGGCTGGTCTTCATCAACAGCTTCCGGGCGGCGCTGCTGCTGGTGCTGCTGACGATGTCCCTGTTCGCCAACCGCGAAGGCGAATCGCTGGTGGCCGGCGGCAAGGCCTTCTATCTATGGAGCGGCGTCTACGCCGCGCTGATCGGGGCATGGTTCCTGCTGCGCAACGGCCGGCTGGCCCACACCCTGCAGCTGACGCTGGCCATCGCCGCCGACATCGCGATGATTGTGCTGCTGATGGGCATCAACGACGGCGTGCGCAGCGGCTACGGCATCCTGCTCTTGCCCTATCTGGCGGTGGCCGGCCTGCTGTCATCCGGCCGCTACGCGCTGTTCTACGCCTCCATCGCCACGCTGATCCTGCTGTCCTTCGTCGGCGTCGAGCAATACCTGGGCATAGGCCGCGGCTCGGATTTCTACTACTCCGCGCTGCTGGCCACCGCCGGCTTCATCACCTCCATCGTTACCTGGAGACTGGGCCGGGTGGCGCGCGACTCCGAAGCGCTGGCCACCCGCCGCGGCGGCGAGATCGCCAACCTCAACCGCCTGAACGAGCTGGTGTTGCAAAGCCAGCGCGACGCGGTGGTGGTGCTGGCCCCCTCCGGCCTTCTGCGTCAGTTCAACAATCAAGCGGCGCGCTACTTCGGCGCCATGCGCCGCGGCCACCCCGTTCCCGAACTGCTGCCGCTGGTGGAACGCTGGCGGCACAACGGCTGCCCGCCCAATCCCAGCTTCATCGACCGCAACATCCGCGGCCGTCAATTGGTGGGCCGCATGGTGCCGGTGCTGGTGGGCGACGATCACGCTCTCCTGCTGTTCATGCGCGACATGGCGGACATGGCGGAGGAGGGCAAACGCGTCAAACTGGCGGCGCTGGGGCGGCTCACCGCCAATATCGCCCATGAAATCCGCAACCCGCTGTCGGCGATCAACCACGCGGCCGACCTGCTGGCCGAAGACGAAACCGACCCCGCGCGCCAACGGCTGATCCGCATCGTGCAGGGCAACAGCAAACGCATCAATCACATGGTGCAAGAAGTGCTGGCCTTGAACCGCCGCGACCGGATCAAACCGGAGCCGATACGGCTGCAACCCTTCCTGGACGAGCTGCTGGACCACTTCGGCGTAGTGGAAGCCGCCGCCGCCGGCGCGATCTGCTGCGTCTACCAGGCGCAGACCGCCGCGGTCCAGTTCGACCGCGGCCACTTTGGCCAGATTCTCAACAATCTACTGGCCAACGCCTGGCGCTACTCCAGCAAACAGCCGGGCGCGGTGCGCATCGAAGTGGGCGAGGTGGAAAACCACCTGACCATCAAGGTCATGGACGATGGCCCAGGCATGAGCGAAGATGCCCAGGCCCGCTTGTTCGAACCCTTTTTCACCACGGAAAGCGCCGGCACCGGACTGGGCCTGTACATCGCTCGCGAACTGGCGGAAGCCAACGACGCGCGCTTGGACTACTGCCCGCCCGGCGGCGTGTTCCGTCTGATCTGTCACAAGGCTTATGGCTAAATCTTCCCTGCGCGTGCTGGTGATCGACGACGAACCGGACATCCGCGAACTGCTGGAACTGACCCTGATCAAGATGGGTCTGGACGTGGCCACCGCCGCCAGCGTCGGCGCCGCCAAACTCAGCCTGAACAGCCAGCCCTTCGACCTGGCGCTGACCGATATGCGCCTGCCGGACGGCGAGGGCATCGAAGTGGTGCGTCATATCGCCGAACAGGGCCTGGACGTGCCCATCGCGGTGATCACCGCCTACGGCAACACCGACAACGCGGTGCTGGCGATGAAGGCCGGCGCCTTCGACTACCTGCAAAAACCGGTCAGTCTGGCGCAATTGCGCAGTCTGGTGAAATCCGTGCTGCGTGTGGACAACGGCAAAACCGAGGCCGCGGTGCGGCTCGACGGCGAATCGCCGGCGATCCAGGAAGCGCTGCGCTTGATCGGCAAGCTGGCGCGCAGTCAGGCCGCGGTTTACGTCAGCGGCGAATCCGGCACCGGCAAGGAACAGGCGGCGCGGATGATACACGAGCACAGCGCGCGCTCCGAACGGCCGTTCATCCCGGTCAACTGCGGCGCCATCCCGGAAACGCTGATGGAAAGCGAATTCTTCGGCTACCGCAAAGGCGCGTTCACCGGCGCCGACAACGACCGCGACGGTTTCTTCCAGCAAGCCAACGGCGGCACGCTGTTTCTGGACGAAGTGGCCGACCTGCCGCTGGCGATGCAGGTCAAACTGCTGCGCGCGATTCAGGAAAAGAAAGTGCGCCGCCTGGGCAACGCCCAGGAAGAAGCGGTGGACGTGCGCATCATCTGCGCCACCCACAAGGACCTGGCGGCGCGGGTAGACGCCGGCAACTTTCGCCAGGACCTGTACTACCGGCTAAATGTGCTGCCGCTGCGCATGCCGCCGCTGCGCGAACTGCGCGAGGATCTGCCGCGCTACATCGCCAGCCTGCTGGAACGCTTTTCCCCCGACGAAAAGCCGCGGCTGGCGCCCGCGGCGCTCAAAGCCTTGCTGGAATACAACTATCCGGGTAATTTCCGCGAACTGGAAAACATCCTGGAACGCGCGGTGGCCCTGGCCAACGACGCCCGTATTGAATTGCAGGATCTGCAACTGCTGCCGAGCGATCACGCCGGCCAGGGCGATGGCGAGGCGCCGACCTGCGCCGACGGCGAAGCGCTGCAGGACTTTCTAGACCGCGTGGAACGCGAAGCCATCCTCAAGGCGCTGGAGAGCACTCGCTTCAATCGCACCCAGGCCGCCAAGATGCTAGGCGTCACCTTCAGATCGATGCGCTATCGGATGGAAAGACTGGGCATCAAGTAAGAATCTGTTTACGATCTGCTACGCTTCGTGAGACGTGACGCGGAGAGGACTGTTTCGAAATGCTCATGTACCGCTTGTGCTTTCCGCTTTCTCGACGGTTTTCGCCTTGTCTCGCCCTTCTCGCGAGACTTTGAACAGACTCTAAGCACGCTGTGGATAAGCACGGCATTGCGCCAAACCCTGTGGATAAGCCATATTCTCGCTTTTTGCCGGTTCCCCGCCGGAAACCGGGGAAGCACGCCCGCGCAATCGCTACAATGCGGCAGCCGCGGCCCGCGTCCACGCATTAGGCAAGGCTGGACCCAGGCCAGCGGCTATAAAGAATCTATTCGACGGCCCCGCCCAAGGGCGCGCCATTGCAACCATATCGATATTCGCTACCGGCCCATGGCTTTCACGCCGCTCCATCTCGTCCTTCTCGCCTTGCCGGCCCTGCTTCTCAGCGCCCAGATTGCGGCGCTGCCGTCGCTACGGGTGGCGCTGGGCGAAACCAAACAACCCTATATCGACGCCGAGCGCGGCAAGGGCGTGGAATACGACATCGTCAGCCAAGCCCTGAGCCAGGCGGGTTATCAGCCGCAAATCCGCTTCGGCCCCAATCTGCGCGCGCACACCTGGCTGGCAAACGGCCAGGTGGACGCCGCCATCGCCAACAGCGGCGGCCATGTGTCCGAGCCCTACATCGTTTACCAGAACATGGCGATCACGCTGTGCAAACGCCGCATCCACCTGCAGCGGCTGGACGACCTGGTTCGCTTCCGGGTGGCGGCCTTTCAGGGCGCCCACCTATATCTGGGCCCCGCCTTCGCCGCGCTGACGCCGCAGATTCCGTCCTACCGCGAGGAATCGCCGCAGGTCACTCTCAACCGCCTGTTGTACAGCGAACGCGCCGACGTGGCGATTTCAGACGTCAACATCTTCCAGCAGTTTAGCCACGATCTCCGCCGCGAGATCGACATCAAAGCCAAGCTCTGTCCGTACGCACTGTTCACGCCCACTCATTACCGGCTGGCCTTTCGGAATGTCCGCGATCGGGACCGTTTCAATCTGGGCCTGCGCCGCTTCGCCGCCGCTGGCGGCTACGAGAAACTGGCCAAACGCTATCAGCTTCCCACCCAGCAGGGGCGCCCCTGGTTCAAGCCCTGAGAACCTGTTCATAGTCCGCTACGCATCGGCAATACCGCGTTGAAACCGACTTCGAAATGCTCATGTACCCCATGTACATTCCGCTTTTTCGCTCGTTTTCGCCTTGTCTCGTTCTTGCTCGCGACACTTTGAACACACCCTGGGAACCTGTTGCTGCGCCCGGCTGGCCTAAGGGTGGGTATCTGCTCTGGATCAATAACCTTCGCCACCGCGCGGTGTTAGCATGGTTTGGCAGTATCCGATCGCTGACGACCACAGGATTTTGCCCTTACGCTTCGCTCAGGCCCATGTCGTTAGCCGCTCCATGTATCCACCCGCCCAAGGAGTCGCCCATGTTTCCCGAATACCGCGAATTGATCAGCAAGCTGAAAACCGAAGACGATCACTTTACCCGCCTGTTCAACAAACACAACGATTTGGACCAGAAGATCAAGAATATGGAAGCGCGCATCGAGCCTTCCGCCGACTTCGAAATCGAAAATCTGAAGAAGGAAAAACTACGGCTCAAGGATGAGTTGTACGCCATCCTGAGGAAAGCGGCCGATTAGAACGTGTTTACGATCTCGCGAGCTAAGGCGAAACAAGGCGGAAACGAGCGAAAAAGCGGAATGTACATACGGAGCATTCTGAGATCTTTTCCAACACCGTATCGCCGCAGCGCAGCAGATCGTAAACAGGTTCTTAGGCCCGGCGCCTCCGCGCAATGACAAAGCCCGCCATCTGGCGGGCTTTTGCATGAGCCGTGCACGGAATCAGACCTTGGGCGCGTCTTTTTCCAGCTCCGCCAGGATCGCGTCCGGCTCCTGGGTGACTTCCAACACTTTGCGGATGCGATTGAACGCCTCGCAGGCATCGGCCGGATACTTGCCGAACGGCGTCAGCCCGCCATGGCTCCAGCCCGCGGCGGCCAGCACGTCCTTGCGGAACTGCGAGCCGTCGGCGCTGCCGCCGGCGATCTGCTGCAAGGCCCGGTCAATTAGAATATGCGGAAACGGGTTGCGGGACAGCGTGGTGAAATGCTCGGGGCGAACTTCGTCGAACTGCATGGCTTACTCCTGATGCGGGGACATGATTCATCTAAGTCCAAACCGAGGCAATTCGCCAGCAGACTGTGAAGACTCACACTGCCGCCGCCGCTCTCGGCGGCGGCGACGCGGCCCGATTTAGCGGTTCACCAGCAGTTTGGGATTGGAATTGCCCCACACGGTGTAGAGGTCCGCCAGCAAGGCGCCGTTGATGTCCTCCAGCTCGCCGGCGCTGATTTCGGCCTGGCCCTGCTTGCCGAACAACACCACCTCGTCGCCTATCTTGGCTCCCGGAATCTCGGTCACATCCACCATCAAGGTGTTCATAGACACCTTGCCCACCACCGGCGCGCGCTGACCATTGACCAACACATGCGCCTTATTGGTGAAAGCGCGACGATAACCGTCGGAATACCCGACCGGGATGTTGGCCAGCAAGGACTCGCGCTTCAGGGTGTAAGTACGGTCATAGCCCACGGTATTGCCGGCCGGATAACGGTTGACCGCCGCCACTCGCGATTTAAACGCCATCACGCGCAGATACTCGGTGTGGCTGGGCACGGTGTCGCCGAAGATGGCGCCGCCCGGGCGCACCATGTCCAGTCGGGCTTCCGGCACTTCCAGCGTGGCGAAGCTATTAGCGCAGTGCAGGGTGATTTTGCTGCGGTCCAGCCCGCCGGCCTTGATCAGCCAAGCGCTTTCCTTATTGAACGCCGCCAGGCCTTTTTGCACGTCGGCCTTATCCTCCACCGGGAAGTGGGTCATGATGCCCACCACTTGCAGATTAGGCAGCTTGAGCATGGCCAGGGCATCGCGGCGGCCTTGCTTGCTGGCCAGCTCCACTCCGTTGCGGCTGATGCCGGCGGAGTTGATGGCCAGATGGATTTGCAGCGTCTTGCCCTGGCGCTTGGCCAGCGCGGACGCCTGACGCGCCAACTCCAGATTGCCCACCAGCTCTTGCATATCGTATTGCAGGCCGTCGGCTATCTCTTCCTGCGTGGCGCTGCGCACGCGCGCAACCACGCCTTTGTAGCCGCTGGCGCGGGCCACGCGGGCCTCTTCATTGCTGGCGATGCCCACGCAGGGAATACCCTGGGCGATGATGGACGGCATCACGTTGGCGATACCGTGGCCATAAGCGTCCGCCTTCAAGATGGCGCACACCTTGGTGTCTGCACCCACCAAGCGCTTGAGCTCGGCCAGGTTGTGATCCAGCGCCGCCTTATCGATTTCCAGCCAAGCGTTGCCGCGCGCGGCTTCCGCGGTGGAACCGCTGTTGGCGGCCATCAGCGGCGGCGCAGCCATGGTCAGCGCGGGCGCCAAGGCCAGGCCCAGCGACAAGGCCAGCAGTGTTTTCTTGAATTGCATAAATCGTCCCCCGAGTGTGAATGCCGCTTGCCGACAAGGCGGTTCCGGCATCCGGGAGATGATAGGAGGCAGATATATTCATGTCGATATGAATATTCACTGCTAGTCTTTGTTTTGCATAGCCGCTTGACCGCGCGCAAACACAGCAACGGCGAGCAGCCCTTGCGCGGCGCGACGCCGCTATCCATCATGAAGAAGCGGCGTGCTGCGTCTGCGCGCTTTTTCGAGGCTCTTCCGATGCGGCAATCTCTGTTTCTTCGCCGGCTGGCCGGCTGTTGGCTCGCCGCCCTCGTCGCCTTCGGCTGTGGATCGCCGGCAGCCTCCCTGGCTGCCGGCATGATCTACATCGGCCACGCGCCGGAAACTTCCGTCGACGAGCGCTACGACTACCATTGGGCGATTCTGCGCGCCGCGTTGGACGCCACCCGCCCGCGTTGGGGTGATTACAGCCTGCGCTTCGCGCCTCGCATGAACGAAGCGCGTCAATTGCAGGAGCTGAGTCATCCGCGCGGCCGGCTCAACGTGGTGATCCGTGAAACCAACCGCGACTACGAACGTCGCTATCATCCGGTGCGGATTCCGATAGACCGCGGCTTGCTCGGCTATCGCGTACTGCTGATCCGGGACACGCGGCAAACGGATTTCAACACGGTGGCCAGCTTGGCGGACTTGCGCCGTTTCAGCATCATCCAAGGCGATGGCTGGGGCGACAACGCCATCCTGAAACAGGCCGGGCTGACCGTGGTGACCGACCCTAATTACGACGGCCTGTTCCGCATGTTGGAGCGCGGCCTGGGCGACGCGTTCTCGCGCGGCGTGGCGGAAGTGGAGGAGGAAATCCGCGTGTACCAGCCACAATACCGGCACATGGCGCTGGAGCGGTCCTTATTGCTGTACTACCCGCTGCCCACGTATTTTTGGTTTGGCCGCGACGCGGAAGGGCAACGGCTGGCGCAACGCGTGGATCAGGGCATGAAACAAATGCTGCGCAACGGCGAGTTCCAGCGGCTGTTCCAGAAATACCACGCCGGCCTGATCCAGCGGCTGGACCTGAAGCACCGGCGGCTGATCCGCATCGACAATCCCTTCCTGCCGCCCAGCACGCCTTTCGCCGACCGCAGCCTGTGGTTTGATCCCACCACGGCCAAATGACAGCGCTAACAAAACCTCGCAGAAAACCTGAGCCAAGGCGCGCCGACGCAGGCAGTACCTGTGGAGATCAGTGGTTTGCTTAAGAACCTGTTCAAAACCTCTCGAGCAAGGACGAGACAAGGCGAAAACGGCTGAGAAAGCGGAATGTACACGTGGTACATGAGCATTTCGAATGCCGTACTCACCGTGCAACGCTTCACGAAGCGCAACAGACTTTGAACAGGTTCTTAGTCCGGCTGCAAAGCCTGGCGCACGCAAAGCCGCTGGGCGATCTCGCGGTCCGCGCATTTGAGTTCGGCCTCCGCGCGGGCGCGGCAACGCGCGGGATTGGCGGAGCGTGCGCAATCCGGCGGCGGTAGCCGCTCGTTGACGCAGACGCGTCGCGCCTTGCCTTCCAACCCGTCGCAAGAACTATGCGCCGCCCGCAAAGCTTCGCAACGCTTGGCATCGCGCTCACGCAGGCAACTCAAGGCCGGCGTGTAAAACTCCAGGCAGGCGTGCCGCCCGTTGACCGGCAAATCATTGCAGGCCATCGTGCCCTGACGGTGCAGCTCGCAACGCTGCGGCGCGGTGGCGCGGCTGCAATCCCATTGCGCCGCTGCCGCTTCCGCCAGCCAGCACAAAGCCAGTCCCAGCCCCCAGGCGCGCCGCAACGCGCCGTATCCCCTATCGTTTTTCAAGGCATGCCCCTTGCGCATGACCAGTTATCTCCGCGCCCGCCTATGAATCTGTTCAATGTTTGCTGCGCCTCAGCAATATGGCATTGAGACGCCGATGCGCCGTGTCCGCACGCAGCAACACCCGACTCGCGGGATCATGAACAAATTCTATTGGGCGAAAACGACGCTGCGCGCTATCGGCGCGGCGGACGGCCAGCCAGGCACATGCCCGCGAAATCAGCTTGCTTCGCAAACCGTTCCGGCAATGTGAGTTTGAATTGGAATGAAAAGGCTGGCGTACTCTATTCAAAGCTTATCAATAGAAATCCCGCTTCGCCAGCCAGGCTTGATACGGAGAAGGCTCAGTCCGAACCATGTTTGCGGCGGTCCCGCCAGAAATGAGGCTTGATACGATCCGGCGGCGGCGGCGGCGCGGCGCCGTCCGGGCTCATCCGCCAATACGGCGGCGGCGGACGGTGCATCTGTTCCTTCGGCAAATCGCCGTCCTGCACCGCCTCGCGCAGACGCAAATTGCGCAGACGACGCAATTCCTTACAATCCGGATCGGGCTGCGCCTGGCAGCGGCGGCCCTGCGCCGGTTCCATATCCGGCGGCATGGGGCCGCGCTCCTTCCCTCGCGCCAGGGCCGGCGCGCCGGCAAGCGCTTGCAGCAAGGCAAATATGAGAAGAATCGGCAACCGCGTCATGAAACCTGTTTTATCCTGTCGAATAGGCTGGAAAAGGAACTCCGGACCCAAGTCCGGCGAGGGCGGACAGCATACACCATGCGCCGTGGATGCCAAAGGCATCAAAAGGCGCCCAAAGCGCAGGAAGGCCCCATTACGCAGCCTAGACTCGCGGCATGAGGCAGACATGAGCGACAATCGCTGATTTGTTAAGGTGTGTGACCGCGAGAACCGGCTTAACATATCTTCATCAGGCGCGCTGCCGCATCCCGGGGCCAGCCGCTAAGCTGACACTCCGCTCCGAGGAAAAAACGCATGGAACACAATAAGATACTGGTCGTCGACGACGACTCCAAGCTGCGCGAGCTGCTGACCCGCTATCTAAGCCAACAGGGCTACGCGGTGGAAGCGCTGCCGGACTCCAAGGACCTGGACCGCAAGCTGGCGCGCAATCGCCCGGACCTGATGGTGCTGGACGTGATGATGCCCGGCGAGGACGGCCTGGCGGTGGTGCGCCGGCTGCGCGCCCAGGGCGAAACCATTCCGGTGATCATGCTCACCGCGCGTGGCGAAGACATCGACCGCATCCTCGGCCTGGAAATGGGCGCCGACGACTACCTGCCCAAACCGTTCAATCCGCGCGAACTCACCGCCCGCATCCAATCAGTGCTGCGCCGTCATCACGCCACGCCGGCGCTGGGCGCGCGCCACGACGCCGACGAGGAAGTGAGCTTCGGCGAATTCGTGCTCAACCTAGGCCAGCGCGAACTGCGCAAGGCCGGCCAACCGGTCACGCTGACCAGCGCGGAATTCGCAGTGTTGTCGGTGCTGGTCAGCCACCCGCGCCGGCCGCTGACCCGTGAACAACTAATGGAAATGGCTCTGGGCAAGGGCAACGGCGAATCGCTGGACCGCAGCATAGACGTGCATATCTCCCGGCTGCGCAAGGCACTGGAAAGCGGCGACACCCAGTTGCGCTTCATCCAGACGGTATGGGGCTACGGCTATGTGTTCGTGCCGGACGGCACGCCGCGGGAGTAAACCGTGCGCAAGCTGACCGGCTCGCTGTTTTTTCGGCTGGCCGTGCTGGTGGTGCTGGTGGTGCTGACCACTCAGTTCGTCACTCTGTGGATGGCCGCGGGCGAGCGCCACAAGCTCTTGGACAAGCAGCTGTATTCGCAAACGGTGGACACCCTGGCCTTCCTGGAAGGCACGATGGAGGCGATGACCAACACCGAGCGCGCCGAATTCCTGGCCGGCTACAACCGACCCGGCCTGCCGCGGCTTCTGCCGATCAATGCCGATCAAGGCGTCAACTTCACCGACTACGTGCCGCGCTTGGGCGAAACCCTGGCACAGCGGCTGTCTCATGGCCTCAACGAACCCATCGAAGTGCGACACGCCCAGATTGAGGATCGCAGCGAACTCTGGGTCAATGTGCATGTGCTGGACCAAGCCTACTGGCTGGTGCTGCCCTTCGGCCGTTATAGCGACCGCCCGATCAACACCATCATGCAGGCGGCGTTGTTGGCCTCCATCGTCGCCAGCCTGCTGGCCTTCGTCGTCGCCTGGCGGGTAACGCGGCCAATCAGCCGCGTGGTGCTGGCCAGCCGAGAACTGGCCGCCGGCAACATGCCGGCGGCGGTGCCGGAGGACGGCCCACGCGAGGTGAAGGTACTGGCCCATAACTTCAACCTGATGGCGCAGGCGCTGGACAGCGCCGCGCGCGAGCGCAGGTTGATGCTGGCCGGCCTGTCCCATGATCTGCGCACGCCGCTGACCCGGCTCAAGCTGACGCTGGAGCTACAGCAGGACAGCCCGGACCAGCACGATATGCTGGCCGACATCGACGAGCTGTCGCAGATCGTGCGCCAATTCATCGACTTCGCCCGCGCCGAGGAAACCACCCGGCTGGAGCCGGTGGCATTGGCCGACCTCGCCGCCAGCGTAGTATCCCGCTTCGCCCGCGAAGGCATGGACGCGCGCCTGGAACGGCGGGCCGAGCCGGAGCTGCAAGGCGACGGGCTGGCGCTGGAGCGCTTATTGTCCAATCTGCTGGAAAACGCGCGCCGCTACGGCGCGCCGCCGGTGGAAGTCTGCGTCGAGCAAGTCGACGGCTTTGCCGTGCTCAGCGTGCTGGACCACGGTAAGGGCATCCCGGCCGAGCTGCGAGAAACCGCGCTGGCTCCGTTTGAACGGCTGGCCGAACACCGCGGCACAGACGGCGGCAGCGGCCTTGGTTTGGCCATCGTCAGCCGCGTGGTCAAGCAGCATAGAGGCCGGTTGGAGTTTTGCGATCAGTCCGATGGCTTCAAACTGGCCGTTTACCTACCGCTGCACGCCGGCTGACAAGCGCTTTGAGCGCCGCCCGCCTGCCGGGCGGCGCTCAACGGAAACGCAGCATCATCCACAAGCCGGCCATGCTCAAGGCCATCCCGCCGAGCTTGCCCAGCGACGGTTGTTCACGAAACAGCAAATAGCCTAGCGGCAGCAACACCAGCGCGGTCAGCACATTGGAACTGAGCGCCGCGTAGCCGACATGCCAGCCGGCGCGATAAGCCAGCAAAAAACCCAGCTCGATGCCGACAATGCCCGCCGCCACCCCCAGGCTGCTCCAATTCAGCGCGGCCAATCCGCGCTGGCCGCCTCCGGGCAACCACCACATTCCCAACACGCACACCAGCATGGCCACGCCATAACTGACCGCCAATGAAAAGAAGGGATTCGCCGCTTCCGGCACCTGCTTGATCGACAAGTGATAGACGACGGAGCCGGCGACCGCCAGTAGTAACGCCGCGATAAACATGTTTGCGCGCCTCATCAGAAATATTCGCCTACAGGCTAAACCTTCCCGCCAGTTATAGGTAGACTGAAAATTCAAGGCATTGTTATAAGAAAAAATCATGACTAGAGACTTGGACACCGGCTTGCTGCGCGCGCTGATCGCCGTGGCCCGCCGCGGCAGCATCAATCGCGCGGCAACGGACTTGGGACGCACTCAACCGGCTTTGAGCCTGCAATTGCGTAAACTGGAACAGCACTGCGGCCAAACCCTGCTGCAGCGTTCGCCGCGCGGCGTCAGCCTCACCGCGGCGGGGCAGCAATTGCTGCCCTACGCCGAACGCATCGTCAGCCTGACTGAACAAATGCGTCCATCCACGCCAGTCGCGCCGGCCAGCCGCTGCCGCATCGGTTTGATCGAGGATCTGGTCAGCCGCAATCTGCCGCGGGTATTGGCGGACTTCGCCGCGGCTCGGCCGCAGCTGCAACTGGACATCCGAGTGGCGCCGGGGCGGGAGTTGAGCGCGGCCTTCCAGCACGAAGAACTGGATTTGCTGATCGCCAGCCCGCGGGTGACGCAGCTGGATGCCACGCCCAGCTGGGTGGTGGAATGCTCGCTGCCCTGGCTGGCCCAGCACGGCACGATGCCGGCCGCAGATCTCATACCGTTGATTCTGTTCGCCGCGCCCTGCAGTTGGCGCGACGCCATGCTGCAAGCGCTTGAGACAGCCGGCCGCCCCTACCGCGTGGTCCTGGAAAGCTCCAGCCTGCTGGCGGTGCAGGCCGCCTTGCAAGCCGGCCTGGGCATCGGCGCCTTGCTGTCGGACGACGAACTGCCCGGCGTCGCCCCGTTGCCGCGAGAATCGCTGCCGCCGCTGCCCGCAGTGCCAATGGCGTTGTACCGGCGGCCGGAGAGCCTGGGCGACCCCGCTCTGGATCAATTGGCGCGGCTGTTCTTTCTACAACTCAGCCAACGGACGGGATAACGATGAAGCCGCATCAAGCCGGTTGCAGGCCAGCCATCACCGCGCCCTCCCAGCCTATCAGTTCCACTTTACGCTCCGCCCCCCAGCGGTATTCGCCCAAAGCGCCCTCGGCGCGGATCACCCGGTGGCAGGGAATCAACCAGGCCACCGGATTGGCGCCCACCGCGCTGCCCACCGCCCGCGCCGCCCGCGGTCGTCCCACTGCGGCGGCGATCTGGCCGTAGCTGGCGAAACCTCCGTAGGGAATCGACAACAGCGCGCGCCAGACCTGAATCTGGAAATTGCTGCCCTGCACCCGCAGCGCCAACGGCGTCTGGCCGTCGGCGCGCAGCGGCTCGAACATGGCGGCGGCCACCGCCGCGCCGCCGCCCGGAACATGCCGCAACGCGGCTTTGGGCCAGCGCCGGCTCAGCCAGGCCACGGCCTCCATCTCGTCTGCGACGAATTGCGCCGCGCACACCCCGCGCGCGGTCCGCGCCACCAGCACCGGGCCGAAGCGGCTGGCCTCCACGCTCCATTCGATCGCCAGGCCGGCGCCGCCGTTGCGGTATTCGCCCGGCGTCATCGCCTCCAGCGTCACGAACAGATCGTGCAGCCGGCCGCCGCCGGACAGGCCCAGTTCATGCGACAACGGCAGCAAGGCCTGCCCGCTCAGCCTCGCCTTGGCCGCCTCGCAGGTCAGATGTTGCAAGAAACGCTTGGGGCTGACCCCGGCCCAACGGGTGAACAAGCGCTGCAAGCGCGATTCCGACAGATGCAGCGCGTCGGCCAGTTCGGCCAGTTCCGGCTGGCGCTCGGCGTTCGCCACCAGGTAGCGGATGGCGTCGCGGATGCGGCCGTAGTCGCGGTCTTCTTCCAGAATTTCGCCGTGCATGGTCTGCTCTCCCTTCGATCACAGCCCCAGCATAAGCAGATCGGGCCGCCGCGGCGACCCGATTCTTGCCGACTTGCGCGCCGCGCCCCTCATATCGCGTGCAGCAGCGAGTACTGGATTTCCGACAGCGCCTGCGGCACGCGGATGAAGGAAAGCGGCATGCCCAGCAGCCTGGCCATGTGGGAAGTGGAGAACAGCCCGCACAACTCGTAATGGCCGTTGCCCGGATTGAGCTCCACCACCAGCGCGTGCTGCCGCCCCATCTGCTTCATCGTCGCCACCATGTGGCCCACGCTGGCGTGCTCGATATCAAGCAGGTTCAAGGCTTCTAGTTGCTTGCGCGGCGTCATCACGTCGCCAACGCCGATATCGACGTAATGTTTGCCATGCTCCTTCATGCACTGGATAGGCCGCTCGCCCAGCAAATCGGTGGCCGTGATCAGGCCAGTGAATTGCCCGTCACCATCGTGGACGAACAGCAGCCGTATGCCGTGGCTGATCATCCGGTCGTGGGCTTCGCGCAAGCTGGCGCTCTGATGAATACCCACCGGGTTGATCAATCGCAAATCGGTCATGACCTCCAGGGCCGAGCTGTTCAGGGTGATGGGCGGGTGCGGTCGCTGATCCAGACGCACCAGGTCGGTGGTGGACGGCAGGCTCATCGTGGGCAACACGCTGTAATTGGCTAACATGGTAGCTCCTTGTCTTGTTAGACAGCGGAGTCGATGCGGCGGCGCGTTGCGCCAGTCATGTTCGATCTGTCCGCTCGGAAGTTTTCCGATGGCGGGGACCGGCCTGGGGCATGACTGGGTTTTGCACGTCCGTCCCGGGCCGGCGGCCTCGGGAGAGCAGCGTCGCCGACGCGGCTCTTGCTTGAAGAGTAGAAGAAGGCACAGCGCAGATCAGCCGGCGAATCATTAATTTTTTCGCAAACGACGGCGCGGGGCTCGCGCCCTCGCGGATCAGGCCTCCAGCTTGCGGCGAAACAGAGCGCTCATGCGCTGGCTGGCCCCGCTATGGGCGCCGCTGAAGGCCAACGCCGACTCGCGCATCGACTGGCGGCGATCTTCATCGCCCAACAGCTCTATCACAGCGCCGATCAACTCCGCGGCGTTGGCCACCTGGCGCGCGGCGTCGGCGGCCAACGCCAGCGCCGCCGCCTGTTTGAAATTGAAAATGGATGGGCCAAACAATACCGGCACGCCCACGCTGGCCGGCTCGATCAGATTATGACAGCCCAACGGCAGCAAACTGCCGCCGACAAAGGCCAGATCCCCGCAAGCGAAGTAAGCGAACGCTTCGCCCATGCTGTCGCCCAGCCATACTTGGGTGGCGGAGTCCACCACCGCGCCGTCGCTGCGGCGCTGCACTCTCAGGCCGCGGCTCTCGGCCAGCGCGGCCACATCGTCGAACCGCTCCGGATGACGCGGCACCAGCACCAGTAGCGCGTCGCCCAACTCTTGGGCCGCCGCCCGCCACGCATCAAGAATCAAGGCCTCTTCACCGTCGCGGGTGCTGGCGCAGACCATAACCCGGCGGCGGCCTATCCTGGATTTGAACTCGCCGGCCAGCGTCAGCTGCGCCGGCGGCGGCTGAATATCGTACTTGGTGTTGCCGCAGACTTCGACTTCGCTTGCGCCCAATTTCCGCAAACGTTCGCCATCTTCCGGCGTTTGCGCGGCAACAGCGCTCAACGCCGCCACCGCGGGTGAAATCAGCCCACTGATTTTGAGATAACCGTTCAGGGATTTTTCAGACAAGCGCGCATTGGCCAGAAACAAGGGCACCTTCTGCTCGGCGGCGGCATGAATCAGATTGGGCCACAGCTCGGTCTCCATCAACACGCCCAAGCGCGGCCGGTAGGCGGCGAGAAAAGCCTGTGCGGCTTGGGGATAATCGTAGGGCAGATAGCGCACTTCGGCATCGGGATACAGCTGCAAGGCGGTGGCGCGTCCGGTGGGGGTCATCTGCGTCATCAGCAAGGGCGCGTCCGGCCAGACTTCTCGCAACGCCGCCACCAAGGGCTGCGCGGCGCGGGTTTCGCCCACCGATACCGCGTGAATCCAGATCGCTCCCTGTGCGCGCGGCTGCAATTGACTGCCGAAACGCTCGTCCCAATGCTCCAGATAGGCCGGCGCCTTGCGCGCCCGCTTTTTCAGGTAGTGCCGCACCAGCGGGGTGGCCAGCAGCCAGGCCCAGGAATACAGTCTGCGTTGCCAATTCATGTCCAGTCCTTGCGCGTGAACAAGGCTTGCAGCGCCTCGTCCACAGACGGGCACAGCCCGATTCCGCCCAAATTGGTGGCCCACGGCGTTTCCACCACGCCCGTGGCGGCCGGGTCCGTATCAGTGTAAATCGCCGCCAAGGGCACGTTCAACGCATTGGCCAGGTGAGTCAGCCCTGTGTCCACGCCCACCACCGCGTTGGCGTGGCCCAGCAGGCCGGCGGCCTCGATCAGATTCATCTTAGGCGCCACCACCGCGGCCGGCATCTGCGCGGCCAGCCTTTCGGCGCGCTGGCGCTCGCGATCATTACCCCAAGGCAGCACCATCACCAGATCATGCTGCATGGACAAGCGTTTGCCCAGTTCCACCCAATGGCCTTCCGGCCACTCTTTGGACGTTTTGCTGGTGGCGTGCAGCAATACCGCGTAACGGCCGGACAGCACCCAGCTGGGCCGCTCGCCGGCCGGCACGCCAAAACGGGGGGCGCCCTGCGGCTGATAACCAAACACCCGCGCGAACAACAGACGGTTGCGTTCTATCGCCGACAAGCTCCAGTCCACCTTGTGACGCTTATCGTAAAAACAGCTGGCCAACGATTCCCTCGCGCTGCCCCATCCGTAGCCGGTCAGCGGCGCCTTGGCCCAGCTGGCCGGCAAGGCGCTTTTCAACAAGCCCTGGCTGTCCACCACCAATTCCCAAGGCGTGTCGCGCAGTTGCCGCCGCAAGGCCCGGATCTCTCGCCAGGTGGACGGCAGCCACCAGCGCTTGCTCCAGCGCCGCCAATTCAAGGCAATCACCCTGTCCACCGCCGGATGCAAACGGGCAATGTCGGCGAAAGCCTCTTCGGCCAGCCAACTGATGCGGAAATTGGGGTAATGCGCTTTCAGCTCGGAAATGGCGGGCCAAGTGTGGATAAGGTCGCCCATCGACGAGGTGCGCACAATCAGCACATTCATCATGGCGCGCATTGTACCCGAGCATGCCTGTGGTTAACCAAGTAAAATCCCTGCAGTTCAATTGTGGATAAACCGCTGTGGACAACTAGGTTCGGATTTATCCACAATTTGCGATGCCGCAGCGCACCCAAACTATCCAAAGCCCATCAACAGGACAAGTAACTGAACCCTTTGAAGTTTTTGTCGCTTATCCACAGCAATGGCCAACTATATCAGTTTCATCAATATAAAATTGCGTTAAAGAGTTATCGGTGGCGTAAGAAGGTTCGCAGGCAAATTTACGCCATGCACAAGCAAGTGGGAACAAATGGGATCGGGCCTGTGGACAAGTGGTGACTTCAAGGAACAGTCAGATTTATCCACAAGTCTTCAGTCTGCAAAAAGATGGATGAACAACAAGATTCCAGCTAATCCAACACCATGAAAACAATGTGAAAAACATAGTTATCCACAGCAAAGAGACGACTTCTACCAGTTTCTTCAAATTACATATGGGAAAACATATAACAAGATGCGTGCGCGAATAAGCGTGGTGCTAATCACCAAGAATGCGGAAACTTCGTTGGAAAAATGTTTGGACAGCGTGGGCTTCGCCGATGAAATCGTGCTTGTGGATTCAGGCAGCACGGACAGGACATTGGCGATAGCTTCCGCCTATAAGGCAAAAGTTATCCACCAAGACTGGCTGGGATTCGGTCCTCAGAAGCAATTGGCGGTAGAAGCCGCCAGCCACGACTGGGTGTTGTGTCTGGATGCGGACGAGTGGCTTTCCCCTGATTTGATCAATGAAATCAAAGCCATGCTGGACAATCCACAGGCCAAGGCCTTTCAGTTTCCGCGTTGCAACCGTTTCATGGGCCGTTTTCTGAAACACGGCGAAGGTTATCCGGACTGGTCTTTACGCTTGTTCCATCGCGGACATGCGCGCTGGTCGGATGATCTGGTGCATGAGTACGTGATCTCCAACGGCCCTGTGCATAAGCTGCGGCACGAACTGATGCACGAGTCCGGCGAAGACATCGCGCTATATCTGAACAAGCAGAACCGCTACACCAGTTTGCAGGCTGAACGGCTTTTTCAACGGGGAAAACGTGTGGGTATCGCGAAACTTATCCTCAGCCCCTTGCTGCGCTTCATCAAGTTCTACTTTTTCCGCCGTGGTTTTCTCGATGGCGTGCCCGGTTTGGTCCACATCAGCATCGGCTGCTTCAACAGCTACATCAAATACGCCAAATTGATCGAACTACGACGGTTGAAAAGCAAATAGCCGGCTTGCCGGCAGTCTCGCCTTGTGCTGACAATGTCATTTCCTTGAGCAACTGGACGAAGATAGATGGCGGAGATCAGAACAATGCGGGCAGAGGATGCGCTCGCGGTGGCGCGGCTATGCCTGGATCTGGGCTATGAGGCGACGGAGACAGAGATCAGCGAGCGCTTTGTACGGCTGGCAGCGCTGCCGGACAACCAGATTTGGGTGGCCGAACGCGACGGTGCCGTGTTCGGCTGGGCTCACTGTCGCAGCGTGCATTCATTACAAGCGCCGCCAGCGATCGAGATCGTCGGCATCGTGGTGAGTCCGGCTTGTCAGAGGCAAGGGCTGGGACAGAGTTTGCTTAGCGCTTGTGAAGCCTGGGCGCTACAGCGCGGCTATCAGGTCATCCGCTTGCGTTCCAACATCAAGCGAGTTGAAGCCCACGCCTTCTATCGCCATCTCGGCTATCAGCAACAGAAAACCAGCCACAGCTTCGCCCTGGATCTGAGGGATGGACAATGATTGACTGCCCATGATGCTTATCCACCGGAGACGCTTTACATGATGGTTTTTCCCGCGCCGTTGCAGCCGGGGGATCGCATCGCCGTCACCGCCTTTTCCTCCGGCGTGCCCCCTGTCTTGCACGGACAGTTGGATCGAGCTTTGCAGTGCCTGCGAGATCAGGGCTGGCAGGTGGAGGAGGGCGCTTGCCTGCGCGGCGAGTCCCAAGACGCCAGCGCGCCCGCTGTTGAACGGCTGGCTGAGCTGAAACGCTTTCTTTTTGATCCGGACATTCGCGCCATCCTGCCGCCCTGGGGCGGCGAACGGGCGACGGAACTGCTGCCCGGCATCGATTTTGCCGCCTTGGCGCGGCTGCCGCCCAAATGGGTGGCCGGGTTTTCCGATATTTCCACCTTGCTGACGCCGCTGACCCTGCTGGCCGGGTGGGCGACGTTGCATGGGCCGAATCTGTTCGATCTAGGCAATCCGCAGCGGGCGGAGGAGAATTCGGCGCTCTTGCATGCCTTGCACTACGGTTTGCCGCCGCAGCAAGGCCATTACAAGGCGTTTTGGCGTTGGGACGCTCCCGGAGAGCGTTATCCGTCCACGCTGCGCGTGTTGGGCGCGCAAAAGGCCCGCATCGCCGGCAGACTGATCGGCGGCTGTCTGGATACGCTGAGCCGGCTGCAGGGCAGCCCTTACTTTGATTTGCGCGCGTTTAAACGGGAACCCGCGCTGCTTTACCTGGAAAACTGCGAGTTGAGGCCTTGCGAGTTGATGCGCGCCTTGCTGGGCCTGAGGCTGTCCGGCGCGCTGGATGGCTTGAGCGGGCTGGTGTTGGGCCGCAGCAGCGGACCGGACGCCGCCGACGCCAAGGCCTTGAGCTATAGCGGGGCTCTGGAGGCCGCTTTGGATGGACTGCCATACCCGGTGATCGTGGATGCCGATATCGGCCACGTGCCGCCGCAATGGACGTTGATGAACGGCGCCTGGGCCGAACTGGAAGTAGACGCGGGCCAGGCCACGCTGCGTTTTGAGAAAGGATGCGCATGAGTTGGCAATATCGCTTGGCCGCCGCGGGGGATGTGGACGCGCTGCGGCAACTGATCATGGAGCATGGGCCCAATCCGTGGAACTGGCTGCCGGCGGACGGCGTGGAGGAAAGTTTGCGCCAGGTGGCGGCCGGCGAAGCCTGGGCGGCGCTGTTCGAGCGCGACGGCCTGCTGGGCGCGGCCATTTTGTATCGGATGCAGGACCGTTTTCCGCAATATCGTCCGGACGGGATCGCGGCGGAAGCCGCCGGCTACATCATGGAGGCGGTGGTGCGGCGAGATCAGGCCGGACAGGGTCTGGGCAGCCTGTTGCTGCAACAGGCTTGCGACGATTTGGCCGAGAGAGGCGCGCGCTGGGTGGCGGCGGACAGGCATGAGGAAAACGCCGCGTCCGGCGGCATGATGCGCAAGGCGGGTTTCGCCGAGCTAGCCAGTTTCGACGATTGGGAACGCCGCGCCGGCGGCAGCCGTCGCAGCACGGTGTGTGGACGAGCGCTTACGACCCGCTAAGAAGCTGTTCAAAGTCTGCTGCGCTTTGTGAAGCGTTGCACGGTGAGTACAAGCTCAAAATGCTCATGTGCCGCTCGACCATTCCGCTTTTTCGCTGGTTTTCGCCTTGTCTCGTCCTTGCTCGCGAGACTTTGAACAGGCTCTTAGCGGCTCTAAATGCCGTCGTCGGCCGGCAGCGCCGTCGGCGGCGCTGGCAGACGGGTCACCAGGATTTTGTCGACCCGGGTCTTGTCCATATCCACCACTTCGAAGCCGAAGCCGTTCCAGTCTAAACGGTCGGTGACGCTGGGCACCCGGCCCAACTGGAACATCATCATGCCGCCCAGGGTGTGGATATTGCCGCCGGCTTCGCCCGGCAGCGCTTCGTCGATGTCGAAAAACTCCTTGAAGCGGTCCAGCGACAGCATGCCGTCTATCAGCCAGCTGCCGTCCTCGCGTTGGGCGATGTCGTCGTTTTCCGCGTTGATCGCCGGCATGTCGCCGACGATGGCTTCAAGCACGTCGTTCATTGTCACCAGGCCTTCCAGCTCGCCGTATTCGTCCACCACCAGCGCCATGTGATGACGGGTTTGCTTGAACTGCTCCAGCAGCTGCATCAAGGTGATCTTGGCCGGCACGTACAGCGGCTGGGACAGTTCGGCGGCAACATCGGGCTGCTGCCCGGTCAACATGCGGTCCAGCACGCGTTTGGCGTGCAGCACGCCGACGATTTGCTCTACGCTGCCGCGACACACCGGGAAATGGTTGAAGTGGTGGTTTTGCAGCAGGCGGTGGTTCAGTTCGGGCGCATCGTCCAGATCCAGCGCCACGATGTCTTTGCGCGGCGTCATGACCGCCGCCACCTTGCGGTTGTCCAGACGGAAGATATTGGTCACCAGCTCCTGTTCGGCGCGGTCGAACACTCCTTCGTCCGCGCCTTGTTCCATCAGTACCCGGATTTCTTCCTCGGTGATGGACGGGTCACTGCTCTTTTTGGCGCCCATCAGGCGCAGCAGACCGTCTGTGCAGCGGCTCAGGGCCTGGACCAGCGGCGCGCTGAGCCGCGACAGTAGCAGCATGGGCCTTGCCAGGGTGGTGGCCACCGCCTCGGGGTTTAGCAAAGCCAGCCGCTTGGGCACCAGTTCGCCGAAGATCAGCGACAGCAGGGTGATGATGAAAACCATCAGCGCCACCGACAACGGCTTGCTGTAGGGTTCCAGCAGGGGATAGTCCTGCATCGTCCGGCGCAGCTGTTCGGACAGCGCCGCCTCGCCGTAGACCCCGGACAGAATGCTGATCGAAGTGATGCCTATCTGCACCGTGGACAGGAAGCGGCTGGGGTCGTTGGCCAGTTTCAGCGCGGCTTGCGCGCCGCGTTGGCCATCATCCGCGCGTTGCAGCAGGCGGACCTTGCGGGAGGAGACGATGGCGATTTCCGCCATGGCGAACAGGCCATTGAGCAGAATCAGGCACAGCAGGATGAGAATTTCCACGGCGCGAACACGGGATAGAGGCGGGAGCCCTAGCTTAGGGCATGGCGGCGCGGCGGAAAAGAGTCAAACGGGCAGGAATGGGGATGTGTCTGCCCGTGTCCTGGGTCAGAACAAGTTGTTCTGCGGTGTCGGGACGCCCCATTCGATGGCGCCTCGGCCGCGGGACAGCAACCAGGCGTTGACTTGCGAAAAATGGCGGCAACCGTGGAAGCCGCGGCTGGCGGACAGCGGTGATGGATGAGCGGCGTCCAGCACCAGGTGGCGGCTGGCGTCGATGCGCTCGGCCTTTGTTTTAGCCCAATTGCCCCACAGCAGGAACACGCAGCCGGCGCTTTGCGCGTTGACGGCGTCTATCAGCGCGTCGCTGACCATTTGCCAGCCCAGTTTGGCGTGGCTGCCGGCCTTGTCCCGCTCTACGGTGAACACGCTGTTGAGTAGCAGCACGCCTTGCTGCGCCCAGTGGGTCAGGTCGCCGCTATTGGGCACGCCGCAGCCTAGATCCGCCGCCAGTTCCTTGTACAGATTGCGCAAGCTGGGCGGCACCCGCACGCCTGGCGGCACGGAAAACGACAAGCCCATCGCCTCGCCGTCGCCATGGTAGGGATCTTGCCCCAGTATCACCACGCGGACATCGGCCGGCGCGGTGAAGGTCAGCGCGTTGAAGGTCAACGGCGCAGGCGGGAAGAGGACTTTGCCCTGCGCTTGCTGAGCTTGTAGTTCCCTGTCGATGCCGGCCAGTTGCTGTTGAATGTCCGGTGTTGACAGCACTTGTTCCCAAGCCGGATGAACGCGGGCCAGGGCGGGAGACAGGTAAGACAATGCTTGCATAGAAAATTACGGCTCTTGCTATCGTGAGGGGAATTGGAATCCGGCAAACCGGTTTCGTTCCATGAAAAAGCCGTTCCCTCGGGAACGGCTGGCGATGTGGGCTGATGGCGGGTGCGTCAGTAGCGCGCCATTTGCGGGTCCACTTCCGCTGCCCAGGCCTCCACGCCGCCGGCCAGGCTCAGCACTTGTTCGAAACCGGCGTCCAGCAGAAAGCGCGCCACGTGCGCGCTGCGCACGCCATGGTGGCAGATCACCACAATGGGCGCGTCCGGCAGTTCGCTCATGCGCAGCGGGATCAGGTTCATCGGAATGTGCAGCGAGCCGGGAATCATGCACAGCTGCACTTCCCACGCTTCGCGCACATCCAGCAGCACCGGGGGCTCCGCGGCGGTGTCGGCCAGCGCAGCCGCCAGATCGCGGGCGCGGATTTCCTGGACCATCAAAACGCGAAGCGTTCCGGTTCCACCGCTTCCGCCTTGGCCAGGCGGGCGATACAGGTTTCGAACAGGCCGGTTTCGCTGAAGCTGGCTTCGGTTTCGCGCTTGATCAGCTTGCAGGTCATCACGGGCAGATCACCCGCGACCATGATCAGGCGGCCGCCCACGGCCAGCTGGTCTTTCAGTTCCTGCGGCACCACCGGCAGCGAACCGCCAACGACGATCACGTCGAACGGCGCTTGTTGCGGCAGGCCCAGCACGCCGTCGCCTTCCACCAGAGTCACATTGGAGATGCCGGCTTGCTTCAGGTTGGCCGCTGCGGTTTCACGTTGGGCGGAGTCGATTTCCACGCTGTATACGTGTTGGCCCAGCTTGGCCAGCAAGGCGGTCAGATAGCCGCTGCCGGTGCCGATTTCCAGTATCTTGTCCTTGGCTTGGATGGCGGCGTCTTGAACCAGGCGCGCTTCCATTTTCGGCTGCAGCATGAAGCTGCCGTTGGGCAGCGGCAACTCGGTATCGACAAAGGCCAGGCTGCGTTTGTCCGCGGCGACGAACTGTTCGCGTTTCACGTGAAACAGCAGGTCCAGCACGTTAGTGTCAAGTACGTCCCACGGACGAATCTGCTGCTCGACCATGTTGAAACGGGCATTCTCAAAATCCATCAGCTCACTCCGGAGGGGCTTGTCGCCGCAAGAAAAACGCGGCGGCGTGTCATGACGATAACTTGCGATTATCCCACATTTGCCGTACCTTCACAGCATCGCTAGGGGTCCTGCGCGACGGTCGGCAAGATGATCCATATCCTTGAAAGGATAGGATAATCGTTAAAGATTGTTGCGCGGGTGAGAAACACCCTTGGAACCTGACCCGGATAATACCGGCGTAGGGAAGCGTAAGCTGCTTTCGGCCCGGCCTTGTCGGACTGGCTCGCAGCCCGCCCAAGTGGCGGCCCGCTCCTTGCGCCATTCATCGACCAGGAGAACCGCCCGATGAACGCGCCCGCAACACAGAAGCCTTCCATGGTGGTGGATACCGCCGCCATTCAGCCCTTGCCCAATTCCCGCAAGATCCACGTCGCCGGCAGCCGGCCAGACATTCGCGTGCCGATGCGCGAGATCAGCCAGAGCGACACGCCCACCCAGTTTGGCGGCGAGGCCAATCCGCCCATCACCGTCTACGACACCAGCGGCCCGTATACCGACCCGGACGCGCGCATCGATATCCAGAGCGGGCTGGCGCCGCTGCGCGCCGGCTGGATCGCCGAGCGCGGCGATTGCGAGCAGCTTGCCGGCTTGTCCAGCGAATACGGGCGCGTCCGAGAGGCCGACCCCAAACTCGCCGAACTGCGCTTCAACCTGACGCGTAAGCCGCGCCGGGCGTTGCCGGGCCGTAATGTCAGTCAGATGCATTACGCGCGCCGCGGCGTCGTCACGCCGGAAATGGAGTTTGTCGCCATCCGGGAGAACCTGCGGCGTCGGGAATATCTGGACTCGTTGCGCGAAGCCGGCGGCAAGAATAGCCGGTTGGCGGAACTGATGACGCGTCAGCATCCGGGCCAGGCTTACGGCGCGGCGCTGCCGGAGGAGATCACGCCGGAATTCGTGCGCGCGGAGATCGCCGCCGGCCGCGCCATTCTGCCGGCCAACATCAATCACCCCGAATCCGAGCCCATGATCATAGGGCGCAATTTCCTGGTGAAAATCAACGGCAATATCGGCAATAGCGCGGTAACGTCTTCGATCAGCGAAGAAGTGGATAAGATGACCTGGGGCATCCGCTGGGGCGCGGATACCATCATGGACCTGTCCACCGGCAAGAACATCCATGAAACACGCGAATGGATCATCCGCAATTCCCCAGTGCCCATCGGCACGGTGCCCATCTATCAGGCGCTGGAGAAAGTGGGCGGCAAGGCTGAAGACCTGAACTGGGAAATCTTCAGAGACACCCTGATAGAACAGGCGGAACAGGGCGTCGATTACTTCACCATCCACGCCGGCGTATTGCTGCGCTATGTGCCGATGACCGCCGGCCGCATGACCGGCATCGTGTCGCGCGGCGGCTCCATCATGGCCAAATGGTGTTTGGCCCACCATCGCGAAAATTTCCTCTACACGCATTTTGAGGACATCTGCGAGATCATGAAGGCTTACGACGTGGCTTTCAGTCTGGGCGACGGCCTGCGGCCGGGCAGCGTCTGGGACGCCAACGACGAGGCGCAGTTGTCGGAGTTGAAGACCCTGGGCGAACTGACCGAGATCGCCTGGCGACACGATGTGCAGGTGATGATAGAAGGCCCCGGCCATGTGCCGATGCAGTTGATCAAGGAAAACATGGACAAGGAGCTGGAGTGGTGCCGCGAGGCGCCGTTCTACACCCTGGGGCCGCTGACCACCGACATCGCGCCCGGCTACGACCACATCACCTCGGCGATAGGCGCGGCGCAGATAGGCTGGTACGGCACCGCCATGCTGTGTTACGTCACCCAGAAAGAGCACTTGGGTCTGCCGGACAAGAACGACGTCAAGGAAGGCATCATCACTTACAAGCTGGCCGCGCACGCGGCGGACTTGGCCAAGGGGCATCCCGGCGCGCAGATTCGCGACAACGCCTTGTCCAAGGCGCGTTTCGAGTTCCGTTGGGAAGACCAGTTCAATCTGGGCTTGGATCCGGACAAGGCGCGGGCCTTCCACGATGAAACCCTGCCCAAGGACAGCGCCAAGGTCGCGCATTTCTGCAGCATGTGCGGTCCGCACTTCTGCAGCATGAAGATCACTCAGGACGTGCGCGAATACGCGGCCAAGCAGGGCATCAGCGATCAGGACGCGTTGACGCGGGGCATGCAGACCAAGTCGGTGGAGTTTCTGAAGGGCGGTTCCAAGCTCTACGACAAGGTGTGAGTTTGAGCTTACGAGCAAACGGCGGCCGCGGCCGCCGTTTTTCATGGCGCAAGGGTCGGCGGCGGCGTCGTCGATTCGGGTCTATCATCAGACATCCCTTCACAGGAGAAGCGTCATGGACACCAGCGAGCACTCTTTGTCCGGCCTGTTCCGCCAGTTGGGCCTGGCCGACGATCCCACCGCCATTCGCGCCTTCATCGCCAGCCATCCCTTGCCGCGCAACGCCGTGCTGGCCGACGCGCCGTTCTGGACGCCGGCGCAGGCGGATTTCCTGCGCCAGGCCCTGGCCGAGGACGCGGACTGGAGCGAGGAGGTGGATGAGCTGGCGGTGTTGTTGCAGGTGGCTTAGAGCCTGTTCACGATCAGCTGCGCGTCGTGAGACGTGGCACGGTGAGTACTGCTTCAAAATGCTCATGTACCACTCGCACATTCCGCTTTCTCAGAAACCGCGCATCAAGTCAGCAAGAATCGGAATGCCAAACGGGTTGATCGGCCTGAAACTGAAGTTGTAACCGCACCGAAGATTGGCGCGGACTTCATTCACTTTTCAGGAGGAAACCCCATGAGCGCATTGATTAATAAAACCGCTATTGTCACCGGCGCCAGTTCCGGCATCGGCATGGAGGCGGCCAAGCTGTTCGCGCGAGAAGGCGCGCGCGTGGTGTTGGTGGCGCGGCGCGCGGCCAAGCTGGATAGGCTGGTGTCGGAAATCGTCGCCGACGGCGGTCAGGCGGCGGCCTTGGCCGGGGATCTCACCTCGGAGGATTGCGCGCGTGCGGCGGTGGAGCTGGCGCTGGATAGATTCGGCGGCTTGGACATCGCTTTCAACAACGCCGGCAGCCTGGGCGCCTTGGGCAGCCTGGATCAGATTTCCCTGGACGACTGGCGCGCGACGCTGGACGGCAATCTCAGCAGCGCTTTTTTGTGCGCCAAGCACCAGTTGCCGGCCTTGCTGCAAGGCGGCGGCTCGATGATTTTCACCTCGTCCTTCGTCGGCCACGCCATCGGCTTTCCCGGGATGGCCGCATACGCGGCCAGCAAAGCGGGGCTGGTGGGCCTGGCGCGCACGCTGGCGGCGGAATACGGCGCCAGAGGATTGCGCGTCAACGCTTTGCTGCCGGGCGGCACCGACACCGAGATGGGCCGCGCCGCGGCGGCGACGGCGGAACAGCGCGAGATGGTGGCCGGCCTGCACGCGCTCAAGCGCATGGCGGCGCCGGAGGAGATTGCGCGCGCGGCCTTGTTTCTGGCGTCGGACGCGTCCAGCTTCGTCACCGGCGCGGCGTTGATGGTTGATGGCGGGGTGTCGATCAGCAAGCTGTGATTCGCGTCGCTTCAAGCCTCGCTTAACGACGCGCAGTCAATGTTTAACCGCTTTTTGGCGCTTTTTGCGATGTTTTTGGAGAGGTTTATTGCCAAGGACATTGAGCCCGCTATACGCATGATCATTTAGAGCCGGCCCATCCGCGGCGCGCAGCACCCTAGGCGCGGCTATTTCCATCCCGCCCGGATGCCGCCGGCTTGACGCCCTCCCGCGCCTCCCCAACAATAGCCCCCGCGCCGCAGCAATCGCGGCGCTCGGGATTAGCCTCCCGCTTATGAGTTCTTACCGCGGATGCGCTGTTTCCACAGCGTATCCGCTGCCATTGCTTTGCCTATTCGGGCGGGCCATGGCAAGTGGCGCCCTCGCGGGCGCGCCGGCTTTCGTAAGAACTCACCGGTAGGCTAACTCTTGTCATGTGCCCGCCCTGCCGCTTTGCGGCTGGGCCCTTCTGCTCAGGAGGTTGCAAATGGTAAAGCTAGTCCGTCCGATGCTAGGCATCGAACTCACTTCGTCCGCTACTGAAACCCAAGACGTCCATCAAGACGCCTCTCCACTCCCGTCGCTAGGCCCGCGCTCCCGTTACCGCTTTGCCGGCCCCCACGCCAAAGACCTCAGCCTGCCCTTCATCCGCCGCATCAAAGGCCGTACCTATCCGCATTACTGGCAGCCTGCCGAAGCCAAGGATGAGTTTGAAGCCCGCGCCTTGGGCCATCAGTACGCCGCCCATCTGGCGCAGATGCTGAAGCTCAACCGCCAGCACTCCGCGCGCGGGCTGCTGTTCCGCATCGCCAGCGATATGGATTTCAGCCAACGCGGCCTCCGCCGCCGCATGTGCAAGAGCTTCTTCAACTATCTGGAGTTGTTGTTGAACCTGGGGGTGGAGCAGGTGGACTTGCCGAGGCATGTGGAGGCGGTGAACCGCCTCCATCTCAGCCTGGATGAGCTGGAAGCCTTGCCGCGTAAGTTGGGGCGGAAGAAGAGGAAGAGCTAAGCCGGGGAGGGGACAGCCAGCCCGGTGAGGCTGGCTGTTGGAACCGGTTTACGATCTGCTGCGCGAGACGTGGCACGGTGAGTGCGGCTTCGGAATGTTCATTTACTACTTGTAAACTCCGCTTCCTCAGCCGCAAGGCCTTAGAGCCTGTTCAAAGTCTCGCGAGCAAGGGCGAGACAAGGCGAAAACGAGCGAAAAAGCGGAATGTACGAGTGGTACATGAGCATTTTGAGTTCGTTTTCAACGCCGTATCGCTGAAGCGCAGCAGACTTTGAACAGGCTCTTAGCTCGCGAGATCGTAAACACGTTCTTCAGAAACGCGCCACCATCTTGCGCTTCACGGTGTAATCCGGCCGCAAGCTGGCTTCGCTGTCCATGAAGTAGCGGTTGCTGTCCAGCAGGAAGTGCGGGTCGTTCAGCTCTTCCGGATCGGCCCAGTCGCACAGCAGGTGATAGAGCGCCTGCGCGCTGTGGCAGCGGTCCAGCGCCTGGCGGAACGGGCGTTCCGCGAACATGCGCGCGCAGCTGGCCAGCAGATGCAGATGGGCTTCGCGGCTTTGCCGCGGTAAAAGGAGCACCAGCGCTGTATGCACCGGCTGCTGGTCGGGGGCGTCGAAGGCGATGGGGGTTTGCAGCCGCAGCAGCAGCGCGCGGGCCTCCGTCAGGCCCTCTATGCGGGCGTGCGGCAGCGCGAGGCCATGGCCAAGCGCGGTGCTGCCGGCCTGTTCGCGCTCATGCAGCGCCGCGGCCAGCGTTGGGCGGTGCTGCGCGTGGCGCTGGGCCAGCTGGGAGGCGGCGTGCTCCAGCAGGGCGGCCTTGTCGGCCAGGGTTTGATTGAGCAGGATGTCTTGCGGGCCGCAGAGGTCGGGCAGGGTCAGCATGGCGGATTTCTCCTTTGGCTAGGGTGCGACCTCATCCTAGTTAGAGGGAGCTAAAGATCCGCTAAAGAAAACGCGCGGCGGCATAAAAATGCCGCCAACGCGGCCGGGCTTATTTTTGCTCGGATTGCGGCTGTTCGGCCTTTTTCTCCTGGGCCTGCAACGCGCCCTTCACGGCGGAGGCTTGCTCTTTAAGCTTGTCCACTTGTTCTTTCAGTTCCGGGCTTAGCGCCGCGGCGGCGGCGCCGGCTTGTTTGGCCGCGCCGATGGCGGCGCTGGCTTGTTCCTTGAGCTGGCCCAGCGGCGCGCTGCTGTCCTGCAGCGAGTTGTGCACCGTGCCGATGGCGCTGGAGGTGGATTCCTGCAATTGGTTGGTTTGCTTCTCGCTGCAAGCGGCCAGAGCCAGGGCGGAAGCGGCGGCGATCAAAAGCGTGGCGCGCATGTAAACGTCCTCGTTGGGGAAAATGCTGTATTGAGCGTCGGCGAAGGCCGAAGTTCCGGCGGTGGCTCCTGGCTGCAAGGCCAAGTGGTTCTTATGACTTCGTCTTGGCTGAGCCACAATGCGCGTATTGGGCGCGTTAGCGCCGCCACTGGAGATCGGCATGAGCAATACGCTTTCCATCCGTCCGCTGCGGGCGGAAGACTACGAGGCCTGGCTGCCGCTTTGGCGCGGCTATCAGCGTTTTTACCAAGTGACGATGGACGAAGCCACCATCAACGGGACTTGGCGGCGTTATTTGCTGCCGGATCACGCGATGCGCGGCTGGCTGGCCTGGGACGGCGATCGGGCGGTGGGCTTGGTGCATATCGTATTGCACCCCAGCAGTTGGACTCTGGGAGATTATTGTTATTTGCAGGACTTGTTCGTGGCTGAGGATTGCCGCGGCCTGGGCGCCGGGCGGCAGTTGATCGAATGGGTGTACGAGTGGGCGAGCAAGCGGGAATGCTCGCGAGTGTATTGGCTGACCCATGAGACCAACGCCACGGCAAGGCGGCTCTACGATCAGTTGGCGGAGAACCTGGGTTATATCCAGTACCGCAAGCAACTGACGCCCATCTAGGAGCGTCAGGCCATCAGCGCGGCCGCAAGCGCTCCCGGCGCGCGTTCCACGCGCAGCCGCGGCGCGCCGTGCCAGTTGGCCAGTTTTTGCAGCGCGGTCTTGAGATCGGCGGTCAACCGCGCGCTGTGGCGGACGCCGGGTTCCAGGTACAGCGCCTTGACTTCGAATACGCCCTGGGCGCGGTGGGCCTTGGCGTCCAGCCGGCCGACCAGTTTGCCGCGGTTGAGAATGGGCAGCACGAAGTAGCCGTATTGGCGTTTGGGCGCCGGGGTATAGCATTCGATGCGGTAGTCGAAGTCGAACAGTTCCGAGGCGCGCTTGCGGTCCCAGACCAGAGGGTCGAACGGCGACAGAATGGCGGTGGCGCCGGCTTTGAGTTCGCCGGAGGCGGCTCGCGGCAAATATTCCGCCAGGCCGGCGTCGACGAAGACGTCGTGTTGCCAGCCGTCGATGCGGGCCGGAATCAGTTCGCCGGCGTCGGCCATCTGGTGCAGCATGGCGTCGTAGCGGCCGCGCTTGAGCCGGTAGTAATCTGCTACCCAGCCGGCCTTGACCACGCCCAGCGCGCGGCAGCTGTTGCGCAGCATCCGCCATTGCGCCTGTTCCTCCGTGGGCAGGTCGCGCGCGTCGTCCCAGCCGGGTTTCACCCGTTCCGCCAGATCATAAACGCGCTGAAAATTGCGTCTTTCCTTGACCATCAGCCGCCCCAGCGTGAACAGGACTTCCAGGTGGCGCTTCTCCGGTTTCCAGTCCCACCAACCGTTGCCCTTGCCGCCCTTGCGTTCAAAGTCCGCCGAACGCACTGGGCCGTTGGCGTGGATGCCTTCGACCAGCGCGTCGATGTCGGCGCGGTGTTGCTCTAGCCAGCGCAGCGAGAATTTCCAGCCCATCGCTTCCGGATTCAGCATGCGGTGGCGCAGCAGGCCGTAGTCCTCGATGGGGACGAAGCAGGCTTCGTGCGCCCAGTATTCAAATAAACGGCCTTCGGCGAGCAATTCGTCCAGCCAGGCGGGGTCGTAAGATCCCAGCCGGCTGTGCAGCACTAGATAGGGGCTGCGCGCCACTACGTGGATGGTGTCGATCTGCAATAGCGCCATGCGGCGGATGGCGGCCAGCACGTCGGCCTTGCCGGCTTTGCGGCGAGGCGGGTTCAGCAGGCCTTGGGCGGCCAGTTGCAGATGGCGGGCTTGCTGCGGCGACAGGTGCAAAAGGGACATGGCATAGTCATCGGTAGGACAAGTGGATGACTATAACAAAAACCGTTTTGCTCAGGGGGGGCGATCCGCTTAGGGTTTGGAGGAGGCGTGGCCGGCGAAGAACTGCTTCACCAATTGTTGATAACTGCCGTCCTGGCGCATTTTCTCCAGGGCCTGATTGAAGCGCTGCAGCAGCGGCAGTTGCGGCGAGGTTTTGTTGATGGCCAGATAAGTGGCTTTGCTGGCCAGGATGGCCGGCGCCACCGCTAGGTTGGAATAGGCGCCGTTTTGCAGCCTGGCGTCCATCGCCTCCTGTATCGCCAGCACCGCGTCCAGATTGCCGCGTTGCAGCAGCAGAAGGTTTTGGCGGTCCGAATCGCCCTCATAGGCAATGAAACGCTTGTCGGCGCGCGCGCGGTCGAACTCGTCGCCGTAGCTCCAGCCCGCCATCACGCCGACGCGCTTATTGTCGAGGTCCGGCAGGCCTCGGAACTCGATCGGGTGTTGGCGGAGATAGACCACCACGATGCGCTCCTGATAAAGAGGCAGACTGAAGTCGTAGCGTTGCTCTCGGTTAACGGTTTTGTAGATGCCGGCGGCCGCCATCGCGCTGCGGTCCAGTTCGAACAGCGCGCGGCGCCACGTCAAAGCCCGAAATACGTGGGGAATGCCGGCTTTGTCGCAAACGGCGCTGACCAGCCGCGGGTAGAGGCCGCCGACCCGCTCGTTCTCCTCGTACATGAACGGCGGCGCGTTGGCGTCCACCGCCACGGTCAGGGTTTCCGCGTCCTGCCCGCGGCAGGGCGCGGCCAGGCTAGCGCAGAGCAGCAGCAAAGTCAGGCCGAGGCGGCGGATGCTAGCGGTCATCGAGGCGAATCCGGTGCGTGCTGATCAGCTAAGCATAGCCGCTGTCGCGGCCGGCGGCGGGCAAACAAAAAACGGAACCCGAGGGTTCCGTTTGCTTTGACGTTCAGCCGGCGCTCAAGGGTAGACGATGCGCAACAAATTAGTGGTGCCCGGCGTGCCAAACGGCACCCCGGCGATGATCACCATGGGCTTCCCTTGTTCCGCCAGGCCCAGCTTGGTGGCGGCGAAGGTGGTTTTCACCACCATGTCTTCCAGGTTTTCCGCGTCCGGGCCGTTATAAGCCACGACCCCCCAGACCAGGGTCAGCCGGCGCGCGGTGTCCAGCCGAGGAGAAAGGCCGAGAATGGGGGTGTGCGGGCGCTCGCGCGCCAGCCGCAGGCAGGTGGAGCCGCTGGTGGTGAAGGCGGCGGATACGGTGACCGGCAGCAAGGAGCCCACCTTGCGCACACAGGCGGCGATGGCGTCTGCGCGGTCCGGCGCGTCGGCTGCGCTGTAATCCAGCGCCATGACGCGGCGATAGTCCGGCGCGCCTTCCACGCGGCGGATAACCCGGTCCATGATGCGCACCGCTTCCAGCGGGAACTGGCCGGCCGCGGTTTCAGCGGACAGCATCACGGCGTCGGCGCCTTCGTAAACCGCGGTGGCCACATCGTTGGCCTCGGCGCGGGTGGGCGTGGGCGCGGTGATCATCGATTCCAGCATTTGAGTGGCGACGATGACCGGACGACCCAGGTGACGGCATTGGTGAACGATGCGGCGTTGCACCACCGGCACGTCTTCCGGCGGCAACTCCACGCCCAAGTCGCCGCGCGCCACCATGACCGCGTCGGCCAGTTCGGTGATGGCATCCAGTTCGTCCACCGCCGACGGTTTTTCGATCTTGACCACGATGCCCAGCTTCCGGCCTACCAGTTCGCGTAGTTCGCGCACGTCGTTGGCGGTTTGCACAAAGGACAGCGCCAGCCAGTCCGCACCTTCCTTCAGAGCGAACTCGGCGTCCACCCGGTCTTTGTCTGTTATGGCGGACAGCGGCAGTATGGTTTGCGGCAGGTTGAAGCCTTTGCGGCTGGACAACTCTCCGCCCACTTCCACCCGGGTGGCGATGCGGCGTTCTTCCACCTGTTCCACGTGAAACGCCAGTTTGCCGTCGTTGACCAGAATACGGTGGCCGGGCTTGAGCGCGCTGAAGGCTTCCGGGTGAGGCAAGCTGGCGCGTAGCGCGTCGCCGTCCACCTCGTCCAGCACGAAGTCGAACTTGTCGCCGGTGTTCACGGTAACCGGCGAGGAGAACTGGCCGATACGCAGCTTGGGTCCCTGCAGATCCACCAGCACGCCCAGCGGGCGGCCGACCACGGCTTCGGCGGCGCGGATGGAAGCCAGGCGCGCGCGGTGGTCGTCGTGATTGCCGTGGCTCATATTGAGGCGGAACACGTTAACGCCGGAGCGGGCCAGTTCCAAGATGATTTCGGGTGTGCTGGAAGCCGGGCCCAGCGTGGCGAGGATTTTTGTGTTGCGAAGCATGACAGTCCTTTATGCCCGATCCAGCCGCGGCGTTGCGCGCGGCCGGACATGGCGGTGTTGTTTTGCCAATCACATCCGTATTTCTTTCCATCCAGGCTGCGCCGCGCTTGATGGAACTGTCTGTCATGCTGCCACAGTCAGGCTGTAGCGGCTTGACTACGTAAAGCTGGCGGGGCGGAGGGCCGGAAAATGAGCGGCCTTTGTGCGAATCTCGCCACTTAGCTGGGAAAAATGTTCGTTTTTGCGCGTTTTTCCCTCCTCGGCGGCAATCAAGACAAGCCAACGAAAAGCTGGCCCCGGGTGGATCCTGGGACCAGAGCATGGTTATTTTATCTCCAGATAAAGACAAAAACTTTGTTGCAACACAGAGTCAGTGGAGAATGACGCGGGTCAATGCGCTGCAGCATAGGGCTTTTACTCGATAACTTACTGAAACAGCAATATTTGTAGTGAGACGCTACAGCCGCTAAACCCTTGTCTTTATTGCCCTGCAGCATGAATTGGGATGGCATGGAAAGTCGCAATATTAAGATTTTTTTACGAAGAACGATTGACAAGCTTTTGCCGGGGCCTAGAATGGCTCGAAAATAAAACGAACGTCATAAGTACAAAAAGAAACATTATCAATAACTTGAGCGATGGAGCACGGTCCGCAACCGGCATCCGCCGCCGCATGCAACGAACGAACATTCAGACATTAGGCCGCCCACCGGCTGAACAGGAGAAACCCCATGCAGGATCAATTCGTGTTGGCCTTGGATCAAGGCACCACCAGTTCTCGCGCCATTTTGTTCAATCGCAGCGGCGACATCGTGTCGTTGGCGCAAAAGGAGTTCCGCCAGATCTACCCGCAACCGGGTTGGGTGGAGCACGATCCGCAGGAAATCTGGGGAGGCCAGGTGGGCGTGGCGGCCGAGGCGGTGGCCAAGGCCGGCATCGACGGCCGCAGCATCGCCGCCATTGGCATCACCAATCAGCGCGAAACCACCATTGTGTGGGACCGAGAGACCGGCCACCCGGTCTACAACGCCATCGTTTGGCAGGACCGCCGCACCGCGGAGTTCTGCGACGAGCTGAAGGCGCGGGGCTTGGGCGAGTTGATCCGTTCCAAGACCGGCCTGTTGGTGGACGCCTATTTCTCCGGCAGCAAGATCAAGTGGATTCTGGACAATGTGCCGGGCGCGCGCGAACGCGCTCGCGACGGCAAGCTGGCCTTCGGCACGGTGGACAGCTGGCTGATCTGGAATTTCACCCACGGCAAAGTGCATGTCACCGACGTGTCCAACGCCTCGCGGACCATGCTGTACAACATTCACTCTCTGGAATGGGACGCCGAACTGCTGGACATCATGGGCGTTCCGGCCAGCATGCTGCCGGAAGTGAAAAGCTCCAGCGAAGTTTACGGCCACACCCACGCCGCGCACTTGGGCGTGGAAATTCCCATCGCCGGCGTGGCCGGCGACCAACAGGCGGCCTTGTTCGGCCAGCAGTGCACCCGCCCCGGCATGGTGAAAAACACCTACGGCACCGGCTGCTTCATGATGCTGAACACCGGCGACGCGCCGATCGAATCCAAGAACAATTTGCTGACGACCATTGCCTGGCAGGTGGATGGCAAGGTGCAGTACGCGCTGGAAGGCTCCATCTTCATCGGCGGCGCGGTGGTCAAATGGCTGCGCGACGGCCTGGGCATCATTCGTCATTCCGCCGACGTGGGCCCGCTGGCCCAGGAAGTGGCCGACAGCGATGGCGTCTATCTGGTGCCGGCCTTCGCCGGACTGGGCGCGCCGCATTGGAACCCCAACGCGCGCGGCACTATCGTCGGCGCCACCCTGGGCACCAAGGCGGCCCACATCGCCCGCGCGGCGCTGGACAGCATCGCCTACCAGACCATGGACGTGCTCAAGGCAATGGAAGCCGATGCTGGCCTCGATATTGCCGAACTACGCGTGGACGGCGGCGCCACCGTCAACGAACTGCTGATGCAGTTCCAGTCCGACATCCTGAGCGTAGATGTGGTGCGCCCCAAGATCACTGAAACCACCGCGCTGGGCGCGGCCTACCTGGCCGGCCTCGCCGTCGGCTACTGGAAGAACATCGACGACGTGCAGGGGCAGTGGCAGCTGGACCACCGCTTCAAGCCGCAGCTGGAAGCCGCGAAAGTGGCCGGCAAGGTCAAGGGCTGGCAGCGCGCGGTGAACGCCGCCAAGGTCTGGGCCGACGACGAACAAGCGTAAGCGGCGCGGGTTTCGCGCGCTGACTGGGCAAGCCCGCCGCCAAAGAGCGGTGGGTGGACGCACTCCTTAATCCGGAAGAAACAATCATGAATCCTTTAATGGGCGAATTCATCGGCACCGCCTTGCTGGTGCTGCTGGGCAACGGTGTGGTGGCCAATGTGCTGCTGAAAAACACCAAGGGCCACAATAGCGGCCTCATCGTCATCGCCTTTGGTTGGGCGATGGCGGTCTTCGTCGGCGTGTTCAGCGTAGCGGCGATCAGCGGCGCCCACCTGAATCCGGCGGTATCGGTGGCGCTGGCGGTGGCGGGCAAGTTCTCGTGGGCCAAGGTGCCGGGCTATGTGCTGGCGCAGATGCTGGGCGGCATGACTGGCGCCGGCCTGATGTGGCTGATCTACCGCAAGCACTTTGACAGCACCGATTGCGCCGACACCAAGCTGGCCACTTTCTGCACCGGCCCCGCCATCCGCAGCCTGCCGGGCAACCTGGTGTCCGAGATTGTCGCCACCTTTGTGCTGGTGTTCGCCATTCTCAGCATGGTGGCGCCCAAGATGTCGCTGGGCGCCATCGACGCGCTGCCGGTGGCCCTGCTGGTGTTGGGCATCGGCGTGTCGCTGGGCGGCACCACCGGCTACGCGATGAGCCCGGCCCGCGATTTGGCGCCGCGCATCATGCATGCCATCTTGCCGATCCCCGGCAAGCGCGACAGCGACTGGGGCTATGCCTGGGTGCCGGTGGTCGGCTCCCTGATCGGCGGCGCGCTGGCGGCCTTGGCTTATACCTTGTGATACCTGGCCGGTTCTATGAGACCGGCCGCAGTTTTCGCGCGGCGGCGTTTTGGCCGCCGCGCTTGTAATCCGGAGCCGGCGCAGATCGGACCGTAGTTGCCACACTAAAAAATGAGGTGTTCCCATGATCAGCATGTTCCGTCCGGCGGCGCATCAGCCGCTATTGCCCTCCTCTGAGCAAGATAGTTTGTATCGAAGACTGCGCTGGCAGATCTTCCTCGGCATTTTCATCGGCTACGCCGGTTATTACCTTGTTCGCAAGAACTTCTCGCTGGCCATGCCCTACCTGGTGGAGCAAGGCTATTCGCGCGGCGATCTGGGCTTTGCCATGTCCGGTGTCGCCATCGCCTACGGCATTTCCAAATTCCTGATGGGCGCGGTGTCGGACCGTTCCAATCCCCGCGTCTTTCTCAGCGTCGGCTTGATCCTGTCCGCCGCGGTCTTCTTGCTGATGGGCTTTGTGCCTTGGGCCACCTCCAGCGTCGGCATCATGTTCGTGTTGCTGTTCCTCAACGGCTGGTTCCAGGGCATGGGCTGGCCGGCCAGCGGCCGCACCATGGTGCATTGGTGGTCGCAGAAGGAGCGCGGCGGCATTGTGTCGATCTGGAACTGCGCTCATAACGTGGGCGGCGGCCTGATCGGCCCCTTGTTCATCCTGGGCATGGGCTGGTTCAACGACTGGCGCGCGGCTTTCTACGTGCCGGCCGCCGCCGCCATCGGCGTGGCTATCTTTGCCTTCCTGACCATGCGCGACACCCCGCAGTCTTGCGGCCTGCCGCCGGTAGAGGCCTATAAAAACGACTACCCGGAAGACTACAACGCCAGCCATGAGCAGGAACTGAGCGCTCGCGACATCTTCAAGAAATACATCCTGCCCAACAAGCTGTTGTGGTACATCGCCTTCGCCAACGTCTTCATCTACCTGCTGCGCTACGGCGTGCTGGATTGGGCCCCCACCTATCTAAAAGAGGTCAAGCACTTCTCGGTGGATAAATCGTCTTGGGCCTACTTCCTGTACGAGTGGGCCGGCATTCCCGGCACCCTGTTGTGCGGCTGGATGTCCGATAAGCTGTTCAAGGGCAATCGCGGCGCCACCGGCATGCTGTTCATGGCCCTGGTGACCGTGGCCACCGTGGTGTACTGGCTGAACCCGGCCGGCAACCCCACCGTGGACATGCTGGCGCTGATCGCCATCGGCTTCCTGATCTACGGCCCGGTGATGCTGGTGGGTCTGCATGCGCTGGAACTGGCGCCGAAGAAAGCCGCCGGCACCGCCGCCGGCTTTACTGGCCTGTTCGGCTACCTGGGCGGCTCGGTGGCCGCCAACGCGGTGGTGGGCTATACCGTCGATCATTTCGGTTGGGACGGCGGCTTCATGCTGATGGTGGGTTCTTGCATCGTCGCCATCGTGCTGTTGGCGCTGACCACTTGGCACGGGCGGGGGCAGGACGCCGCCTTGAACCGGGCATAGTTCCCGCAGGGCCCGGCGCTGCCGGGCGCTTTACGAGGCGGCGACTCTGGTTGCCGCCTATTTTTTTGCGTATTTCCGCGTTTAAACGGATGAATAGACAAAAACGCGTTCTAACCACATTAAAACGAAAGCAAAATGTTGTATTTTTGTTCGTTTATAATTATTCTGGGTAGGATGGCATCGCAGGCGCACGGATGCGCGCAGGCGAGGGAATAACGACTCGAACTGGGTCCCCTGGAAGGAAGAGGCGAAAGATGGCAGTGGAGATTTACGACCTGATGGTGATCGGCGGCGGCATCAACGGCGCCGGCATCGCGCGCGACGCGGCCGGACGCGGCCTATCGGTGATGCTGTGCGAAAAGGACGACCTGGCCGCGCACACCTCCTCCGCCAGCACCAAGCTGATCCACGGCGGCCTGCGCTATCTCGAGTACTACGAGTTCGGCCTGGTGCGCAAAGCGCTGCAAGAGCGCGAAGTACTGCTCAAGGCCGCGCCGCACATCATCTGGCCGCTGCGCTTCGTGATGCCGCACGACAAGAACCAGCGTCCGGAATGGATGATACGCTGCGGCCTGTTCCTCTACGATCACCTGGCGCGCCGCGAAGTGCTGCCCGGCTCCGAAACCGTCAGCTTCGCCAGCCATCCGGCCGGCCAGCCGATCAAGCCGACGTTCAAGCGCGGCTTCGTTTATTCCGACGGCTGGGTGCAGGACGCGCGCCTGGTGGTGCTCAACGCCAAGGACGCCGCCGAGCGCGGCGCACGGGTGTTGACCCGCACCGCCTGCGTTGGTGCTCGCCGCGACGGCGAACACTGGCTGTGCGAGCTGCAGGCCGAAGACGGCAGCCGCAGCCAGGTGCGCGCCCGCGCCCTGGTCAACGCCGCCGGTCCATGGGTGGAAAGCCTGATCAAGGACACGCTGGCGCTGCCGTCCAGCAAGTCCATCCGTCTGGTCAAGGGCAGTCACATCGTGGTCAAGAAATTGTTCGACCACCCCTATGCCTATATCTTCCAGAATCCGGACAAGCGCATCATCTTCGCGATCCCCTACGAGCAGGATTTCACCCTGATCGGCACCACCGACGTGGAATACCGCGGCGACCCGGCCAAGGTGGCGATAGACGATCAAGAAGTGGCCTATCTGTGCCAGATGAGCAACCGTTACTTCCAGACCCAGATCAGCCCGGCCGACGTGCTGTCCACCTACTCCGGCGTGCGCCCGCTGCTGGACGACGAGGCCAGCAACGCCGCCAGCGTCACCCGCGATTACTCGCTGGAAATGGACCTGAACGGTGCGCCGCTGTTATCGGTGTTCGGCGGCAAGATCACCACCTTCCGCAAACTGGCGGAAGAAGCGGTGGACAAACTGGCGCCGCTGCTGGGCAACAGCAAGACCACCTGGACCGCCGACGCGCCGCTGCCGGGCGGCGACATGCCTGGCGCGGATTTCGAGCGTTTTCTGCTAAGCCTGAGTCAGCAGTACCCGTGGCTGCCGGAAGCGCTGGCGCGGCGTTGGGCGCGCGCCTACGGCACTCGCGTGGTCAGGCTGATCGGCGCGGCCGCCGGCCTGGAGCAACTGGGCGAGGAGCTGCTGCCCGGTTTGTACGAAGCCGAGCTGCGCTACCTGGCGGACGAAGAATGGGCGACGCGCAGCGAGGACATCCTGTGGCGCCGTTCCAAGCTCAAGCTGCACCTGCCGGCGCACGCCGCCGAGGTGATCGACGCCTGGTTGCAGGGCCAGAGCGCCACGCGGGAACAACGGCTGACCGCCTGAGCGACAATGAAACCGAAGCGGCACTCGCCGTGTAAGGTTCCGCGACGTGAACAGGTTCTGAAGTAGAAGCCCGGCGATGCCGGGCTTTGTCGTTTCCGCGTCTTGCGCCGGGCAAGACGGTATCAGGGAGCTTCGTATCCCAATCGCAAATGTATAGACAATAATCCCGCTGTCCGTGTAGGCTTTTCCGCCCAGTCCCTTTGTTTGGCTTTCAACAAGCGGAAGGGCTCCCACAAAAGCTCCGCTCGCTGTGCAAGCAAGTTTGGCCAAAAGTCGAACCATAAAAAAAACCTCATTGCACCCGGTCTGTTCAGCGTCTGATGGAATACGGCGATAGCCAGTCCAGTTGGCGACTGAATTCCGGAATCATCCGATTCAGCCTCCCGGAGAAGCATATGCTTACTTTTGCTGGCCTTGCCATCATCGTCATGGTGGTGTCCCTGTTGATCCTGCGCAAGCTTGCGCCTGTTGTCTGTCTCACCTTGATTCCCTTTATCGGCGCGCTGCTGGCCGGTTTCGGATTCGCCGATATCGGCAAGTTCTATAGCGCCGGCCTGAACTCCGTCATCCAAGTGGCGACCATGTTCATCTTTGCCATTACCTTCTTTGGCGTGATGCAGGACACAGGAGTGTTTCGTCCCATTGTCAACGGCATGGTGGGGATTTCCAGAGGCAATGTCGTTACCGTGGCGGTGTGCACGGCGGTGGTGGGCATGCTGGCGCATCTGGACGGCGTGGGCGCCACCACCTTTTTGCTGACGGTGCCCACGCTGCTGCCCCTGTATCGGCGCTTGGGCATGAATCCCTATTTGATGATGCTGCTGTTGGCGTTGGGCGCGGGCATCCTCAACATGATGCCGTGGGCCGGCCCGCTGGGCCGCGCGGCGGCGGTGACCGATCTGGATCCGGCCGCGCTATGGCAGCCTTTGATTCCCTTGCAGTTGATCGGCGCGGGTTTGCTGGTGGTGCTTGCGGCGGTGCTGGGCGTGTTCGAGGCCAGACGTTTGCGCAAGCAAGGCCCTTTGCAGGCGGCGGACGAGGCGGAGCCGCTGGAGGATCTCAATGACACGCAGCCGCTGCCCAAACTGTTTTTCGTCAATATGGCTCTGTTTTTGGGGGTGATAGGTACTCTGATTTCCGGCATTCTGCCGTCCGGTTATATCTTCATGATTGGCCTGGGAATCGCCTTGGTCATTAATTATCCGGACGTGGATGAACAGTTGGAGCGCATCCGCGCGCATGCTCCAAACGCCCTGCTGATGGGAGCCATCATTCTGGCCGCCGGCTCATTTCTGGGCGTTCTCAACGGCAGCGGCATGCTCAAGGCGATCGCGGCGGATCTGGTGCGGGTTTTGCCAAGCGAGGCGACGCCCTACCTGCACTTGATCCTGGGCGTGTTTGGTCTGCCTCTGGATCTGGTGTTGAGCACGGACGCTTATTACTTTGCTTTGCTGCCGGTGATCCTGGAAATTGTGTCCGCTTATGGAGTGGAAACCACATCGGCCATTTACGCGCTGCAAATCGGCAATGTGATTGGCACTTTCGTCAGTCCCTTTTCCCCTGCGTTGTGGTTGGGGCTGGGTTTGGCCGGCTTGGACATGGGGAGGCACATTCGCTATTCCCTGCTTCCGATGTGGGCCTTCTCGCTGGTTTTGCTTGGGGTGGCCGTTGGGCTTGGGCTGATCAAGATAGGCTGATCCTCAGAGCCTGTTCATAGTCCCGCGAGCAAGGACGATGCGGCCTTGAAAACACTTTGGGATGCTCATGGAACATGAGCATTTCGAGGGCGGTTTCAACGCGGTGTCGCCGACGCGCAGCAGATCGTAAACAGATTCGAAGAAAGGCGCGCGGCGCCCGCTTTATCCGGCGGCGGAGCCGCCGATCTAGTCTTGCGCGGGCCTTGGTCCGCAAAAGCTGTTACCTTATCCGCTCCACGCCTGAAGGCAAGGCGCGTTGCAAAAGCCTGTTTACGCTCTTGAGCTTGTGCCAAGGCATTGAACAGGCGCTATGACAATGGGAGGCCTTATGTCCGTAAAACGTCCATTTCGTCGCCATGACGACGCCGCCGGCCAGGCGGAGTCGGTCCAAGAACCTTCCTTCGCCGTCTGCCTGCCGCCGCGCTTGCGTCTGTACTGTATGGCGGTGCCGGCCAACGCGAGCGATCAAGAGGCTTACCGGATGGGCCGCGAATTTGCCGGCCACTACATTGCACATGTGGCGAACCATCCCTGCGCTGCGGAGGATTCCCTGCTGGCGCGCATGGCGGAGCATGCCGATTTCACCGCGGAAGGTCTGGAGGGCGAGTATTGGGCCGGTTTCTTCTCGCTGCTGGAAGAAGCGGTGCTCAGCGCCGCCGAGTGCCTGGACGCGGATGGCAAGGCGGGCGGCTACATCCATTGAGCCCGCGCCGATGCCGGCTTGAGCAAGGCCCCGTTCGCGGGGCCTCGCGCATTGCCGCGAGGCGATTCAGTCGCGCTAATACCCCAGCAAAAAAACGCGTTTCCCCTTTGTCCGCGGCGGGCCTATGCTGACACGGATTAAACCGAGGAAAGCCCGATGATGCAGATTGTCCTGAGCCCCGCCTTATTGTCCCGCCTGCCTCAGATCCAGATGAGCGGCCTGATCGCGTTGGACATAAACGCCGCCGCTTTGCCGGCGCGGCTGCCGACCTTGCCGGAGCCGGAACGCGATCTGGACGAGTTGTTGCAAGCCTGGAAACAGTTGTACAAGGATTTGCCCGGCGACAAGAAGGCGCGCTGTTCATTGGAATACCTGGTCAAGGCGGCGCAGAAGGACAAGCTGCGCAGCATCCTGCCGCTGGTGGATTTGTACAACCAGGCGTCCTTGCTCAGCCTGAGCCCATTTGGCGGCGAGGACATCGCCAAACTGGGCGGCGTATTGCAATTGGACCTGGCCGCCGGCGGCGAGCCTTTTCTGCCCTTGGGGCGGGACCAGACGGAAACGCCGCAGCCGGGCGAGGCGGTATGGCTGAACGGGAAACGGCAGGTGGTGTGCCGTTGCCTGAACTGGTTGGAGTCGGACTTGTTCAAGCTGGACGCCGGCAGCCGCGACGTGGTTTTCGTCAGCGAGCGGCCGGATAAGGGGTTTCCTTCCGGTGCGGCGGGCATGGACTGGCTGGCCGAACAGCTGCGGCCGCATGCCGGGCGGCTGGTTCGTTTCGAGCTGGACGCGGCGCGGACTAGCTTTGAGCTGGCTGCTGTGGATAAAGTGGCGTGAAGACGCCGGCTTGTGGGTAAGTCGCGCAGGCCTGCTTTTAGCCGAACATCGTCGCGTGGCAATGGCGGCTTGTGGATAAAACGTCAGGGTAAGATTATCCTGTGGATAAATGAAAAAGGACGCGATCGCGTCCTTTTTGCTTATGCCTTGCCGCCGCTCACACGGTCTCGGTTTGGAGCTGCGGCTGCGCCGCCAGCCGGGGCAAGGCCTGGTCACGGGCGTCGAACAGATGACAGTGCTCGGTGTCCAGCGCCAGGCGGCAGCCGCTGCCGGCCGGCGGCGCGCTGTCCTGGCCGCCCAGTTTGACGGCGATGGGCTCCGCCACGCCATCTGCCTGGACGTAGACGATTTGCACATCGCCCAGATGTTCGACTAGCTGTACCGTCGCCGGCACGCCGGCGTCGGCGAAGCGCAGGTGCTCGGCGCGTACGCCCAGGGTGGCGGCGTCGCCGGCACGGCCTTGAAACGGCAGGCTCAAGCGGTGGACGCTGGGCAGCTCCAGCGTCAGGCCGGCCGGGCCGTCCGCGACGATGGCCGCCGGCAGGAAGTTCATCTTGGGCGAGCCGATGAAGCCGGCGACGAAGCGGTTGGCTGGGCGTTGGTACAGCTCCAGCGGCGTGCCCACCTGCTCGATGCGGCCGGCGTTGAACACGGCGATGCGGTCGCCCATGGTCATCGCTTCCACCTGGTCGTGGGTGACGTAGATCATGGTGCTGCCCAATTCCTTGTGCAGCCGCGCCAGTTCGATGCGCATCTGCACCCTGAGCGCGGCGTCCAGATTGGACAGCGGTTCGTCGAATAGAAACACTTCCGGCTTGCGCACGATGGCGCGGCCGATGGCCACGCGTTGGCGCTGGCCGCCGGACAGGGCCTTGGGCTTGCGGTCCAGCAGGTGTTCGATCTGCAGCGTCAGCGCGGCGCGGTGCACGGCGGCGGCGATTTCGGACTTGCTCTTGCCGGCCAGCTTGAGGCCGAAAGCCATGTTTTCCCGCACCGTCATGTGCGGGTAGAGCGCATAGCTCTGGAACACCATGGCCACGCCGCGCTTGGACGGCTGGATGTCGTTGGCCAGCTGGCCGCCTATCCACAGTTCGCCGGCGCTGATGTCTTCCAGGCCGGCGATCATGCGCATCATCGTGGATTTGCCGCAGCCGGACGGGCCGACGAAGACCATGAATTCGCCATCGCGGACGGCGAGGTCCACGCCGTGGATGACCGCGTTGCCGTCGTCGTAGACTTTTTTAATATTGCTGAGCTTGAGGTGGGCCATATCGAGTCCTTTTATTGCAAGCGCGCCGGCAGCGTGCCCGTGGCTTCTATCTCGCCGGACAGCCATTGGGCGACGGCGTCCAGCGCCGCGTCGGCGAAGCCGTAGCTGATCAGCGCCGGCGCGTCGAGATCGGCGGCGGCGTAGGGGTTCCACAAGGCCAGGTGCAGGTCCGGCCGCCATTCGGCGCGCTCGCGCGCGCCGTAGCGTCCGCGGGTGGTGGAGGCGACCACGGTGTAGCGGCCGTCCTGAGGCAGCCGGCGCCAGTCCAGTTCTTCGCGCCGCTGATAGCGGATCACTTCCAGGCTGAAGCGGCGCGACAGCTGGGCGATCAGCCGAGTGACCAGCGCGTCGGCGGACAGGCCGGCCTCGGACACGCCGTCGGACGGCGCCTGGTCCTGCACCACCAGGCGCAGCGTGGCGCCGGCCGGCGGCCGTTGCGGCTGGCCGTGGGCGGTCAGCGCGCGGCGCCAGGCATCGGCGAACAATTCGGCGTCGGCGGCGCGCTGCGCCGGGTCGTAATCGCGCTGACGGCTGGGGTAGCGCCGGATCAGCGCGTCCACGCGCGCGGCCGCTTCTTGCAGCCGCGTCTCGCTCAGCCGGCCGGCGGCGACGGCGGCTATCAAGGCCTGCTTGCTTTCCGTCATTTCGTCCTGGAATTGGAGCACCAGGCTGAGGTCGGCACCGGCGGCCAGCGCCTGCGCGCTGCCCTGGGCCTGGCCCCAGCGTTCTCGGATGGCTTTCATATTCATGCCGTCGGTGATCATCACGCCCTGATAGCCCAGCTGCTCGCGCAGCAGTTGCTGCAGGATGGCCGGCGACAGCGTGGCCGGCCAGTCCGCGTCCAGCGTCGGAAAGCGGATGTGGGCGCTCATCATGCCGGGGGTGAGGCTAGCCAGCGCGGCGAACGGCGACAGTTCGTAATCGCGTAGCTCGGCCTTGGGCTTGTCCACCACCGGCAGGTCCAGGTGGGAGTCGGTGTGAGTGTCGCCGTGGCCGGGGAAGTGCTTGACGCAGCAGGCCACGCCCTCGGACAGATGGCCGCTGATCCAGGCGCGCGCCAGCCGCGTCGCCTTGAGAGGGTCCTCGCCGAAGGATCGTTCCGAGATCACCGGATTGGCGGGGTTGTTGTTGAGGTCCAGCACCGGGGCGAAATTCCAGTTAACGCCCAGGCTGGCCAGGCCGCGCGCCACCGCGGCGCCCACTTGCTCGGCCAGTTCGGCGTCGTCCACCGCGCCCAGCGCCATCGCCGACGGCGCCGTCGGCAGGAACAGGGTGCGCATCACCGCGCCGCCTTCCTGATCCATGCCTATCAGGATGTCCTCGCCCAGCGCGCATTGCAGATCGGCGATCAGCCGGCGGATGCTGGCCTCGTCCGGCACATTGCGGCGGAACAGGCAGATGGCGCGCGTGCCCAGTTGTTGCAGGAAGGCGGCTTCGTCTTCTCCCAGACGCGGGCCGGCCACATCCACCATCAGCGCCTGGCCGGCCAGTTGTTGCAGGGTATCGCTCATTTGACGGCTCCATCGAATCCGCGCAGGAAGTAGCGCTGGGTGAACAGGAAGACCAGCAGGATGGGCAGCACGGTCAGCACCGCGCCGGCGGCCACCACCCGGGTTTTGAAACTGAAGGCGCCGGACAGGTAGAGCACGCCCACCGACAGCGGGAATTTGTCCGGGCTGGACATCACGATGGACGGCCAGATGTATTGGTTCCACGCCGACACCATGGTGAGTATGGTCAGCGCCGCCAGCGCCGGACGAGATAGCGGCAACATGATTTTCCAGAAGATCTGCCAGTCGCCGGCGCCGTCGACGCGGGCGGCGTCTATCAAGTCCTGCGGCACGGCCTCAAAGGCCTGTTTCATCAGGAAGATGCCCACCGCGCCGGCCAGCGTGGGCAGCACCACGCCGCTGTAACTGTCGGTGAGCTGCAGTTTGGACACGGTGATGAAGTTGACCAGGAAGTTGACTTCGCTGGGCAGGATCATGGTGGCGAGAATGGCGCCGAACACCAGCTTGCGGCCAGGAAAGCGCATCCGCGCCAGCGGGTAGGCGGCCAGCGCGCTGACCAGCAGGGTGCCGGCCACGGTGGCCAGCGCGATGACGACGGAGTTCTTGTAGAAGGCCAGCAGGTCGATGCTGGACACCGCCTCCTTGAAGTTGTCCAGGCCGGGGGCGCTGGGCAATAAGGGCGGCGGAAAGGCGAACACGTCGCCCTCGGTGGACAGCGCGGTGACCAGCGTCCACCAGAACGGGTAGACGGTGACCACGGCGATCAGGCTCAGCACCAGATAGTGCAGGCCGCGGCCGGCCAGCTTGCTTAGCCGGGCGCTGTGGCGGCGGGCGGCGGGCGCGGCGAGGGTGGCGGTGTTTTGCATGGCGTTTCCTTATGGTTCGCGCGGCTGCAGATAGCGGAAGTTCAACCAGGCCAGCGCCACGCAGAACACCGACATCACCAGGCTGGCGGCCAGCGCGCGGCCGAAGTTCAGCGACTTGATGCCGAACTCGTAGGCGTAGAACAGCGCGGTGTAGGTGGATTGCATCGGCCCGCCCTTGGTCATGATCTGCACCTCCTCGAAGGCCTTGACCGCGGCCAGCACCGACATCATCGAGCACAGCAGGATGGTGGGGGCCAGCAGCGGCACGGTGATGCGCCAGAAACGCTGCCAGGCGTTGGCGCCGTCCAGCTGCGCCGCTTCGTAGATGTCGGCCGGCACCGCCTGCAGACCGGCCAGGTAGAGCACCATATACCAGCCCAGGCCGCGCCAGATGGTGATGAACATCACCGCGAACAGCGCGATGCGGTCGTCGTTGAGCCAGCCCACCGGTTCGTTGACCACCCGCAGCCAGTGCAGCGCGGCGTTAATCACGCCGTCTTCGGTGTACATGAAGTTCCAGATGATGCCGATCACCGATACGGAAGTGACCACCGGCAGGTAGTAGGCGGCGCGGAACCACTTGATAGCGGGAAGCTGGTTGTTGACCAGCACCGCCAGCAGCATGGCGACGATCTGGATTACCGGCACCACCAACAGGTAGATGGCGGAGTTCTTCAGCGAGGCCAGGAACAAGTCGTCGGCGAACAGCTCGCGGAAATTGTCCAGGCCCACCCAGCGCGGGCTGTCGATCAGATTGTACTGGGTGAAGGCGATGAAGCTGCCGAAGCCCACCGGCCAGAAGGAAAACGCCAGCATCAGCAACAGCGCCGGGGCCAGGAACAGATAGGCTTGCAGCGTGGTCTTGGTGCGCATGGGCAGAACCTTGTGACGTAGCGGCAGGCCGACGCCGGAATGCGGCGACGGCCTGCGGGTTGCGGGAGGCGGCGTCTGAGACTCCGCCGCGGTCAAGCGCGTTTTACAGTTTGCCGCTCCAGAACGCCGCCGCCTCGTCCAGCGCGGCCTTGGGGTCCTGGCGGCCGGTGACGGCTTTTTCCACCGCGGCGGCCAGGCGGGCGGACAGCACGTCCGGGTCCTTGACGCCGGCCAGGTAGATGGTGCGGGTCTTGTCCAGGCTGGCGGCGGCTACGCCTACGGCTTTTTCCGCCGCGCCGGCGTCATTGGCCACTTTCTGGAAGTAGGGGTCTTGCGCCGCCTTGCGCGCGGTGGGCAGGGTGCCGGCCAGCTTGGCGAAGGCAAGCTGGTTGTCGGCGTTGGTCAGGTAGTTGCCGAACTTGCCGATCTCCGGCAACAGCGCCTTGTTGACGTTGCGCGCCACGCCGAAGTTGAACATCCAGCCGCCGGCGGCGATGCCGGTGGGGCCGATGGGCGCCGGAGCCACTTGGGTGGCTTGGTAAAGTTTGGGGGCTTCGTCGCGCACTCGGGTCAGCGAGGCCGGGGTGGTGACCAGCATGGCCATGCGGCCGCTGTTGTAGGCGGCGATGGACACCTGGAAGTTGTCCTGGGCGAACAGATTGTCCTTCAGCAGCGCGCCGGACTTGTAGGCGTCGCCCAGTTTTTTCAGCATGGCCACGTGGGCCGGGCTGTTGAACACCGGCTTGCCGTCCTTGAGCAAGGGCAGGCCGTTCTGGATCAGGAAGCCCTCGATCTTGGTGGGGCCCAGCGCCGGGGCGAAGCCGGCGACGCCGGTCTTGGCCTTGATGGTTTTGGCGTAAGCCAGCTGCTCGTCCAGCGATTTGGGCGGCTTGGCCGGATTGAGGCCGGCTTTCTTGAACAGCTCGGCGTTGTAGGCGATGACGTTGGCGCCGTTGTAGTGAGGGAAGGCGTAAACCTTGCCGTCGAAAGTGACGTCCTTGATCGCGCCGTCCACGTACTGGCCCTTGTTGATCACGCCGTCCAGCGGCTGCAGCAGGCCGCTTTGCTTGTAGTCGTAAGCCCACGGCACGTTCAGGTTGACCAGAGCCGGCGGCTTGCCTGCGCCGACGGCGGCGGTGAACTTGGACTGGATCACGTCCCAGGGGTAATCGGTCCATTTAACTTCGACATTGGGGTTCTGGGCGTTGTATTTGCCGACTAGATCCTTGAAGTAGCCGTCGAATTTGGGCGACAGGCTCATGGTCCACACTTCCAGCACGGGTTTGTCGGCGGCCAGAGCCGGCAGGGCGACGGCGCAGCCGGCGGCGAGCAGGGCGGCGCGAGCGAAGGCGTTGAGTTTCATGATGGTTTCTCCATGGGGGCCGACGTCGGCGTCAACCGTGGCGGCCGGGGTGCAATGTTATGCTATTTGAATGTCTTGTTGCCGCATTGTGGCATTGAAGTGGTGTCAATGAAAGCGAGACCAGTTCAATGCCAGTGAGCCGGCGGCCGGACGGGGGAGGGAGTGCCCCGGCCGGCCGCGCGGATCAGAAGGTCTTGCTGTAGGAGGCGATCACCTTGACGTCGTTGCGGTCGGATTTGCCGTAGAAGCCGTCGGTGCGCAGCCAGGCCGGGTAGACGCCGATGCTGGCGCCCTTGAACATGCCGCTTTGCACGCTGTAGCCGATGCTGAAATCCACCTCGTGCGCCTTGGTGTCGGCCTTGCCCGGGTTTTTCATCCCGGTGGCGTAGTTGCCGGACAGGCCCACGGTCAGGCCGGGCACGCCCACCTTGGCCAGGTCGTAGTTGACGCCCAGCTTGTAGACGGTGGTGCCGTCCCAGACGAAGTCGTCCAGCTGGCCCCAGGTCTGGATGAAGTTGCGGTTGTCGCTGTTGCCCCACGGCGTCATGCGGAAGTTCAGCTCGCCGGAGTCCGGGGCCTTGGTGTAGCCCAGGCCGCCCATCAGCGTCCAGCCGTTGGTGGCGTAGCTGACGCTGCCGCTGGCGTGGTATTCGCTCTTGGGGTTCTGGATGCCGGAGAGCTGGGTCTGGTATTTGCCGGTGAAGTAGTAGCCGGTGGCGGTCAGCTTGTCGTCGCCGTTGAGCTGCCAGGAATAGGAGCCGGCGATCTGGGCGTTGCGGCGGTAGTCCTTGCCTTCGCCCACGCCCACGTCGACGAAGCCGTTCTTGGGCGCGTAGCGGAAGCCCAGGCTGTTGACGTAATCGACGCGTTTGGCGGCGCTGCCGTTGCTGCGGCCCTGTTCCCAGGAGTTGGTCATGTCGCGGAAGCGGGTGTCCCATTCGTTGCGGAACTGGTCGGCCCAGCCGTAGCCCACTTCGAAGTCGCCGAATTTGTATTTCATTTCCACGCCGCGGTAGGCGTGGGATTGCAGGCCGCCAGAGGTGCCCAGGGTGCCGATGCCTATCGGGGTGTAACCGGCGCGGGCGGAGAAGCCCTGGCCGTCTTCGTGCTGGCGGAATTTCAACGCCGCCTGGCTCAGCACCGCGGCGCTCTTGTCCACTCCGCCGGGCTGGGAGCTGTCGTTGACGTCGTGGTTCAGCACTTCCGACCAGCCCTTGCCGCTGTCCAGGCGGATGGCGGCGTGGGCGGCGGCGTCGAAGCCCAGCTTGTTCCAGGCGTAGCCGGAACGGAAGTTCAGGCCCAGGTTGAGCGCGTTGACGGTGATGTCGTCGCGGTTTTTTCCATTGGGCGGGGCGGGCCAATCCGCTTGGCGGTTGCGGCCGTAATAAATGGCGCTGACGGTGGTTTCGGACTTGGTGATCAAGTCGTAGACGTCCACCGGTTCGAAAGTGGCCGGCGCGCCCTGGGTGGGCGAGGTGTCGTTGGTCGGAATCGAGTCTTCCGCCGCCATGACGACACAGGGCAGGGCGGTCAACAGTAGTAGGGCAAGCTTGGTCGGCTTAGGCATTTCAGTCACTCCAATCACGTGGCGACACCTCTGTTGGATGTCCTGCGCTAAAACTATCTGGTCTTTTACTGGTTCTCAATTGGTATCTCATTGGTATTGCAAAATAATTCGTCATATTGTTGCAATGCTGCCATGCACATGGTTTTGTCGGAAATAAGTGCGTCATGACGCCAGATCGCTGCAGAATGCGAATGAAAGGCATCTACTTTTTGTTTTTCCGAACAGAATGTGGAGTGCCAACGAAGGATTGGCCGGGATGAACACGCGTTTTCAATCGAGACAGCGGCCGCGTGTGCGCGATATTTTCGCTTATCGACATTGCTGCATTGCGGCATGGCGTTGCAGCGAAGGTAAGCGCCGGCTGACCCATAGGCCATGGGGCATTGCCAGACTAAAAAAAAGCCTGGCAAGCGCCAGGCCAAGTGCGGAGAGGGGGTAAACGGGTTTCAGCTGGCGGCTGCCAACGAACGGCCGGTTTGCAGCGGCGTTTCTTCGTTCTGGCTTTGGCCGGCCTGCGGCAGGGTGAAGTAATTGATGCTGGATTGCAGCTCATGCGACATCTGTTCCATCTGACTGGCGGAGTCCGCTGTCTGGCTGGCGGCGGCGCTGGTTTCCTCGGACATTTGCGCCACTTTCTCCACATTGGCGGCGATGCCGGTGCCGGCGGCCTGCTGTTCGTGCAGCGATACCGAGATCGCGCTCAACGATTGTTTGACTCTGGCCACCTTGTCGTTGATGCCGGTGATGGCTGCGCGCGCGTCGCTGGCCTGCCGCAGTCCCACTTCCATGTGGTCCACGGTGTGGTGGATGTTCTGCACCACGTGGGCGCTGCTATCCAGCATTTCGCGAATGCTGGCGCCGATTTCGGAGGTGGACTGGGCGGTACGCTCGGACAGCTTGCGCACTTCGTCGGCCACCACGGCGAAGCCGCGGCCCTGTTCGCCGGCGCGCGCCGCTTCGATGGCGGCGTTCAGCGCCAGCAGGTTGGTTTGGTCGGCCACGTCGCGTATTACCTGAATCACATTGGAGATCTGCTGCGAGCGGCTGCTCATCAGGTCGGCTTGCGCCTGCGAGGCGCGCGCCATGTCGGCCACCGACTCTATGGTGTGCAGGGTTTGGTCAATGATGGATTCACCGCGGGTGGCCAGGTCGCCGGTGGAGACGGATTCGGTGGCCACATCGGTGGTGTTATCGTCCACCGAGCAGATGCTGACCGACAATTGTTCCACCGAGGCGGACATCGACGAGGCGGCCCGGGTCTGTTCCTCGGCGCTGGCGGCCACCTGTTCCGCCGCCGCCGCCAGCTCGGTGGCATTGGCGCTTAGCTGACTGATGATCTGCTGCATGGCGCGCACCATCTGGATGAGTCCGCTCTGCATCCGCGCCATCGAGGCGACGATGCTGTGTTGGTCGCCGGCCTTGGCCTGTAGTTTCTGGCTGAGGTCGCCGTTGGCGATGCGCTCGGTCAGCGCCACCACGTCGCGCGGCTCGCCGCCCAGCTCGGCCATCAGCGAGCGAATGATGATCAGCGACAGCACGGCGCCCAGCGCCACGCCGCAGATCAAGAGCGCTATGGCGACGGCGCGGCTGGCGGCGGCGCGTTCTTGCGCCTTGGCGAACTCTTCCGCCGCCACTCGCAACTGCAAGTCGATCAGCGCGGCGATGCGGTTGGCGATGGGATCGATGGCCGGGTACATTTCCTTGTCCAGGAAGAGTTGCATCGCGGCGCGGTCCCCGGACTGGGCCAGGCTTTTGAGCCGGGCCACGCTGGCGTCGGCGTGGCGCATAGCCGCCTCGGCCTGGTCGGCCAGGGTTTTTTCCTCGGCGGTCAGATAGGTGGAGCGGTAGTCGCCCCATTGTTTTTTCAGCGCGGCCTGCGCGGTGTCGATGCCGCCTAGAAAACCGGCGGCGTCGAGGGCGCCGGCATGCAGTTTGTGCGCGCCATCTACTATGCCAACCGCGTAGCTGTCGGCCACGGTTTTCAGCTGCTTCAGGCACACCACTCTATCGTTGTAAGTGGTGGCGAAGTCGTCGAGTATGCCTTTTTGCGCATGTTGGCCAAACAGGCTGATCAAGATGGTAATGGCCAACAGGGCCGCGACGAGCGCGCTTAAGCGCTGGGCGATGGTCAGGCGGTTGAACATGACGCTCTCCGAATTGGTTTTTACGTGCATAAAACCGATTTTGACTATTTGGAGGTGTAGTCGCGGCATGTGACGGTGGCATGGCAAAGCCGTGATCCCGAGGTTGAACTTAAAAGCCGCTGCTGTAAATTACTACCTATAACTCCATGATTCCGTTATAATTCCGCCCCTTTGCGGCCGCCATCGCCCAACGCGGCCACCTATACTAAATGTCAGGAAACGCCATGAGCCTGTTGTCGCACCAGATCGAGTTGCTTTCGCCCGCCAAGACCGCCGAAATCGGCCGCGAGGCTATCTTGCACGGCGCCGACGCGGTGTACATCGGCGGGCCCAGCTTCGGCGCGCGCCACAACGCCTGCAACAGCGTGGAGGATATCGCCGGCCTGACCGCGTTTGCGCACCGCTACCACGCGCGCATCTTCGCCACGCTCAACACCATCTTGCACGATGCCGAACTGGAGCCGGCGCGCAAGCTGATCTGGCAGTTGTACGACGCAGGCGTGGACGCGCTGATCATTCAGGATATGGGCATCCTGGAACTGGACCTGCCGCCTATCCAGCTGCATGCCTCCACTCAGTGCGACATCCGCACGCCGGAAAAAGCGCGTTTCCTGTCCGATGCCGGTTTCTCCCAAGTGGTGCTGGCGCGCGAGCTGACGATTCCGCAAATCCGCCAGGCGGCCGACGCGGTGGGCGACGCCGCCACCATTGAATACTTCATTCACGGCGCGCTGTGCGTGGCCTTCTCCGGCCAGTGCTATATCAGCCACGCCGACAACGGACGCAGCGCCAACCGCGGCGACTGCTCGCAAGCCTGTAGACTGCCGTACACGCTGACCGACAAGGACGGCGGCGTGGTGGCTTTCGACAAGCATTTGCTATCGATGAAGGACAATAATCAGAGCGCCAATCTGGAGGCGCTGCTGGACGCCGGCGTGCGTTCGCTGAAGATCGAGGGCCGTTACAAAGACGTGTCCTATGTGAAGAACATCACCGCCCATTACCGGCTGCTGCTGGACGAGATCATCGAACGTAGGCCGGAGCTGGCGCGCGCCTCCAGCGGCGACAGCGAAATCTTCTTCGCGCCGGACCCGGACAAGACCTTCCACCGCGGCGGCACCGATTACTTCGCCACTGGCCGCAAGATCGACATCGGCGCTTTCGATTCGCCCAAATTCGTCGGTGTCGGCCTGGGCGTGGTCAGCAAAGTGGGGCCGGACTGGCTGGAGATCGCCACCCGAGAAACTATGAGCAACGGCGACGGCATCAACTTCATGAAGAAGCGGGAAGTCGTGGGCGTTCAGGCCAATACCGTGCAGCAAGTGGGCAAGACCGCGGACGGCGAGTTGTTGTGGAGGGTGTTCCCCAACGATGCTTCGGTGCTGGTCGGCCTCAAGCCGGGCGTGGACATCAGCCGCAACCGCGACCACGCCTGGGAACTGGCGCTGCTGAAAAAGTCCGCCGAGCGCAAGGTGGGCGTGTGGATGACGCTGGCCGAAAACGCCGACGGCCTGGAACTGAGCATCACCGACGAGGACGGCGTCAGCGCCGTCGCCCGCAGCCCGCTGGCGCTGGAGCCGGCCAAGGACGCGGAGAAGGCGCTTGCAGGTTTGCGAGACAATCTGGCGAAGCTGGGCAATACCATGTTCGTTGCCCACGATGTAACGCTGCAACTCTCTCAGCCGTGGTTCGCGCCGGCCTCGGCGATCAACGCCTTGCGCCGAGACGCCATCGCCCGGCTGGAGGCCGCGCGCTTGCAGGCCTGGCCGCGCCAGCCGCGCAAGGCGGCGCTGGAGCCGCCGGCGCCGTATCCGGAAAAGACGCTGAGCTATCTGGCCAACGTCTACAACAATCTGGCCTGGCAGTTCTACCGCAAGCACGGGGTGGAGGTCATCGACGCCGCCTACGAGGCGCATCAGGAAGAGGGCGAGGTCAGCTTGATGATCACCAAGCACTGCCTGCGCTTCTCCTTCAACCTGTGCCCGAAGCAGGCCAAGGGGGTGAAGGGCGTGATGGGCCAGGTGCGCGCCGATCCGATGACGCTGAAGTCCGGCAACGAAACCTACACATTGAAGTTCGAATGCCGGCCTTGCGAGATGCATGTGATGGGCAAGATGAAAAAGCACATCCTGAAGGCCCCGCCGCCAAGCGAGGTGCCGTACACCGCGCCCTTGACCTTCTTCAAGCAGCGTCCGCAGTCTTGAGCGCTAGATTGCCGATCTGAAACGGCCGGCGAGTCGATTGCGGCGGCGGCGGAGAGGCGCGTAAAATGCGCCTCTTTCCTTTTTTCCTATCCGGAACAATCCTTTAATACGTTATCGCCGGCCACGCCGGCATCACGGGGAATCAAACGTGGCCGACATCGAGCGCCTGGACACCTGGGTCAAATACAAGAACGGTTTGTGCGAGGACTGCATGGGCAGCTGCTGTTCCATGCCGGTGGAGGTGCGGCTGCCGGATCTGGTGCGCATGGGCGTGGTGGATGAGTTCGAGTTGGAAGAGCCGATCAAGAACATCGCCAAGCGCCTGGAAAAGCAGCGGCTGATCCAGCACTTCAATTTCAAGCGCGAGCTGTTCACGCTGGCGCGGCGCGCCAACGGCGATTGCATGCATCTGGATCAGAAGACCCGCTTGTGCACCATTTACGAGCGGCGTCCCAATACTTGCCGCAACCACCCCAAGGTAGGACCCAAGCCGGGCTTCTGCGCGTATACCCGAAATCCGCAGAAGATCGCCTTCCTCCGCAACACCGCGGCGTGAACGCGGTTTCACGTGAAACGCCCTAGAAGCCGTTTACGATCTGCTACGCGTCGTGAGACGTGACACGGCGAGTACGCCTTGTCTCGCTCTAGCTCGCGAGACCGTAAACACGCTCTTAATTGATTCGACAGGATAGTGATGAATCCAATCTACCCCTTGTTCGCCTTCGCCATCGGCGTGGTGGTGCCCTTGCAAGCCGCCATCAACAACCAGCTAAAGGGCGTGCTGGGCAACAGCACGCTGCTGGCGGCGCTGGTGTCGTTCTCCGTGGGCAGCGCGTGTCTGGCCGGGCTGGCCGTCGCCACCGGCCAGAAATGGCAGGATCTGGCGGCTCTCGGCCGGGTGGAGTGGTGGATGCTGTTGGGCGGTGCGATGGGGGCGATGTTCGTGTTCGGCACCACCTTGCTGGCGCCGCGGCTGGGCGTGGCGGCCATGCTGTCCCTGGTGATCGCCGGCCAGGTGTGCGTGTCGCTGCTGTTCGACCGTTTCGGCTGGCTGGCGATGCCGCTGCGAGAGGTGAATCTGCCTCGGCTGCTGGGTGCGGCGCTGGTGGTGGGCGGGGTGTTGTTGGTCAACTTCGGCGACAAGTGGTTTGGACGCGCTTGAATGATGGGTGCGGAGTCAACATGCTAAAAACGGCAGCCTCAGGCTGCCGTTTTTCTTGGCCGGCGCGTGGCGCTTACTTGGGTTGCGGCTTGGCCATCGGACTCATGCGGCGGCCCATCTGGCCATGCCATTGGTCCATCACCTTCTGTTGCTCCGGCGTCAGTTGGGCGTAGAAGGTTTTCAGCGCGTCCAGGCGCTTCTGCATCGCGTCCTGATGTTGTTTCATCATGTCCAGCATGCGCTCCATGCGCTGCGGCGCGGTGTCGCCGGCCTGGGGCTTGGGCGGCATCATCCGTTCGCCCGGCTTCATCGAGGCGGCGAAGGTTTTCCAGGCGGCTTCCTGGTTCGCCTGCAGTTTCAGTTGATCGTGCAGCCCTTGCAGGTGGCGCGCGGCCATGGCTTCGCGCTGGGCCGGGTCCATGTGGCGGCCTTTTTCCATCATCGGCATCGGGCTTTGCGTCGGGGCGTCGCCGGCGGCCAGCGCGGAACCGGCAACGCCGGCAGCCAGCAGCGTGGCGATCAGCATGGGCTTGAACAGCTTGGTCATGATTGAAGACTCCTGCGGAGGTTGATCATGCAGCCAGTATTGACCACGGATGTCTGGCAAGTGTTGCGGCTAGGGCGGGGCTTGTTATCGAGTGTTAACCGGGCCGGCCCGCTTAGCAGTTTGCAACAATGCGCGGGGCTCGCCGTGCCGCGGCTCACGAATCGTCGCAGATCGTAACGGGTTTTAGTTGTGAGGCTCGTTGCCTTGGCCTGCCTGCAGTTTGCGCATTGGACCCTGGCCCCGGCCGCCCATCAGCGGCGGGCTGTCCTGGTCCATGATTTTTTGCTGATCGGGCGTGAGCTGGCCGTAGAAGGATTTGAGCGCTTCCAAACGCTTTTGCAGATTCAGCAGGTGACGCTGCGCCATCAGCACGCGCTGTTCCATGCGTTCCGGCGCGGTGGACGCGTTCTCGCAAGGCGGCATCGGACCGGGGCGGGTGGCGCTGGCGAAGGCCAGCCACGCGGCTTCCTGGGCCGGCTGGATCTTGAGCTTGTCGTGCAGCGCTTTCTGGTGCTGGGCGATGAAAGCGTCACGTTTGGCCGGGTCTATCTTCCACGGACGGCCGGCGAAATTGCCCATTGGCGGGCAAGCGGGTTCCGGCGGTGCGGCCAGAGCGGCACCGGCGGCGAGGCTGGCGAATATAAAGGGTATCTGCGGTTTCATAGGGAGGCCATTCCATTGATGGCGGTGATGCGGGCGGGCGACATCGGCAGGATCACTCCATTATTCTGGATGGCGACTGTCAATTAAGTGTGAGTTGGTCGGGATCAATTGTTACCAAATGTAAAGCTCGCCGGCAAGCGTTTTGCCGATGGGTTTTTTCCCGACCGGGGCGGGGATTTGGACTAGAGTGAATTGCGGCATTCCCTTATCGTCGCCGGAGCGTTTTCGCATGAGCCAGCCTGATTCTTCCTTTCCTTGGTTCTCCGCGCTGAGCGCCGGCGGTTTGAACGGCGCCTTGGTAGAGTATTGGATCGACGCCTGGCAGCGTTCTGTGCTGTACTGCGACATTCTGCGCCAGCGCGGGGACACCTATCTGGAGCACGCTGCCTCCGGCCACCCCCCGGTGTTGGTGTTCGATTACGACATCATCGTGGACGGTCGCGAACTGGAGCAGCCGGTCAATTACGCGCTGTCGGCGATTCGCCCGCCGGACGGCTGTCCGAAACCGGACCCGGCCAAGCGGCCCTTCGTGGTGATAGACCCTCGCGCCGGCCACGGCCCAGGCATCGGCGGCTTCAAGATGGACAGCGAGATCGGCATCGCGCTGCGCCAAGGCCATCCTTGTTATTTCGTGATGTTTTTCCCGGTGCCGGAGCCCAAGCAGACGATTGAGTGTGTGTGGCGCGCCGAGAAGATCTTCCTGCAAAAGGTGAACCAGCTGCATCCGCACAGCGCCGGCAAACCCTTCGTCATCGGTAATTGCCAGGGCGGCTGGGCGCTGGCGATGCTGGCGGCTACCGCGCCGGAGCTGGTGGGCCCCATCCTGCTGGCCGGCTCGCCGTTGTCTTACTGGGCCGGCGTGGCCGGCAAGAATCCGATGCGTTATTCCGGCGGTTTGTACGGCGGCACCTGGATGGCCTCGCTAGTGGGCGATCTGGGCCACGGCCAGTTCGACGGGGCTCATCTGGTCAGCAATTTCGAACAGCTGGACCCTGCCAACACCTACTGGAAAAAGCCTTACTCACTGTACGCCAAGGTGGATACCGAGCGTGAGCGCTTCCTGGAGTTCGAGCGCTGGTGGGGCGGCCACTATCTGCTCAACAAGGCCGAGATGGAATGGATTACCCAAAACCTGTTCGTCGGCAACCGGCTGAGCCATGGCGAAGTGACGCTGGAGCAGGGACGGCAGGCGGTGGACTTGCGCAACATCCGCTCGCCCATCGTGGTGTTCGCCTCCTGGGGCGACAACATCACTCCGCCGCAGCAGGCCTTGTTCTGGATCGCGGACCTGTACCACAGCGTGGAGGACATCCGCGTTAACGAGCAGACCATCGTCTATTGCCTGCACGAGCAGGTGGGCCACCTGGGCATTTTCGTGTCCGCCGGCGTGGCCAACAAGGAACATAGCGAGCTGGCCAGTGCGCTGGACTTGATCGATGTGCTGCCGCCCGGCTTGTACGAAGCCATCATCACCGATACCCACCCGGAAATGGCCGGGCTGGAATACTTGCAAGGCCGCTACGTGATCCGCTTCGAGCCGCGCGACATCGACGATATTCTGGCTTTGGGCGACGGCCGCCAGGGCGAGGCCGCCTTCGAAGTGGTGCGCCGGGTGGGAGAGGTCAACCAGCAGCTGTACGATACCTTCGTCTCTCCCTGGCTGCGCTTATACGGCAACGAGCATACCGCGCGCTGGTGGCGCGAAATGCATCCGTCGCGATTGGAGCGACGCTGGTTTTCCAGCCGCAACCCCTGGCTGGCCGGGCTGCGGCAATGGGCGGAGAAAGTGCGCGACCAACGGCGGCCGGCGGCGGAGGACAATCCGTTCTGGCAATGGCAGCAAAGCTACGCGCAGTGGATGGAGACGGCGCTGAACGGTTGGCGCGACGGTCGCGACGCCTGGCAGGAGTTGAGTTTCCGAACTTTGTTCGAATCGCCGTGGAGCGCGGCGCTGACCGGTTTGAAACCGCAGCGCGAATACGGAGTGCGCAAGGCGGACGGCAGTTGGGAGCGCAGCGAGATGCTGCGGCTCAAGCGCCAGGAGCTGGAGGCTCATTACGCCGAAGGCGGGCCGGTGGACGGTTTTTTGCGCTTGTTGATCTATGTCGCCATCGGCAACGGCGTGGTGGACGTGAGGCCGTTCAACGCTATTCGCCGGGTGATGCAGGAAACCGCCTTGGGCGAGGATTTGACGCTGGAGCAGTTCAAGCAGGCGGTGCGGCGCCAGACTTGGCTGGTGCGCAACGACGAGAAGCGCGCGCTGGCGACGCTGGAACATTTGTTGCCCACCGAGCAACAGCGACAGTTCGCGTTGGAGCTGGCGATTCTGCTGCTGCAAGCGGCGGGGCCCATCAGCGGCGAGAAGCAGCAGCGCCTGGGCCGGCTGGCGCTGGCGATGGGCTTGGCCCAGCGGAACAGCTCGCCTCCGGAGGCTCCGGCGCCGGTCAAGCCCGCGCCCAAGCGCGCACCGCGGCAACGCAAGCCCAAGCCGGCCGCGTGAGGACGGCTTTGCGGCGCGGCGGGCGCAAGGTACACTGCGCCCGCCCAAGCCAGAAAACACGACCATGAGCGCACCGCAACCCAACAACCCCACCCACGGCGTCACGCTGGAGCAGATGCTGAATCAGCTGGTCGGCCATTACGGCTGGCCGGAACTGGGTCGGCGCATCCAGATCCGCTGCTTCAATCACGATCCCAGCGTCAAATCCAGCCTGGCTTTCCTGCGCCGCACTCCGTGGGCGCGCCAGCAGGTGGAGGACTTGTTCGTGGCGCTGAAGACCCGGCCGCAGGCGCCCGCCGGTGCCGGTCCGGACAAGCGGCCGCGCTTGTTCGCCAAGAAGTCGCCCTGAGCGCCCGCCGGCCAACGGCCCTGCTGAGCGCAGGGTTGCAACTGTCATCGATTTGGCTCAGGCTGTCCGGGTTTTCCGCATTCCTGTGTTTTGTCCCGAGACATCCTGAACTGGAGAAAAGCGATGAAACTGTATTTTTCCCCCGGCGCCTGCTCGCTGTCCCCGCATATCGTGTTGTTCGCCAGCGGCCTGCCGTTCGACACCGAGAAGGTGAATCTCAAGGTCCAGCCGCATCTGACCGCGGGCGGGGTGGATTTCTCCACCATCAATCCGCGCGGCTATGTGCCGGCCTTGCAGCTGGATAACGGCGAGCTGCTGACCGAGGGCGTGGCCATTGTGCAATACCTGGCGGATCAGGCGCCGGCCAAACAGCTGGCGCCGGCCAACGGCACGCTGGAGCGCTACCGGCTGCAAGAGTGGCTGAACTATATCTCCACCGAGGTGCACAAGGGCTTCTCGCCGCTGTTCTATCCCAATAGCGACGAGCTCAAGCAGCAGACCTGGGACAAGCTGACGAGCCGGCTGGCGCTGGCGGAGCAGCAACTGGCGAAAACGCCCTATCTGCTGGGCGAGCGTTTCAGCGTGGCCGACGCCTACCTGTTCACCTGCCTGAACTGGGCGCAGTTCGTACAGCGTTCGCTGGGTGATTTCCCGGCGTTGATCGACTTCCAGAAACGCGTGGCGGCCTTGCCCTTCGTGCAGCAGGCGCTGAAGGCGGAAGGCTTGCTGGAGTAATTCCAATTGGAACGGGAATACATTCTCCGTTCCAGACAAGATCATGCCCGGCACCGGCCGGGCATTTTTCATGGCGAGTGGATTTATACTGCCTCGGCCTGCAGGTGCCGCAGATAAGCATCCGCGCTGGCTTCGATCTCGGCGTCGCTCAGATCGTGCTCGGCGCCGTGCAGCGCGAAGCCGGGCAGCCACTCGGCGCGGAGGTAGCGGCAGGTCAGCTCGAACGGCCGCAGCACTTCCTCCATCCGGTACAGATAGCGGCCGTCGGGCGCGAAGTCCCGCTCGCGGATGCCGGTGGACACCGCTACGCTGATGCGCTTGTCCCGCATGCGCCAGTCTTCCGGCCACGCGCCGATGGCGAAGCCCTCGTCCAGCACCTGGTCCTGCCAGGTTTTCAACAAGGGCGGCGAACTGAACCAGTACAGCGGAAACTGCAGCACGATGCGCTGGTGGCGGTTCAATAGCGCCTGTTCTCGCGCCACGTCGATGTTTCCGTCAGGGTAGGCCTGGTACAGCGCGTGCACGGTATAGCGCTCCGGATGCCGGCTCAACGCGGCCATCCAGCGGCGGTTGATTCGGGATTGCTCAAGATCGGGATGGGCAACGATGATCAGGGTTTTCATGGCGCTTCCTGTAAAATGGGAACGGCCATGCTATCAATGGATCAAGTTGTTGATAAGTATGCACTTTTTTGTTTCATAAGCACCAAAAGGTAACTGTGTCCGCATGAGCGAACTGAATTTTCCCATCGACGCCACCGTGCGGCTGGTGGGCGGCAAATGGAAGTGCGCGATACTGTGCCACTTGTCCGAAGACAGCCGGCGCACCGGCGAACTACGCCGTTTGCTGGGGGGAGTGTCGCAGAAGGTGCTGACCGAGCAGCTGCGCGAACTGGAGCGCGACGGCCTGATCGCGCGCACGGTGTACGCCGAGGTGCCGCCGCGGGTGGACTACCGGCTGACCGAGCTGGGCGACACGCTGCGGCCGGTGATAGACGCGATGTGCGCCTGGGGCGCTTTCTATCTGGAGCAGCCGACGGCGGGCGTATAATGCGGGCGCGATAAAACCAGAAAAGGGCTGTTCCGTGAAACTTGCGCCTCTCCTCGTCTCCTCCCTGCTGGCCGCGACGGCCGTCAACGGCTGGGCCGCCCCGCTGAAGCTGCGGGTGCTGGAAACCTCAGACGTGCACATGAACCTGCTGGACTATGACTACTACCAGGACAAGCCGACGCAGGACTTCGGCCTGGCGCGCGCGGCGACGCTGATCCGCGCGGCGCGGCAAGAGGCGCCCAACAGCCTGCTGATAGACAACGGCGACTTGTTGCAGGGCAATCCGCTGGGCGATCTGGTGGCCAAGATCCAGCCGCTGCGCGCCGGCGACACGCATCCGGCCTACAAGGTGCTCAACTGGCTGCGCTACGACGCCGGCAATATCGGCAACCACGAATTCAATTACGGGCTGCCCTTCCTTGACCAGGCGCTGAAGACAGCCGCCTTCCCCTACGTCAACGCCAATGTGGTGGACGCCAAGACCGGCCAGCCGTATTTCCAGCCCTATGTACTGCTCAAGCGGGAGTTCAAGGACGAGGACGGCCAGCCGCAGACGCTGAACATCGGCGTGATCGGTTTCGTGCCGCCGCAGATCATCCAGTGGGACAAGGCCAATCTACAGGGCAAGGTGGAAGTGCTGGACATTGTCGACGCCGCGCGCCGCTATCTGCCCGAGCTCAAGCAGAAGGGCGCCGACATCGTGATCGCGGTGCCGCATTCCGGTTTCGAAAAAGGGGAGAGCGCGCGTTTCGCCGAGAACTCGGTGGCCGGGCTGGCCGAGGTGGCCGGCATCGACGCCATCCTGTTCGGCCACGCCCACGCCGAATTCCCGTCCGCCGCCTTCGCCGGCTATCCCAAGGTGGATCTGGCCGCCGGCACCATCAACGGCGTGCCGGCGGTGATGCCGGGCCGCTGGGGCGACCATATCGGCGTGGTGGACCTGGTGCTGGAGCGCGGGGACGCCGGCTGGAAGGTGAGCGGCAAACAGGCCGGTCTGCGCGCTATCTACGACAGGAAAGCCAAGCGGCCGCTGGCGGCCGCCGAGCCCAAGGTGGCCGAGTTGATCGCCGCCGAACACCGCCGGACGCTGGACTATGTGCGCGGCCAGGTGGCGGAAACCCGCGCGCCGATTTACAGCTACTTCGCCCAGGCTGCGGACGATCCCTCGGTGCAGATCGTGGCCGAGGCCCAGGCCTGGTATGTGAAAAACGCGGTCAAGGGCACCGAGTACGAAGGCCTGCCGGTACTGTCCGCCGCCGCGCCGTTCAAGGCCGGCGGCCGCCAGGGCTGGAATTACTACACCGACATCCCGGCCGGTCCGTTGGCGATCCGCAATCTGGCTGATCTCTACATCTATCCCAACACCCTGAAGGCGGTGAAGGTCAGCGGCCGCGAAGTGCGCGAATGGCTGGAAATGTCGGCCGGGCAGTTTCTGCGCATCGATCCCAAGGGGCCCAAGACCCAGCCGCTGCTGAACCCGGAATTCCGCTCCTACAACTTCGACAGCATCGTCGGCGTCAGCTATGAGATCGACGTCAGCCAGCCGGCGCGCTACGACGCCGACGGCAAGCTGGCGGCGCCGGCCAGCCATCGTATCGTCAAGCTGAGCTACCAGGGCAAGCCGATAGACGAGAACGCCAGCTTTCTGGTGGCCACCAACAACTACCGCGCCTCCGGCGGCGGCCATTTCCCCGGCATCGACGCCAGCCGCGTGGTGGTGGATTCGCCGGACGAAAACCGCGCGGCGGTGGCGGGCTATCTGGCCGAGCGCAAGGTGGTGGACCCGGCGGCCAAGCCAGCCTGGCGCATTCAGCCGGTGGCCGGCGTCGCCATGCGCTTCGACACCGGCGCCGGCGCGCTCCGCTATCTGGCGCGCCAGCCCCAGTTCCGCCTGGCGGCGGAGCATGGCGATGGTTCGGTGAGCCTGGAGCTGGTGGAATAAGAGAAAGGTTTAAGAACCTGTTCATAGTCTGCTGCGCTGCGGCGATAGCGTTGAAAACAACTTCGAAATACTTATATACCAGGTGTACATTCCACTTTCTCAGCAGCAACGCTTTGTCTTGCTCGTGCTCGCGAGACTTTCCATAAGCTCTGAGGCGGCAAGCGCCTGATGTTCCACGTGAAACCCGGATAGAACGATGAGCGAAACCCTGATTTCTACTGAAAAACTCTCCGCCGCATTGCAGCGTTTCGCCGATGAACGCGATTGGAATCGCCACCATACGCCGCGCGGCCTGATGCTGGCCTTGGTGGGAGAGGTGGGCGAACTGGCGGAAATCTTCCAGTGGCTGAGCGACGAGGAGGCCGCCTCGCTGCGCGAGGACCCGGCGCGTTTCACCCATCTGCAGGAAGAAATCGCCGACGTGTTGCTTTACCTGACGCGGCTGGCGATGGTGACGGGCGTGGATCTTGACGCGGCGGTACGCGACAAGATGGCCAAGAACGCCGTCAAATACCCTGTGCCAACGGCCGGCTGAGCGTATGTCATGAAAACGGCTAAGCTGAAGCCACGGTACGCGAGTGCACGACGCGGCCAGCTTCTATAGTGGATTCAATCAATAGCTGGAATGCATAGATGTCCGAGCAAATCAACCGCCTGCGCCAGATGCTGGAGCAGGCGGAAACCATTGTGGCGCTGACAGGCGCCGGCATGAGCACCGAGTCCGGCATCCCGGACTTCCGTTCCGCCAACGGCCTATGGTCGCGCGGCATGAGCCTGGCCGAGGTGGTGTCCATCGATTATTTCCGCCGCGATCCGGAGGCGTTCTGGCAGGCGTTCCGCGAAATATTCCGCATCAAGCTGATCGGCGACTACCGGCCCAACGAAGGGCACCAGTTTCTGGCGGAACTGGAGCAGCAAGGCAAGCGGGTGACGGTGCTGACCCAGAACATCGACGGCCTGCACGCGCGCGCCGGCAGCGGCCGGGTGCTGGAGCTGCACGGCAGCTTGCTGACCGCCAGCTGCCCCAGTTGCGACACCACCCACGCGCTGGATTACGTGCTGCACCATCCGCTGCCGGTCTGCCGGTTGTGCCACGACGTGCTCAAGCCGGACGTGGTGCTGTACGGCGAGGCGGTGCCCTTGATTGAGCTGGCCTTCGACGCCGCCTTGCAGGCGGATCTGCTCTTGGTGATGGGCTCGTCGCTGGAGGTGTCGCCGGTCAACCTGATTCCGCTGGAAGCGGCGCAGGCCGGCGTGGCCACCGCCTTGATCAATTACACGCCCACGCGCATGGACCACGCCTTCGATCTGCGCATCCTGGGCGGCATAGGGGAGACCTGCCGCGCCTTGTCCGGGGCCTGAGAACCTGTTCATAGTCTGCTGCGCGTCGTGAAGCGTTGCACGGCGAGTACGAGCTCAAAATGCTCATGTACCACGTGTACATTCCGCTTTTTCGCCAGTTTTCGCCTTGTCTCGCCCTTGCTCGCGAGACTTTGACTAGGCGCTGAGCGCGCGGGCGGCAGAAGCAGGGCGGCGAAGCTTCGCGTAAAAATTCATTTGGTATTTCTGTGGCAAGCTCCTATCTTTAAACATGTTGCAAAACCGTTGAAAAGGGGAATTTACAAATGGATGCCATCAACTGGAGTCACTGGTCCGATCTGGCGGTGAAAATCGGCCTCAACATCGTGTCGGCCATCTTGCTGTGGCTGGTGGGCCGCTGGCTGATCAATTTCGCCACCCGCCTGCTGGACGCCAAGCTGGCCAGCAAATCTCTGGACCACACCATCCGCCAGTACGTGAAGTCTTTCCTGGACGTGACGCTGACCATCGTGCTGGTGATCGGCATCCTAGGCTTCTTCGGGGTGCAGACCACCACCTTCGCCGCGGTGATCGCCGCCGCCGGCGTGGCGGTGGGCATGGCCTGGAGCGGCTTGTTGGCCAACTTCGCCGCCGGCATCTTCCTGGTGGTGCTGCGGCCGTTCAAAGTGGGCGATCTGGTGGGCGTGGCCGGCGTCGTCGGCACGGTCAAGCACATCGGCCTGTTCGCCACCGCGGTGGACACGCCGGACGGGGTGCTGACCCTGGTCGGCAACAACAAGATATTTTCCGACACCATCCAGAACTTCAGCGCCACCGAGCAGAGACGGGTGGACCTGAAAGCCCAGTTGGCCGCCAGCGCCGATCACGCGGCGGCGATGAGCTTGCTGCGGGAGACGGTGGCCAAGGTGCCCAATGTGCTGGCCAGCCCGGCGCCGGACGTGGGCCTGCTAGAGTTCACGCCCTTGGGGCCGGTGTTGGCGGTACGGCCGTATTGCAAGCCGCAGGACTACTGGCAGGTGTATTTCGACAGCAACCGCGTGATTCGCGAAACCCTGGCTGCCGGCGGCTTCCCGGCGCCGGAGCAGGCGATGGTGGTGCGTCAGAGCTGAGCGCCGCGGACGCCAGACGACAACGGGGCCGACGGCCCCGTTTTGTTGTCCGCTTCCCGGTTCAGCGGACGCCGTTCTGACGCGCGAACTCGTCCATCTGCCGCTTGAGCTTGGGCAGCAAGCGCTGGTTGAGGTCCTGCATCACCGCCGGACCGGTTTCCGCCACGATCTTGGGCATCAGCCGCAACATCTTGCTGCCGGTGGGGGTTTGATAGAAAGCGCTCATCTCGCGGATCTCGGCGACGCTGAAGTGCTTGCTCAGCGCCTGGACCTGCACCTCTTGCAACAACTTGCGGGTTTCGGCGGACTGGAAATAGGCTTGTTGGGTTTTCCGCAGCTGTTGCAGAAAAGCGCCGACCTTGTCTTTGCAAGCCGGCGTCTGCGCGCAGTTCGGCTGGCTTTGCCACAGCTGCTGCTCCATTTGCTGCTGCATGGTGGCTTCCATCTGCTGCATCGTCTGCACGATCATCTCGTCGTAACGCATCGCCTGCAGCAACGCTTTGGCGGCGGCGGCGCTGTCTTCGGCGGCGAGCGCCGGGCCGGCGTGGAACAGCGCGGCGCACAGACCGGCGGCGAGAAGAGGCTTAAGGCGCATGGTCGTTTCTCTTGTTGGAATAAACGACCATGCTGATGGCTCTGATGATTGGCGTCAATTGAGTGGAGTCTTGCTCAAGAGGCCGGCGGGAAATCTCCCAGATCCTCACAGCGCTCCACTAGCAAGCTGTCCGGGCTGGCGTTGGGAACGTAGACCTGGTTGACCGGCGACGGCGGGTAGTTGGGGTCCGGCGCGCAATCGGCGCTCTGGCCCGGTCCCACCGCCACCTGGGCGCCCACTTTCAATTGGCAGCGCACCACGCGGTTGAGCTGGCTCCAGCTCGGGCAGATGGCGTTGGCGGCGCGGTAGGCGGCCACCGGCCCTTGCGGCGCGCTGAACGACCACCAGCGGCCCAGCCGCGAATTGGCCTTGCCGCTGTCGTACACCCGGTAGACCGTCACGGTTTGATCCGCGGCGTCCTGGCGCCGCACCTGGCCGGTGCACAGGCCGCCTTTGCCGGGCTGGCCCAGCGCGCTGTTCAGCAAAGCGGGATTGTCGACCGTGCTCATGCCCGGCATCGGCGGCTGGGTCTGGCCGGCGCAGCGGTCGCTGCCGGGCGTGGACGCGCAGCCCAGCAAGAGGGCGCAGACGAAGGCGAGCAAGCCATGGCGACAGTTCAGGGACATACGGAATCTCCTATGCGGACAAGCTTGGGATGGGGCGGCGCGGGAGCGCGCCAGTCTTGAAGCTAGAAAATGCCTTTGGCATTTTCAATTGGAGAAAGGGGCGGCTGGCAGAAAGGACAGGCGAAAAAAGAGGGCGTCGACATGGTCGACGCCCGCAAGCTGTAGGAACACTCGGGTACTACGTTTACAGCAACTTCATTGCTTTGACTTAGGCGACCTGGCGGTTCTTGCCGCCCGGCTTCAACTCGCTCAGCAGCTGCGTTTGTTTGCTCTTGGCCTGCTGGTAGTTGCGCTCCTTGATGTGGCCGAAGCCGCGCACGCCTTCCCAGGTTTTCACCAGCTCCACCACGCGCGGCAGCGCGTCCAGCGTCAGTCCGCTCAGCAAGTCTTCCACCTGCCGCTCAAACTCGCCGATCAGCCGACGCTCCAGCTTGCGGTCGGCCTGCCGGGCGAACGGGTCCAGCAGGGTGCCGCGCAGGAAGCGCAGTTTGGCCAGCCACTTCATGCCGGTCAGCAGCCAGGGGCCGAAGGCCACTTTGCGCGGCTGCCCGCCGGTGATCCAGCCGGCGCCGATGTGGAAGCGTAGCTGGTAATCGCCGTCAAACTGCTGCGCCAGCTCGCGCTGGAAGCCGCCGTCTGTGTAGAGCCGGGCCACTTCGTACTCGTCCTTGTACGCCAGCACATGGTAGTAATTTTTGGCCACCGCCAGCGTCAGCGCGCTGCTTGCCGGGTTCAACGCTTCCTCGGTCTGACGCACCCGCGCCACCAGCGCCTTGTAGCGTTCGGCCAGCGCCGCGTTCTGATAGGCGGTCAGCGCGGTGGCGCGATGGTGCAGCACGGCGTCAGGGGTTTCACGTGGAACGAAGGCTACCACCGCCGACGGGCTGACCAGCGCTTCGATGCGCGCCGGATCGTGGGCGGCGTGACGGCCCCAGCTGAAGGCGTCCTGGTTGAACTTGACCGCGGCGCCGTTCAGACGCACCGCTTCCATGATTGCTTCCAGCGTCACCGGCACCAAGCCCTTTTGCCAAGCGTAGCCAAGCATGAACATATTGCTGGCGATGGCGTCGCCCAGTAGGGAGGTGGCCAGCCGGGTGGCGTTGACCTCGCTGTAGCGGCCGGCGCCGACAGATTCGACGATGGCGTCCTTCATCGCCTTGCTGGGGAAGCGCACATCCGGGTTCTTCAGGAAAGCGCTGGTTGGCGATTCGTAGTTGTTGACGATGGCGTGGCTGAAGCCGTCGCGCATTTTGGCCAGCGCCTCCTCGGCGGCGGTCACCACCAGGTCGCAGCCCAGCACCAGGTTGGCGTCGCCGGCGGCGATGCGCACGGCGTGCAGCTTGTCCTGGCTGTCGGCGATGCGCACATGCGACCACACCGAGCCGCCTTTTTGCGCCAGGCCGGCCATGTCCAGCACGGTGACGCCTTTGCGGTCCAGATAGGCCGCCATGCCCAGCACCTGGCCTATGGTGACCACGCCGGTGCCGCCCACGCCGGTGACCATGATGCTGAACGGTTCGTGGAGTGGCGGGATCGTCGGTTCCGGCAGTGTGGGCATCGCGCTCAGGCTGGCGCTGCTGCCGGCGGATTTCTTCAGTTGGCCGCCTTCCACGGTGACGAAGCTGGGACAGAAGCCTTCTACGCAGGAGTAGTCCTTATTGCAGCTGGACTGATCGATCTTGCGTTTGCGGCCCAGCGGGGTTTCCACCGGCAGCACCGACAGACAGCCGGATTTCTGGCCGCAGTCGCCGCAGCCTTCGCATACCTGCTGGTTGATGAAGGCGCGCTTGGCAGGGTCGGGGAAATCGCCGCGTTTGCGGCGGCGACGCTTCTCGGCGGCGCAGGTCTGATCGTGGATCAGGATGCTGGTGCCCTCGACTTCGCGCAGTTCTTTTTGCAGCCGGTCCAGCTCGCGGAGGTGGAATACTTCCACGCCGGCCGCCAAGCCCTGGACGTTCTGGTATTTGTCCGGGTCGTCGCTGGTGATCACGATGCGCTTGATGCCTTCCGCCGCCAGTTGGCGGGTGATCATGGGCACGTCCAGATAACCGTCCACATGCTGGCCGCCGGTCATCGCCACCGCGTCGTTGTACAGAATCTTGTAAGTGATGTTGACCTTGGCGGCCACGGCGGCGCGTATGGCCAGCAGACCGGAGTGGAAGTAGGTGCCGTCGCCCAGGTTGGTGAAGATGTGCTTGGTGTGAGTGAACGGCGCCTGGCCCACCCAAGTGATGCCTTCGCCGCCCATCTGGGTGAAGGTCTTGGTGCTGTCGGCCTGAATCCAGTGCGCCATGTAGTGGCAGCCGATGCCGGCGACGGCGCGGCTGCCTTCCGGCACCTTGGTGCTGGTGTTGTGCGGACAGCCGGAGCAGTAGTGCGGCACGCGGGCGATGGATTCGCGCGGTTTGACCAACTGGGCTTCCTTGTCGTCGTAGAACTTCAGCCGGTCGTGGATGATGGGGCTGTCGAAGATCAAGGCCAGCCGGCCGGCGATGGCGCGCGCTATCATCGCCGGGGTCAGTTCGCCGGCGGCCGGCAGCAGCCAGTCGCCGTGGGGCAGCGCCCATTCGCCTTTTTCGGCGAATTTGCCCACCACGCGCGGCCGCACGTCGTCACGCCAGTTGTACAGCTGCTCTTTCAGCTGGTATTCGATGATCTGGCGTTTTTCCTCCACCACCAGGATTTCTTCCAGCCCTTCGGCGAACTGGCGCACGCCTTCCGGCTCCAGCGGCCACACCATGCCCACCTTGAAGATGCGCAGGCCGATGTCGGCGGCCAGCGTCTCGTCTATGCCCAGATCGTCCAGCGCCTGCATCACGTCGAGATAACTCTTGCCACAGGTGATGATGCCCAGCCGCGGCTTGGGAGAGTCCAGAGTGATGTGGTTCAGCTTGTTTTCGCGGGCATAGGCCAGCGCCGCGTACAGACGGTGGTGCAGCACGCGTTTTTCCTGCGCCAGCGGCGCGTCCGGCCAGCGGATGTTGAGGCCGTCCTCGGGCAAGGGGAAGTCTTGCGGAATCTTGAACTGCAACCGTTCCGGCGAGATGTCGACGATGGCCGAGCTTTCAATCGTGTCGGATATCGCCTTGATGGACACCCAGCAGCCGGAATAGCGGCTCATCGCCCAGCCGTGCAGGCCGTAATCTATGATTTCCTGCACCCCGGACGGGCTCAGCACCGGAATCATGCTGGCGGCCAGGATGTGATCGGACTGGTGCGGGAAGGTGGAGGATTTGGCGGCGTGGTCGTCGCCGGCCACCAGCAGCACGCCGCCGTGGCGGCTGGTGCCGGCAGCGTTGCCGTGCTTGAGCACATCGCCGGAGCGGTCCACGCCCGGGCCCTTGCCGTACCACAGCGCGTAGACGCCGTCGTATTTGGCGCCATCGAACATATTCACTTGCTGAGTACCCCAGACCGCGGTGGCGGCCAGGTCCTCGTTAAGGCCGGGATGGAACACGACATTGTGTTCCTGCAGGTATTTGCCGGCCTTCTGCATGGTTTGGTCTACGTTGCCCAGCGGCGAGCCGCGGTAGCCGGTGACGTAGCCGGCGGTATTCAGCCCGGCGGCGCGGTCCAGCTGTTGTTGCAGCATGGGCAGGCGCACCAGCGCCTGAATCCCGGTCATCAGCACCTGGCCGGTGGGGGCCGTGTATTTTTCTTCCAGGTCTGCGTGGCGGATCGACATGATTTCTCCTCCTGTCATTCTCGGGCGCGTCCCGCGGGCGCCAGCGCCGCGCTGTGGACGTCCCATCGCTTGTGGCGATGGGCCGGCCTGCGCCTTGTGGGCGCGTGCGGCCGGCCTTCTCCTTAAGTTTTAGACCCGCTGGCCCGACGCCACCGCCCCTAAGAACATATTTACGATCGTAAACAGCTTCTACCCTGGGCGGCGGCTCGGTGTGTCTGCGCCCGCCGCATGGTTGCGGTCTGTGCGGCGCCGACGGCTTCTCCTTTGTTGTCAGCGGTTGAGCTCCATCTCCAGCCGGTGTTGTTTTTGATCGCCGGCTGCTTGGCATGTCGGCGCGGTCCCTGGTCCGGGGCTGGATTCTAGAGTCTTTTCTCTATTTGATCGGACTATAAGTTACGTTTACGTCAACGTCAAAGAGATTGACTGATGTGGACGTCGACTGCGGCGATTGTGCCAGCGCAGCATGCTTGCCATCTGGAAAGTCATTGTTTTGAATAATGAACAATCTGTTGATTGAATAGCGGTTTTTCCGCTGTGGCAATTTGGTTAAGCTGTCATCCTGACCCCCTCCCTTGCTGTGTGAAATTCCATGAGTTCAAATTCTTCTACTTCCGAAAGCGGCCGCGGCGTCGCTTTCACCGTTGCCGCCTTCATCTGTTGGGGTCTGTTTCCGCTGTACTGGAAGCCGCTGCACGAAGTCCCGGCTTTGCAAATTCTGTGCCACCGCATTGTTTGGTCGGCGGTGTTCGTCGCTGCGGTGCTGACCGTGCGCAATCATTGGGGCTGGCTGCCGGCGGCGGTGCGCGAACCCCGCAAGCTGGGCATTTTCGGCCTGTCTTCCTTGTTGCTGTCGTTGAACTGGCTGATCTACATCTGGGCGGTGAACGCCGGCCACGTGGTGGAGGGCAGCCTGGGCTACTTCATCAACCCGTTGTTCAACGTGCTGCTGGGCAGGCTCTTTCTGTCCGAGCGTCTGAGCGGTTTGCAGAACGCCGCCTTGCTGCTGGCGGCGGGCGGCGTGGCCTGGATCACCTACAGCGCCGGCGCCTTGCCGTGGATCGCGCTGTCGTTGGCGGCCACCTTCGGCCTGTACGGTCTATTGCGTAAGAAAGCGCCGCTGGCTTCGCTGGAGGGGCTGGCGTTGGAAACCTTCCTGATGACGCCGCTGGCGGCAGGAGCCTTGGTCTGGTTCGAATGGCAGGGACAGGGGACTTTCGGTCATGGTTCCGCCATGCAGACCAGCTTGCTGATCGGCGCAGGCGTGGTGACCGCGGTGCCTTTGTTGCTGTTCGCCGCCGGCGCGCGCCGGCTCAAGCTGGCTACGGTGGGAGTGATTCAGTACATCGGCCCCAGCATCCAATTGGCGTTGGGCGTGTTGTTGTTCGGTGAAGCGTTCGATAGCGGTCGTGCCATCGGCTTCGGCCTGATCTGGGCGGCATTGCTGTTGTACTCCATCGCCGGATTACTGCAAATGTGGCAGGGGCGGCGCGCCGCAGCGGCCTGAGTTTTCCCCCGCCAGAGCAGCCCGCGTTTCGCAAGAAACGCGGGCTGTTTTCATTAGGAGAGTTTGCTATAAACCACTCAATGGGCCGTCGCCGGGCACTTCCGGTTCCGGCCCATTGCCGAGCCGAATCCGGCCCGTGTCCGCAGTTCCATAGCACCGAGCGCGGCCGCACCGCGCCGCCCATGCATCGTTATGATGCCGTTGCCGCCCTGATTGCCCCAAAAACAAGCATTCGCACCGAGCTGCCTTCGTGCTGCCGGCGGCGGAGTGACATGGTCAATATTTTGCAAGGAGGCGCGTCATGGCGCTCTATCTGGTTAGCGTGGTTTTCTTTGGTTCGGACCTTTTGATCCGCTTGGCCCTGCGCGCGCGTTCCCGCGCCTGGGTGGGCGCGGCCTTGGCGGCGGGTTTGTTGCTGGCTTGCATGCTGTATCCGATGCTGAGCGATTGGGCCTTGCCCTATATGCCGGACGAGCACGGCATGCAGATTTACGCGGCGCTGGTGGGCCTGCAACTGGGGCTGACCGACGCGGCCATTTCCACGAGCCTTGCCCGTTATCTGGGCTGGTGGCGCTGAGCGACTAGGCTGGACGGCCGCGTCGGAGGGCGTGGCCGCTGCTGTTTTTTTGTAATGCCATTAGAATGTTTCACGCAGATTATGCTTGACGTCATGCCGGCCCGGTAGCAGACTGCGCAGCGTCGCCAGGCCCCACAAGCTTGACGGCGCATGCCGGACGTCTTTCCGCTCCCCGCGGGCCAGCCGTCCATGATCTTTATCGTTCTTTACAGGTTACGCCATCATGGCATTGTTCTTTATTCCCCTGTCGCGTCACTTGCTGCGCGACATCCTCGGCGACGACCACGCGGCGTCGGCCGATAAGGCATGGCAAGAAAGCCAGGCTCAGCACCAAGATCAACAAAGGCAATACCAGCGCCAGGAACTGGAACAGCGCATTCACCGGCTGCGGCTGGAGAAGGGCGGCTTATGTTGAGCCCCTTGCTCTACAGTCGGCGCCTGATGCTGCGCGATTTCCGCCCGGATGATCACTCGGCCTACACGATGGCGCGCAGCGGCCGCGAGTTCGCTCGTCATTACCCGCCTGAAGAAGTGACGCCGGCGCGCAGCGGGCAATTGTTGCTGCGCTTTTTGGAACAGCAGCGCGACTCCCCCCGCCGTGGCTGGCAGCTGGCCATTGTGCGCGGCGAAGACAAGGCGCTGCTGGGCTCGGTGGGCTTGCGCGGGCTGGAGCGCGGCGGCGAAGCCGGCTTCGGCATCGAGCTGGCGGAATCGGCCTGGGGCCAGGGCTACGCGCTGGAAGCGGCGCGGATGATGCTGGACTTCGGCTACCGCCAGCTGGGCTGGCACCGGATCTGGGCCGATTGCGCGCCGGGCAACATCGCCATGTTGCAATTGGCGCGACGGCTGGGTTTCGTGGTTCAGCCGCTGGGCGCGGAGCCGCGGCTGAGCCTGCTGTTGTCCGCGGTGCCGCCTCCGTTCCCCGGCCCTCGGCGCGAAGTGCTGCAATGGGCCGCCGCCAGTTGTTAGAGCCAGTTCACGATCTCGCGAGCTAAGGCGAGACAAGGCGTTGCGGCTGAGAAAATAGAGTACATGAGCATTTCGAAGGGGCTTTCAACGCCGTCTCGCCGACGCTCAGCGGACATTGAACAGGTTCTTAGCGATGGGAGCGGCTCGCACTTGACCCGTGTGGAACGCGCGCGCACACTCAATGCAAATTTCATAAACAGACTGTCCAGGCCTGCCAAAAGCGGCTGATGGACAGCGCAAAGGAGAGTAGCAAGATGACAGCGATTGCCGAACTGCGCGCGGAGTTCGACCAGCTCAACCGCGATTACCTGGTGGTGCATAAAACCAAGGAAGACCTGTTCTGGGACACCTATATGGCGGTGTCCGACGATCACGACGGTTTCGCCCGCGCCGAAGCCGACTACAAGGCCTTTATCTCCAGCCCGGAACGGCTGGCGGCGGTGCGCGCGGCGTTGGAGCGTTTGCAGGCGCAGCCGGCCGGCGCGGAGCGCGACGACTTGCTGCACGGCTATCAGGGTTGGTTGGCCCTGTTTGAAAGCAACATCATAGACAGCGCGGCGGCGCAGGAGCAGATGCGCCGGCTGATCGAGATGGAGGCCGAGTTGTTCGCCAAGCGCCGCGACCTCGCGCTCAGCCACATCAACGAGCGCGGCGAGCGCGAAGAGGCGACGCTCACCACGCTGGCCATCAATATGGCCACCAACCCGGATCTCGCCGCGCGTAAAAGCTCGCACGACGCCTTGCTCGACCTGGAGCGCTGGGTGCTGGACAACGGCTTTCTCGACATCGTCAAACAGCGCAATGCGCTGGCGCGCAGCCTGGGCAGCGCCGATTATTTTGAGCACAAGGTGCGCAAGAACGAGCAGATGACGTCGGATGAATTGTTCGCCGTGCTCGACGATTTCGAAGCGCGCACCCGCGACGCCAATCAGCGGGCGCTGCGGCGCTTGGCCGACGACAAAGGCGCGGACGCGCTGCTGCCGTACAATTTGCGCTTCCATATGAGCGGCGACGTGACTCGGCAGATGGATCCCTATCTGCCGTTCTCCAAAGCGGTGGAACGCTGGGTGCTGAGTTTTCGCCGGCTGGGCGTGCAGTATCGGCAGGCCACCATGCAGCTGGACCTGGTGGAGCGCAAGGGCAAGTATCAGAACGGCTTCTGCCACGGGCCGGTGCCGAGCTTCTACGACGGCGGCCGCTGGGTGCCGGGCCGGATCAATTTCACCGCCGATGCCACGCCGGATCAGGTGGGCAGCGGCGCGCGGGCGATCAATACCTTGTTCCACGAAGGCGGTCACGCCGCTCATTTCGCCAATGTGATCCAGAACGCGCCGTGCTTCTCCCAGGAGTTCGCGCCCACTTCGATGGCGTACGCCGAAACTCAGAGCATGTTCTGCGACAGCCTGCTGAACGACGCCGATTGGCTGAAGCGCTACGCCCGCAACGCCGCGGGCGAGGCGATGCCGGACGCGCTGATCCGCGCGCGCATCGAGGCGACCCAGCCTTTCTTCGCTTTCTCCGAGCGGTCCATCGCCGTGGTCGCTTACTTCGAGCGCGAGCTGTACCGGCTGCCGGAAGCGGAACTGACGCCGGAGACGGTGTTGGCGCTGGCGCGCCGCTGCGAGCGCGAGATCCTGGGCGTCGAATGCGGCCCGCGGCCGCTGTTGGCGATTCCGCATTTGTTGAACCAGGAGTCGGCGGCGTCTTATCACGGCTATTTGCTGGCGCATATGGCGGTGTATCAGACCCGAGCCTACTTCCTGCGCGAATACGGCTACCTGACCGACAACCCGGCGATCGGCCCGCTGCTGGCCGAACATTACTGGGCCCCGGGCAACAGCCTGGATCACGACGCCACTTTGCTGAGCCTGACCGGCGAGCATTTCAACGCTCGATACCTGGCGGAGGCCTGCGACCTCAGCGTGGACGAGGCCTGGCGTGAAGCGAAGCGGCTGATCGCCGCCGCCGTGGAACGGAACTACGCGCGGGATTACCCGGAGCGGCTGGACGCGACGATACGGCTGGTGCACGGCGCCGAACTGATCGCCGACAACGCCGCGGGGGAGGCGGAAATGTGCCGCCGTTTCGAAGCCTGGGTGAGGGAGCGTTATCCGGCCGCCGCGCACTAAGAGCGGCTAACAAAACTCCTGATGCTGCGTTGCGCCGACTTGCCGTACCCAAGTACTGCCTGCGTCGGCGCGCCTTGCCTCAGACGTGAAACTGACTTTTGTTAGCCGCTCTAAGAACCTGTTCAAAGTCT
>NZ_JALCYU010000015.1:0-129994 GCF_023507765.1 Chromobacterium sp. IRSSSOUMB001
GTGGTCCTTCGAACGATCCAAAATCAAAACACCCCCAAACCGGCCTTATGCAAAGCCCCCATGGCGACGGGCTTCGACCTGGTCTGCGGATGGGGGCCGTGAGGCGTAATGGGGGTGGAGATGACAAAATTTTAGCCAAAACATTTTAGATAACCGGTACTTAGCGGGCAATCCAAGAAAATTGCTATTTTCACAAAACTGGCCAAAAGGACAGGTTTAAACTCTTATCAATCAACTAAAGCGGCTTAAATCTTGTTTGCCGACATTAATAAAGTCAAAACAAGGAAAGTTATGACTTGGTAAGAAAAGGTAAGAGGCGTTCAAAACCACGCTAAAGACCTGAATTGAATGTGTTTTTATCATGCGGTCTCCACCCAAGGCCCAGGCCAAGCACCTGCGCGCCGCAACCACTGGAGACCACAATGAAACAAAAGCACACCCTCCTCACCCTGGCCGCCGTCTTTGCCGCAGCGCTTCCGCTGACGTCTCAGGCCGCCGTCACCCGAACCGGCACCATCAAGTTCACTGGCAAAGTCACTGCGCCCAGTTGCTCGGTAGACGGCAGCACAGCGATGGCTATTCCCGCTATTAATGTCGCTCTGGGCGAGATCTCCATGGACAAGGTACAAGCCTTGGCGAGCAGACCCAGTCATTTCAAAGCGCACTCAATAACCATTACCTGCACGGGCGCTAAGAATTTGACCGTGTCCCTCAAGGCTCTAAACAGCACCAACACGCTCACAGGCCAAACCAACATCCTGAAGAACATCGCCAGCGGCTCACCGGCGGCTGGCATTGGCATCGCGCTGTATCAGACGGGGAAGGCAATAAGCTATGACCTTGTGTCTGGAGAACTGCTGAACAAGTCCACTCCAAGTACAGAAACCATAACGTTTGATGCCGCTTTCGTTAAGGACCCGGCAGTTACCACGATAACCGCAGGCAACGTACAAGCCGACCTCCCCTTCGAACTGAGCTACGACTAAGCCCTAGTTTCTTCCACCCACAGCGGCGGGCTTCCCGCCGTTGTCTATTTTCAGGGCCCCCATCATGAAAACCCTGCTGCACGCCGCCGGCTTGGCGGCCTGGCTGGCCATGTCCCAGGCCAGCGCCGGCATCAGCCTCAACGGCACCCGCGTCATTTTCGACGGCGCGCATCCGGAAGCCTCCGTCACAGTGCGCAATCACGGCGCGGACATCCTGGTGCAATCCTGGCTGGAAGCGCTGGATAGCGACAAGGCCGAACTGCCCTTCGCCATCACTCCGCCGCTGACGCGGCTGCCGGCCGGACAGGAGCAATTGCTGCGCATCCTCTACGCCGGCGCCGGCGCGTCCGATCAACAGGAAACCGCCTTCTGGCTCAATGTGCAAGAAATCCCTCAGGCCGCCGGGAAAGGCAATGTGCTGCAATTGGCGGTGCGCCAGCGCGTCAAGGTGTTCTACCGTCCGCCGGGCCTGGACGGCGACGCGCTGCAAGCGCCGGAACGCCTACGTTGGCGGCTGAGGCGCGAGCGCGGCAACAGCTGGCTGCAAGCGGACAACCCCAGCCGCTACCACGTGACCGTGACCGGCCTGACCCTGCTCTCCGGCGGAAAATCCAAGGAAATCAGCCGCGCCCAAATGCTGGCACCCGGCGCCGGCGGACAATGGCCACTGCCCGCCGACACCGCAAACGATGCGCGCTTGCGCTACCAGATCATCAACGACTTTGGCGCCAGCCAGGCTTTTGAAGCCCGGCTGCAAGGCGTAGCGCCCGCTCAGCCGCAGCGGCTGGAGCCCTGAGCCGACCGTTGTACCGTGAGACGATGAGAAGCAAACCGCTGATGCCCCATGCCCGCCGCAACGCCGCGCCCTCGCTGGCCTGCGCCTGCTGGCTGCTCGCCTGCGCGCAAGCGCTGGCGGCGGACGCGCCTGCCTTCAACACCCGCTTTCTGAAACTGGACGGGCAAGCGGCGGATCTCAAAGCGGTGCTGAACGCGGGCAACAACGTCCTGCCCGGCAGCTATCGCGTGGACATCCTGCTCAACCATCAACTGGCCGACCGCCGCGACATCCTGTTCCGCCAGCAGCCGGACGGCAAAGTCCGCCCCTGCCTGGACGCCGCGCTGCTGCGCAAGCTGGGCGTCAAACTGCCCGCGTCCGGTGCCGGCGACGAGGCCTGCGTGGATCTGCCCCGACGCCTGGAGCACGCGCAAGTACGCTACGACTCCACCCGGCTGCAACTTGAGCTGAGCGTGCCCCAAGCCCATCTCCTGCGCCGCGCGGACGGCTATGTCGACCCGGCGCTATGGGACGCCGGCGTCAACGCCGCTTACGCCAATTATCAATTGAGCAGCCAATACAGCCGTGGCCAGGACGACCGCGCCAGCCGCCAGTTTTATCTCGGCCTGCAAAACGGGCTCAATCTGGGCGACTGGCGCCTGCGCAACGACGCCACCCTCAGTTGGAATACGGGCCAAGCCGCAGAGATACGCAGCAACCGCACCCTGCTGCAACGCGACATCACCGCCCTGCGCAGCCAACTGACGCTGGGCGAGCAATACACCGACGCCGTCTTGTTCGACAGCGTGCGCATTCGCGGCGCGCAACTGAGCCAGGACGACGCTATGCTGCCGGACAGCGAGCGCGGCTACCGGCCGGTGGTCCGCGGCCAGGCACAGAGCCAGGCCACGGTGGAAGTGCGTCAGAACGGCTATGTGCTGCACCGCGCCGATGTGCCTCCCGGCCCGTTCGAATTCACCGACATCACCCCTTCCGGCTCCAACGGCGAACTGGAAATCACAGTGACCGAAGCCGACGGCAGCCGCCGCGTCAGCCATCAAAGCTTCTCCAGCCTGCCGCTGATGCAGGCCCGAGGCCGCTGGAAATACCACGCCGCGCTGGGCCAGTACCAGGGCGGCGAAGCGGCCCGCCCCGGGCTGGCCGCCGGCGCGCTGGTTTACGGCCTCAGCGACGACAGCACGGTGGCCGCCGGCTTCCAGCTCTCGCCGCGCTTCCAGGCAGTCAACCTGGGCCTGGGCGCCAACACGCCGCTGGGCGCGCTGTCGCTGGACCTGAGCCAATCCCTCAGCCGCGCCCAAGGCGGGCGCAGCCAGGGGCAAAGCCTGCGCCTGCTGTACCACAAGGCCCTGCCCAGCACCCAGACCCAGCTCACCCTGGCCGCTTACCGCTACTCCACCGCCGGCTACCGCAGCTTCAATGACCACGCGGCGGACCTGGCCCGGCGCGCCAACCAACACCGCGCGCGCGCCCGGATAGACCTCAGCGCCCAACAAACACTGGGCCGGGAGGGCCGCCGCGGCAGCCTTTATCTCAGCCTAAGCCGGCAGAACTATTGGGGCCGGCCCGGCGCCAGCCACAGCCTCAACCTGGCTTACAGCCATCGCTGGAAACAGTTTCACTACCACCTCAGCCTCAGCCGGAGCCGCGACGGCCGCGGCCAAGGCTCCAGCCAGATCATGCTGGGCTTCAGCCTGCCGCTGGACACTGGGAGACGCGCCCCGCAGCTCAGCGCCCAGCTTGGCCGCAACGCGCTGCACACCAGCCTCAGCGGCCAGTTGGGCGAGGCCGACAGCTACACCGTCTCCGTGAGCCGCGACAGCCAGGGCGGCGCCAGCCTGAGCGCCAGCGGCGTCCATCAGGGCGATGTCGCGCAGCTGAGCGCCGCTTACAGCACAGCGCGCAACCATCAATCCGCCAGCCTGGGCGCCAGCGGCGCCGTTGTCGTCCACGCCGGCGGCGTCAACCTCAGCCGCGCAGTCGGCGACACCTTCGCCCTGCTGCAAGTGGACGGCGCCGCCGGCCTGGGCGGCAACGGCTATACCGTGCGCGCCGACGCTCAGCCTTACCGCGCCAACAGCCTGAGCCTGAACAGCCGCAAGCTGGGCGCCGCGCTGGAGCTGGAAGACAGCGTCAAGCAAGTGGTGCCGCGCCGCGGCGCGGTGGTGAAGGCCGTGTTCAAGGCGCGCAGCGGACGCCGCGTTCAATTCAGTCTGCGTCGCCGCGACGGCAGCGCTGTGCCGTTTGGCGCCAGCGTAGAAGACGCCGCCGGCCGGCCCTTGGGCATCGCGGACCCGCAAGGCCGGACGCTACTCTTGCTCACGCAGCCGCAAGGCCTGCTGGCCGTGAAATGGAGCGACGGCGGCTGCACCGCTCGCTATAAGCTGCCGCCAGCCAAGCCGGGGCGGCATTACCAGCGGCAAACCCTCGCCTGCCATTGAAAGTCATCAGATGAAACGCCAGAAACTTCCCCAAAGCACTTGTTCGCACCTACCACGAGTCCAATTGCTGCTATTGCTCGTGCTAAGCGGTATTGCCAACCACATTCATGCCACTTGCTCCGCAACCTCTAGCGTGACCCAGCCTTTCCCCAACGAGATTACGGTGTTACGGGATGCGCCAAACGGCACGGTATTGGCCACGGCCAGAGTCAAAACAGAAATTTCCTGCAACTCAACCGGTTTGAAGCTGGGTCGGGGACAGGACTACTCCTGGAAAGTCCATGTGTCCCCCAGCAATCAAGACCATGGCAAATCCTCGGTGAGCCATGTCAGAAATACCAAAACCGAGGGCATAGGCATCCGCTGGAGCAACCACAACCACAACACCAGTACCTCGCAAGTCTTCTCCAAGGGGCCACTCAATAAAAGCGACACCAACCGCCGAGGCATTCATTACAAGAAGAAAACGATGCTCGAGGACACCTTCGAATTGATCAAGACCGGCAATATCACAAGCCGGGTGCTTGCGCCCATGCATTACGCCATGCACTACAGCGCCCCGCCGGGAGGACACATCTACAACCAGCCGCTCTACATGTATGCGTTCAACCCCTCCGCGATCAAAGCCATCGGCTGCTCGTTCCGCAACGCCAGCCAGACTGTCCGCCTGCCCGACGTCAGCACCCTCGACTTCGCCGGCACCGGCCGCGCCGGCGATAAGCAGTTCAACATCGATCTGGACTGCGCGCCCGGCACCAGCATCCGCGCCAGGCTGAGCGACGCCAACGCGCGAGGGAACACCGGCACGCTGCTGAGCATCGCCGGCGGGCGAAACAACGCCCAGGGCATTGGACTGGAGCTGCAGCGCCAGGGCGAAACCGGTGCGTATGTACTGGGCACCGAGTTCACCAGCCTGGCGGCCAGGCAACAGCACGCGCTGCCCATGGTGGTGCGCTACGCCGTCAACGGCGCCCCCATCCAGCCCGGCGAGGTCAATGCCGCCGCCACCGTGGAGTTGAGCTTTGATTAAGCCTACGGCGACGCAAAAGGCCGGGCATGCCGCCCGGCCTGGAAACGCGACGCGGCGGCTTCAGTCCTCCACGCTCCAACGAATGCTGCCCGGCTCCGGACACTGCCAGGAGGCCATCAGCCGCTGCCGGATCTCCGCCAGCGATTGCCGCGACAGCAGCTGGCCATCGCGGAACACCGGCCGCAACTCGCCGCCTTCCGCCTGCTCCGCCGTCTGTTGCTGATGCAGCACGTAATGATCGCCCTCACGCTCCACCCGCAGCAGGCCCTTGGCGGATTTTTTGGTGCCGTCGTCCGTTGCCGGGTCCTTGTAGATATCCACCGCCTCGCCGTCCACCTCCGCGTAAATCGCCTTCAGCGCGTAGCCGAAGGTGTCCCGCGAGTTCATGCCGTAGACAAAGCTGCCGATTCCGAACACCACATTGCCGGAGGCGAAACCCTTGGCTGCCAGCCGGCGCAGGATGGCGCGGGCGCGCGGCAGGGTGATGGAGTCGCCATAGATCAGGCCCACGTGGCTGTCCAGCAGCCGGTAGCCGGCGGCGCTGACCGTGCCGCCGTAAATTTCCCACAAGCACTCCACCGCGCCCTTGCGCTCGGCCTCCGTCACCCGCAGACCGCCGCTCAGCGCTGTGTACGCGCCGTCCGCGTCCCGCGCCGGCAGGCCGTCAACGCGGACCAGCTCGTCGTCGTGGTAGCCGGTGAGGATTTTCACCGGATCGCCGGAGTCCGGGCGGAACACCACCTTGGCGTTGCCCAGCGCGTCCGGCCGCCGCGCCAGGATATCGTCCTTCAGTTCACGGGCAATCACCGTGACCACGTTCCAGAAATCAAAGGTGTCGCTGACAATGGACACCATGCCCTGCGGATAATCCTGGCTAACGAACTCGCGCACCACTTCCCGCTCCGCCAGCTGGCGCAGCGCTCCCTCCTCCAGCCCGGCGTGGGCCGGGTCGCGGCGTAGCCGCTGCAGCGTCAACAGGATGCGCAGCGCCATCACACTGTGTTCCGACGCCGGGATGGAGCCGCCCACCAGTTCCCGCTCCGCGTCCGCGTCGTAAAAGTCCTCCAGATAGTCCAGCGCCGGAATGGTGTCGGTGCCGGTGAAGGACAGCAGATGGCCGGCGCCGCAGCGCATGGCGTCGTGCACCCCGCTCATGCCGCGCATGGAGAAGTCATGCCCCTGCCAATTGACGAACTCCGGGGCGCTGCCGGTGAGGCGAGCGAAATAGTCCAGCAGTTTGCGGAATTCAAACGCGATGGTGGCCACTGTGGACGGCTTCCAGGATTCGCAGCTGAACAGGGTTTCAAAATAGGTGGCCACCCAGGGGAAGTCCGGATGCGTATTGCTGAAGATCACCGGCGGCACCTTGATATCCACCCGCGCGCCTTCCGGCAGGGAGCGAATCTCCAGCGGCAGATGACCCAGCGCGTGCAGCGCTTCCAGCCGGCTTGCTGGCACCGCGCCCGCACCCAACGCCGTGTCCATGCGGCGCTGGTATTTGCGCACCGCCTTGTCCCGCGGTTGGCGGAAGAACTCCTGGTCGAACAAGTCGATCAGGTATTGCTGAATGAAGCCCTGCAGGCCGAACCACACCACCTTGTTGTCGAACAGCTCCGGCAGCACCGGCGCGTACTTGGCCGAGCGCGGGGTGAAATTGGCCACCAGCTTGGTGGTGGCCGCCGGATACATGGATGGATGGCCGGTTTTGTAGAAGTCCGCCAGATTGAACGGCTGCAGTTGGTTCAGTTCACGGGCCAGGGGGCGAATGGGGGCGTTCATGATGTATTCCCTATCTAATGTGTAAGTCAAACCAGCTGGCAGCGGGTATCCGCAGTCCAGTTATTGCGGCTGAACACCTGCTGGTAATGCGCCAGCAGCGGTTCCAGGCCATGGCTGAAAATGCCGTGGGTCACGTACAGGTGCAGCGGCGCGTCCAGCCCCTGTTCCCGCTGGCGTTCGCGCAGCGCCTTGGCCAGCTCGGTGAAGGTGCGGCCGCCGTCGCAGATATCGTCCACCACCAATAGCGGCAGCGCCGGCAAGGGGCCGGTCACCTGGGTGCCGCTGATGCGGCCGCTTTGGGTATCCCGCACCTTGTCCGCCAACACCGCCTCGCAGCCCAACTCCCGCGCCAGCTTCAGTACTCGCTTGCGCGCGCCGGCATCCGGCGCCACCAGCGCCGCCGGGCCTACCCGCTCCAGCACCCGACGTAGCGCCGGCAACGGGTCCTCCACTTCCACCCGGTCCAGCAAAGCGGTCACCACATCGCTGTGCGGGTCCTGGATCACCACCCGGCTGTAGCCTTGGGCGTTGATCAACTGACAAAACACTTTGGCGCTCAACGCCTCGCCGGGATTGGCTACCCGGTCCTGACGCGCATACGGCACATAAGGCAGATGCAGCGCCAGCGGCCGGCCCGGATAAGCGCGGCGCAACGCGTCGCTCAGCATCAGCAAGGTCATCACCGCTTGCGCGTCGGGCAGGTGGGCATGCAGCCGCAAGGCTTCCGCCGGCGCATCCAGCTCCACCGACACCTGCACTTCCCCACCGGGAAACACCGTGCTTTGAAAAGCCAGCGGCTGGCTGGCGCCCTGCTGAGAAACCGCGAAAACCTTGAACATGATGCCGACTCCTGCGCTGTGTTGGCTTACTTAGTTGATAATTTCAACTAACTTGCGTGCAGTATAAATGACCTTAGTTGAGTTTTGCAACTATATGGCGGAAAATATCGTAAAACCACACCGGAGACTGCCTATGAGCACCTCTCGCCCCGCGCCCGCCGTCAGCGTGGACATCGTCCTGCTCACCCTGGGCGCCACCGGCCTGCAAGTGGCGCTGCACCGTCGCCAACATGCCCCCTGCCAACACCAGCTGGCGCTGCCCGGCGGCTATGTGCATGTGGACGAGGACGAAAGCTGCGAAGCCACCGCCATGCGCGTGTTGCGCGACAAAACCGGACTGGAACCCCGCTATCTGGAACAGCTGCGCACCTTCGCCGGCCCGCGGCGCGATCCGCGCGGCTGGTCGGTGGCCATCGCCCATGTGGCGTTGATCCCGCTGCAGCAGCTGCGGGACGCCGGCGACGGCGTGTTCCACTTTTACGATGTGGACCAGTTGCCGGAGCTGGCCTTCGACCACGCGGAGCAGGTGCGGGAAGCGGTGCAGCGGGTACGCAACAAGGCCAGCTACTCCACCCTGCCCTGCTGGCTGCTGCCGGAGCTGTTCACCCTCACCCAGCTTCAGCGCACTTACGAGCAGATCTTTGGCGAAACCGTGTCCCGCGGCACCTTCCGCTCACGGCTGGGCATCAAAGTAACCGACGCAAAGCCCGGCGAATACGCGGACGAGGCCGCCATACTGGAGGCCACCGAAGAATTCCTGGGCGGCAAGCAGCGCCCGGCGCGTCTGTTCCGCATCAACCGGCTCAGCCTGTTCAAGCGCGCGCGCTGGTAAGCCGGCATCAGACGCGACAACGCCGCGGCCGAAGCCGCGGCGTTGACTAGCTTCCCTGCGCGCTTAGCGCCGGCTCACGCTCTCGCGAGCCAAGACGGCCCAAAGCGGAAACCACCGCTCAAGCGAAATCCCGCGACGCGCAGCGGATCGCAAGCAGAGCCTCAGAACGACAAAGTGCCGGACAGCAGCAAGGTACGCGGCGCGCCCAGGCCGCCGGACAAGCCGCTGCCGTCGCCGCCGCTCCACGACCCTACCCAGTAAGCTCGGTTGGCGACGTTCTGCACCGTCGCGCGCAGGGTGATTTCCTTGGCCGCCACTTTGGTGGTGTAACGCGCGCCCAGGTCAAACAGGGTGTAGGAAGGCAAGGACAGCTGGTTGTTGTCGCGAACAAAGCGCTCGCCCACGTACTGGGCGTTGCCGGTGGCGGTCAGGCCCGGTAGAGCGGCGATATCGTATTCCACGCCCAGCTTGGCCATCACCTTGGGCACGCCGGTGGCCTGCTTGCCCAGATGGGCCGGGTCCAGCGCCTTGGTCAGCTCGGCCTTGGTGTAAGACGCGCCGCCCATCAGGCGCAGGCCGCGGCTGGCCTCGCCCCAGAAGCTCCACTCCAAACCTCGGTTGCGCTGCTCGCCGTACACACCAAAGACATTGCTGTCCGGGCTGGTGTAAGCGCTGGGCCGGGCGATCTGGAACAGGCTCAGGTTATGGGTGAGGCCGCCCCAATCCAGCTTGGCGCCCAGTTCATACTGCTCGGTCTGATACGGCTGCAGGCTTTCGCCGGCGTTCTTGGCCGTGTCCGGCGCCACGCCGCCCTGGTTCAGACCCTGGATGTAGTTGCCGTAAACCGAGAGCTGTTCCGATAGCTTGACCAGCAAGGCAGTGGCCGGAGACCAGCGGCTTTGGTCGTAGTTGGAGGTTTGCGCGCCGGCGGCGTTGTAGTTGCTGCTCTGCACATTCTGACGCCGCGTGCCCACCGTCCACTGCACCTTGCCGTCCATGAAGGAGAGCGTGTCCACCAGGGCGATGCTGCCCAGCTTGTCCTCAACGCTTCTGCCCATAAACCGGAACGTCGGCTTGGGCCCGAAGGACGGCGCATAGTAATTGGTGGTGAAGCTTGGGCCCATTCCATCCCGGTAGCTGCGCTCGGAGGTGAAGCGCGTGGCCGCCAGCGACCACTTATGCTGAATCTTGCCGGTGTCGAAATGACCGCGCACGCCGGCCTCGCCGGATTTCTGCGTGCCCTCGTTCACCAGGCGGTAGACGCCCACGCTGAGATCGCCGGCGTTATTGAGCAGGGTGTCGCGCGTGATCGTGGCGTCGAAGTCCGCCTTGCGATGGCCATAAGCGCCGTACAGGGTCAGCGCGTCGCTCAGCTCGTACTCCCCGCGCAGCAAGGCCACCTGGGTGGTGTTGGTATTGGTGGCCCAATCCGGCGCAAACTGGTAATCGCCCTTCTTGGGCGTGGGCAGCTGCGTCACTCCCGGGGCGATGGAGAAGATGCCGAAGTAGTTGATGCCGTCCATCTTCTCGCGCTGGTGGTAGAGATCCAGCGAGACGCGGGCGCGTTCTCCGCGCCAGTCCAGGCCCAGCGAGGCCAGGTTCATGCCCTGTTTCTGCTTGTCCACCGCGGTGTCGCCGTTGCGGTAAACGCCGTTGAAGCGCACGCCCCATTGCTGCCTGTCGCCAAAGCGCCGGCCCGCATCCACGTGCACGCCGGGCATATTGTCGGATTCATAAGTCGCGGTGATGGAAGTCAGCGGCGTGTTGCCCGCGCGCTTGGGCACGATGTTGACGCTGCCGCCCAGGCTGCCTTCCGGCGGCATGCCGTTGAGCAGGGTGGACGGCCCCTTCAGCACTTCCACCCGCGCCGCCATCTCGGTGGAGCCGCGCAGATTGGGCGCCATGCCGATCAAGCCGTTGAAGGTCATATCGTTGGCGGAGGTGGGGAAGCCGCGGATATTGAATTTCTCGAGGATGGTGCCCTTGCTGGCCACGTGGACCGAGGGATCGGCGGCGCCGATCAGCGCGCCTATCTCACGCGCTTGCTGATTGGCCACATAGTCCTCGGTGTAGCTGATGGTGCTGAACGGCGTGTCCATCACATCCAGATTGCCCAGTACGCCCACTCGGCTATCGGTGGCCAACTGGCCGCCGGCGTAGACGCGGCGGCCTTGCACCACCACCGGCTCCAGCCGTTCCGGCGCGCTGTTGCCCGCCTGGACCTTGGCCGGCGCGGCGTCCGTGCCTTGCGCCAGCGCGGCCGGAGCCAAGGCCATACCGCCAAAGCCCACCATCAGGGCCAGGCGGGTGGCGGAGAGAAGTTTATTCAGCGGGAAGGCGGATTGCGGCGCGAGTCGGCGTGTAGTTGATATGGGGGAGGCCGACCGTTTCTGACTCAACATCCAAGTTCCTTTCTACGTGAGGAGATTGTTTCACTTCACTATGTATTCCGAAGCAAAATGCCAAACCCTCAAATAGAAATGAAAATCATTTTTGATAGCACATCGTCAAGCCGCCCGCGCCACGTCCGGTTTAACTACGGTAGCCCTTGATCACCTCATCCCCAATCCGGTTCAGGCAGCTCAGGCTGGCGGTGCACAGATACCAGGTTTCGGCGTCGGCAAAGATCACCTTGCCCTTGCGCCAGGCCTTGGTCTGCCGCAGCAGCGGGTTGTCCAGGGTTTTCAGATTCAAGGCCGGACGCCGCTCCATTACCGCGGTGCGGTCTATCACGTACAGGATGTCCGGGTCCGCCTGCTGGATGAATTCATTGGAGATAGGCTGGCCGTGCAGGCCGTTGCTGGTCTCGTTGCTGGCCGGCTTCACCCCCAGGGTGTCGAAGATGTAACCGTAGCGCGAACGCACGCCGTAGGAGGTAAAGGCCCCGTTGTTGTGCAGCACGATCAAGGCCTTTTCCGGACGGCCGGCGGTCACCTCGCGCACCTGCTTGATCTTGGCGTCGATCTCGCCGGCTTTCTCGCGCGCCAGCGCCTCCTTGCCCAAAATCCGGCCCAGGGTCAGCAAATGCTCCTTGGCCGTGTCCAGGGTATGGCCGGGGCGGTTGTTGAGGTCGATGTCGTAATGCAGCGTCGGCGCGATGCGGCTCAGCTCCGGGTAGCTTTGCGCCTGCAGCGGCGAGATCAGGATCAGGTCCGGCTTGAGCGCGTGCAGCCGCTCCAGATTGGGCTGGATGGTGGTGCCCACGTCCATCACCTTGGGGTCCTGCTCGTACTTCTTCAGGAAGCCTGCCACGTAATCTTTGGAGATGCCCGCCACCGGCGCGCCCAGCTGATCCAGCGCGTCCAGCTCGCTCATGTCGAAGGCCACCACCCGCTCCGGCCGCTTGTTGATCTGCGTGGTGCCCAGTTCGTGCTTGACGGTGACCGGGGCGTAGGCGGCCTGGGTCGTCGGAGCGGCGGCGGTTTCGGATGTCGCCTGACGGGCGTCGCAGCCCAGCAGGCCGCCGGCCACGGCCAGCGCCAGCAGGGCCGCGCGCGCGCGCGGCCTCTTATCGTTGCTCATACGGGTTCTCCAGTGGGGGTAGGGTTGAAGTAATTACAGACGAAGCCGCGCTCGCTGGGCAGGATGTCCACGGCCAGGCCGTAGAGGTCGCGCAGCCGCGCCTGAGTGACCACCTCCGCCACCGGGCCGCAGCCGTGCACGGCGCCCGCCTTCATGGCGACGATGTGGTCCGAGTAATTGGCCGCGAAGTTGATGTCGTGCACCACCAGGATCACGGTGCGGCCTTGTTCCTCGCTCAGCCGGCGTATGGCCTGCATGATGTGCACCGCGTGCTTCATGTCCAGGTTGTTGAGCGGCTCGTCCAGCAGCAGATAATCGGACTGCTGGGCGATGCACATCGCCAAAAAAGCCATCTGCCGCTGGCCGCCGCTAAGCTCGTCCAGATAACGGACGCGCAGCGGTTCCAGCTCCAGGAAGGCCAGCGCCTCGTCCACCGCGCGGCGGTCGTCCCGGCTCAGCAGGCCCTGGCTGTAGGGAAAGCGGCCGAAGCCCACCAGCTCCTCCACCGTCAGGCGCAGGCCGATATTGGGGTGCTGACGCAGCGTGGCCACGCGCTTGGCGTAGCCGCGCAGCGGGATCCGCTCTATCTCCTCCCCGTCCATCAGGATGCGTCCGGCGCTGGGCTTCAACAGCCGGGCGATGGACATCAGCAGCGTGCTCTTGCCGGCCCCGTTGGGGCCGATCAGCGAGGTGACTTGCTTGGAGGGAAAACTGAGATTGACGTCGCGCAGCACCTGTTTGTCGCCATAGGCCTTGTAGACGCGCTCAAGCGTGATCATGCATGTCCTCTGCTACGCACCATCAGCGCCAGGAAATAGGCGCCGCACACCAGGTTGACCAGGATGCTGACGGTGGTTTTGTAATTGAACAGCTGCTCCACCAGCAGTTGGGCAGCGATGAAGATGGCGATGGCGATGGCGCAGGCCATGGGCAGCGTGACCCGGTGCCGGAAAGTCCGCGCCAGCGCGTAAGTGATGTTGGCCACGAAGACGCCCATGAAGGCGGTGGGCCCCACCAGGCTGGTGGACACCGCCGCCAACACCGCAATCAGCGCCAGCTGCATGCGCACATTACCGGGGTAATCCACGCCCAGGGAGATCGCCTGCTCGCGCCCCAGCAGCAGCACGTCCAGCACCGCCAGCCGACGGCTCACCAGCCAGGCCGCGGCCGCGGTCAGCAGCGCGGCGAACAGCAACGCCCCTGGCTGAACCCGGTTGAAGGAGGCGTAGCTGAAGCCCTGCAGGATGGCGAACTCGCCCGGGCTGGTCTTGAGCTGGATGAACTGGGTAAAAGTGCCCAGCACCATGGTTAGCACCAGGCCGGTCAGCAGCAGCAGATAGAGATCATTGCGCTCCTTGCGGAACAGCGCGCGGTGGATGGCCCAGGAATAAGCCAGCATCACCGCGATGGACAACAGCGCGTTGCCGTGGCGGCCCAGCAGCGCCAGGCTGTGCGCGCCCAGCGCCATCACCAGCAGGGACTGCAGCAGCAGGTAGATCGCCTCGTAGCCCATGATGGCCGGGGTGAGGATGCGGTTGCCGGTCAGCGTCTGGAAGGTGAGCGCGGACACGGCGATGCAGACCCCGGCCACCACGATGGCGGCCAGGCGCAGCAGCCGGTTGGGTATCACGTAATCGAAATCCAGGCCGGAGCCCAGCAGCAGGAACGCCAGCGCCAGCGCCGCCGCCAGCGCCCAGACGCCGCGGCGGATCAGGGCATCCCTCATTTGTGCTTCCATAGAATCATCATCAGGAACAGGACGCCGCCCACGCTGCCCGCGGTCAGGCCGATGGGCACTTCAAACGGGTAGATCAGCAGGCGGCCGATGATGTCGCAAACCAACATCAACAAGGCGCCGCAAGCGGCGACGATGGGCAGCGTGCGCTGCAGGTTCTCGCCCCAACGCAGCGCCACCAGATTGGGAATGACCAAGCCGACAAAGGGAATCGCGCCCACGGTGATGACGGTGGCGGCCACCGTCACCGCCACCAGCACCAGGCCTAGCGCCGCGGTGGCCGCGTAGCTCAGGCCCAGGCTGGCGGCCATCTCCTCGCCCATGCCCAGCACGGTGAAGCGGTGGGCGTAGCAATAAGCCAGCGCGACGATGGGCAGAATCAGGTAGACGATCTCGTAATTGCCTTCGACGATCTTGGAAAAATCGCCCAGCAGCCAGCCCTGCATGCTTTGCAGGATGTTGTGGCGGTAGGCGTAGAACTCGGCCACGGCGCTGAGCACGCTGCCGTACATCAGCCCTATCACCGGCACCAGCACGGTGTTCTTGAACTGGATGCGGCGGATGATGGCGATGAAGACCAGGCTGGACGCAAAACAGAAAGCCAGCGCAAACAGCATCCGTCCCAGGTTGCCGGCCTCCGGGACCAGGCTCAGCCCCACCAGAATGCCCAACTTGGCCGCGTCCAGCCCGCCTGAGGTGGCCGGCTCCACAAAACGGTTGCGCACGATCTGCTGCAAAATCACCCCGCACACCGACAGCCCCACCCCCACCAGCAGCAGCGCCGCCAAGCGCGGCAACCGGCTGGCGGTGAGGGTCAGCCAGCTGTCGTCGGACAGGGCCAGCGGCCCGGTCCAGGCCATCTGCTTGGCCCCCACCATCAAAGACAGGCCGCTGCAGGTCAACAGCAGCAGCGGCAAGGCAAGTCGTTTCAAGACACGGCCTCTGCGACGGGCGCCGCGGTGATGCGCCAGCCCTTGGCGCTTCTGCGCTGCTCCAGGAAGTGAGCGTAGAGGCCGGAGCGCGCGCTCAGCTCGGCATGGCTGCCTTGCTCGCGGACCTTGCCGTCCTCCAACACCACGATCTGATCCGCCATCTCCACCGTGGACAGCTGGTGGGCGATGACGATCAGGGTGCGTTTGCCGCGCAGCCGCGCCAGCGCCTGGGCGATGGCGGCCTGGTTCTCGGTGTCCAGCGCCGCCGTGGCTTCGTCCACCAGCAGGATGGGCGCGTCCTTGATCAGCGCGCGCGCAATGGAGATGCGCTGGCGCTCGCCGCCGGACAAGCGCGCGCCGCCCTCGCCCACCGGGGTATCCAGGCCCTGCGGCAGCCGCTCGATGATTTCCTCCACCCCGGCCAGCCGGGCCGCCGCCAACACTTCGGCGTCGCTGGCGTCCGGCTTGCCGATGCGGATGTTGTCGCCAATGCTGCCCTGGAACAGATAGGCGTCCTGGAAGATCTGGCTGATCTGGCCGGCCAACCGTTCGCTGGACAGATCGCGGACATCCACGCCGCCCACTTTCACCTCGCCCTGGTCCACGTCGAAGAAACGGGCGATCAAGCGCAGCAAAGTGGTTTTGCCGGAGCCGGACGCGCCCACCAGCGCGGTCATGCTGCCCGGCGCTATGCGCAGGTTGAGCCCGTTCAGCACCGGCGCCTGTTCCGGCCCGTAGCGGAAGCTCACCCGGTTCAGCTCCACCGAGGCGTCCGCCGGCGCGCCGGAACGGGCCGGTTCCGCCATGGGCACCACCTCAAACAGCTTGGCCACCGCCTGCAACTGGCCGCGCGCGCCGCGCAGCACCTCGCTGTAGCCGGCCACATCCAGCAGCGGGTCGATGAAGCGGCTCATCAGCATCAGCGCCACCAGCGCCGGAATCACCGTGGCCGGGGTCAGGCCCAGGCCGGCGTGGTCGCCCAGCCACAAGGCGGCCACCAGCAACAGCGCGGCGAAGCTGGCCTGCACCGCCCACACATTGAGCACCGAGGACAGCGCCGACAACCGGATCAAATGCCGGCCGGATTGCTGCTGCTGGGCGATGGCCTGCTCCAGAAAACGCGTGCCGCCGCTTTCGCCGTTAAAGGCGCGCAGCACCGATTGGGCCTGCGCGAACTCCACCATGCGCTGGCTGCTCTGAGCCGTGCTTTGCTGGTAAGCCTGGTCCGCGCGCTGGCTCAGCCGCGCGGTCAGCCCAAACACCAGCAGCAGGCAAGGCAGGCTGGCCAGCCCCACCCAGCCCATCAACGGATTAACGGCGAACAGCGCGCCCAGCACCACCACCGGCGTCACCACGCCGACAAACAACGGAGTGAACACATGGGCCGGCAGTTGGGCCATTTCCATCATGCCCTGAGTGGCGATGTGGTTGAGCCGGGCGGTGTTGCCCGCGCTGAACCAACCCACCGGCAGGCTGCCCACATGCTCGGCCAGCCGGTGGCGCCCGCCTTGCAGCACGGCGATGCCGACGGCGATGCCGGCTTTTTCCACCTTGCGCCGCAGGCCCCAGCACAGCGCCACGCCCAGCGCCTGCGCCGCCAGCCACATGCCGGCCGCGCGCGCCTCGCCGGCCAGCAAATGGCTAAGCACCGGCGCCAGCAGCACGATGGTCACGCCGCACAGCAGGCTGTAAATCAAGGCCAGCCACGCGTAGCGGCGCAATTTGGCCGCATCGTCCCCCAGCAGCCGAATAAAAGTTTTCAACATTGCGGCACCCATCCTTCCTGTTCTACTTCCTCGGTCTTGCCGTAATGGCCCTGCGCCCACAACCGCGCGTAGCAGCCGCCCTGCGCCAGCAGCTCTTGATGGCGGCCGCGCTCAATCAGCCGGCCCTTGTCCACCACCAGGATCTGGTCCGCCTGCATCACCGTATCCAGCCGGTGGGCGATCACCACCAGGGTGCGGCCGCGAGCGAAGGCGGACAGCGCCTGCTGCAGCTTCACCTCGTTTTCCGCGTCGGCCGCCGCCGTCGCCTCGTCCAGCACCAGCACCGGCGGGTCCAACAGCACCGCGCGGGCAATGCTCAGCCGCTGGGCCTCGCCGCCGGAGAACTGCACGTCCTCGCCGATCACCGAGTCATAGCCACGCGGCAGGCTGAGAATGCGTTCGTGGATATTGGCGGTGCGCGCGGCCTCTTCGATCTCCGCCTGGCTGGCCGAGGGCCGGCCCAGCGCGATGTTGTCGCGCACGCTGGCGTGGATCAGGCGCACGTCCTGCAGGACGAAGCCGATGCGCCGGTACAGCTCCGCGCTGTCCAACTGCCGCAAATCCACGCCGCCCAGGGTGATGCGCCCGGCGCTGGGATCGAAGAAGCGCAGCAGCAGCCGCGCCAGCGTGGACTTGCCGGCGCCGGAGGGGCCGACGATGGCCGTCACCGTGCCGGGAGCTAGCGTGAAATCGATGCCGGACAACACCGGCTCTTGCTCGGAATAACCGTAACTCAGCCCTTCCACGCGGATTTCGGCGTCGGCCGGCCGCGCCCCGCCGGCGGCGGTTTCCAGCACCGGGGTCTGCAGCAGCGCGTGTACGCGCTGGGCCGCGCCGGTGGCATGGTTAAGGTCATGGGTGATGTAGCTCAGCATCAACAGCGGCGAGCTCAGCCCCGGCGCCACCAGGGCGAAGGGCAAGACGTCCACCGGGGCGATCCAGCCCAGGCCCACCATCAGCGCGCCAAAAGCCAGCACCACGCCCAGCACCGACACCGGCGCGATGATGGCGTTGGCGTTGGCCATTGCGCTGACCAGCGGCCGGGTGAAATCCGTGAAAGCGCTGGCGAAAGCGTCTATCGCCGCGCGGTAGCTGCCGTGCGCCTTGTGCTGCGCGCCAAAGGCCTTGACCACCGGAATGCCGTTGACGAACTCCACCACCGCGTTGTTGATGCGCGCCATGCCCGCGCCAAAGCTCTCCATATTGGCCGCGCTGGCCTTGTGCGCCCGCGCGAAAAACAGGAAGAACAGCGGGAAGGGCAGCAGCGAGGCGATGGCCATGCGCCAATCCATCGCAAACATGTAGACGATGGACGCCAGCACCGCGCCCACGCTGCGCCCCAGCGTAGTGTAGAAATGGGCGGTCAGGCTGTGCAGGATGCCGATATCGTCGTGCATCGCCTGCTTGACCTCGCCCGAGGCGCGGCTGGTGAACCAGCCCAGCGGCACCTTGGCCAGCCGGCGGGTAATGGCCAGGCGCAGCAGGCCGGTGATGCGGTTGTCCGCCAGATGGGCCACCACATCGCCGGCCAAGATCAGCGTCATGCCGGCAAACAGGCAGAGCAGGCTCAGGCCCACCACCCGCCACAAGTCATCGCCGCCCAGCGCGGCCGCGCCCTGGCCCAGCGCCAGCTGCGCGATATGGGCGACGCCGGCCAGCGGCGCCAGGCTCAGCATGGCGCCCAGCCCCGCCAGCAGGCCGGCGGCGATCAGCCGGCCGCGTATCGGCGCCAACACGCGGGCGATAGGCCCGGCGGCGGCGGCCTCTCCCAAAACCTCTTCCTCAACACTCATGACAACTCCTCTACAACACGGATTAATGGTTGTTGCTTGCACGCGCCCGGCCCCATGCCGGCCTCCACGCTGCGCCGGCAGGCTTGCAGGCCCAGCGCAACGTACTTCTCCACCGAAGACACCGACACCTGAAGCTCCGCGGCGATATCGCCGTAGCTCATGCCGTTGAGCCGGGACAGCAGCAGCGCCTGGCGCACCTTGAACGACTTGCCCATCAGCGCCAGGTCCACCCCCTTGATCTCCTCCTTCACCAGCGCGCGCGCCTCTTCAGACTGCGCGCGCGGCTCCGGCTGCTGGGCCTGGCTTTCCAGATAGCTGGCCTCCAAGCGGCGGCGGCGCAGCAAATCAATCACCTTGCCTTTGGCGATCTGCGCCAAATGGCAACGGGATTCATCCGCCGGCGGAATCCGCCCTTTCTGAATGAGGTGCAGGTAAATGTCGTGAGCCAGATCCGTCGCATCGTTTGGATTGCCCAACTTGCGCTGCAGCAAACCGCACAGCCAGCCGTGGTGATCCAGGTACAAGCTCTGCAATTGCGACTGAAAAGTGATCGGGCCATTGTCCACGCCCCTCTCCTTTTCACTTGAATTTGCAAATGATAATCATTTTTATTATTATCATCGACATTGTCAATACGTCATACCCAACGCAAACAAACAATGTCTTTTGCATTAATTATGCCGAAAATCCAGTTTACGGCCGCCAGGCATGACGTATAAGCGCCCTCTCAGCCCGATGGGCCCGTAAGAACCTGTTCAAAGTCTCGCGAGCAAGAGCGAGACAAGGCGAAAACGGCTGAGAAAGCGGAATGTACAAGCGGTACATGAGCATTTCGAAGTTGTTTTCAACGCCGTATCGCCGAAGCGCAGCAGACTTTGAACAGGTTCTAAGAAAAACGGCCGGAATCCCGCGCCTCCCATGCCGTAAACATCTCATCGCAAGAACCAGCCGCACCCATTCCCAGGGCCGTCATCTCCCGACGACGCCCTAGAGAACAGGCGACCACCAAGCAACTCCAGTCGCCGCCCGCAACGATTATTGGCCGTTGAATTCCAGAAGGAGACTACCCTTGTCGCACCCCCACCCCGACATCCCGTCGCAGCGCCTGTCCCTGAGCCTTCACGAAGAACAATGCTGGCTATTGCAGCAGCAGCACCCGGAACGCCTGAGCCGCCACATCGACGCCTGGCGGCTGGACCCGCAGACGGACCTCGCCCTGCTCACCCTGGCGCTGCAACAGCTGATCCAGGCCCGGCCGGAGCTGAACGCCCGTTACGAGTTCAGCGACGATGGCGATCTGTGCAAATCCCATGTGGACGGCTGGCACCCTTGCATCGCCTTCCCCCGTATGAAGGAAGCCGAACTGGCCAACCGCCTGCAGGCGCTGCGCGCGGCGCCTTGGGACGCGGCAACGCAGCCGCCGTTCCAGGCCCTGATCATCCATACCGAGCACAGCGCCGTGCTGGCCTTGAGCCTGCACCCCATCCTGGACCCCGCCCAGCCGTTCAACGCCTTGGCGGACGCGCTGACCCAGGGTTATCAGCAACTGGAGCCCACGCGCCGGCCGCTGACCCTGACGCCGCTAGAGGCCGGCGGAGCCGCTGACCGCCCGCCGGCGGCCGGCCAGCCCGCAGCCGATGGCGTGGACGCGGTCGCCGCCGTCATCCTGGGCGAACTGCGCGCCGTGCTGGCGGAACCCGGCATGAAGCCGGACGACAACTTCTTCGATTTCGGCGGCCATTCCCTGCTGGCCACCCGCATCATCGGCACCCTGCAAAGCAAGCACGGCATTCAGATCCGCTTCAACGACTTCTTTGAAGCCCCAACCGCCGCCGCGCTGGCCGCCCGCGCCACCGTCAGCGAACAACGCCGCCAGGCCGCGCCGTCCGGCGAAGTCCGCCAAGCCCCGCTGGCGCTGGCGCAGGCCTCGCTGTGGCGCGCCTACGCCGCCTACGACTTCGGCACCATCTTCAACCTGCCTTTCGCGCTGGATTTCCTGGACCCGGTGGATGAAAACCTGTTCCGCCTAGCCTTCACGGACTTGCTGGAACGCCATGCCAGCCTGCGCACCACCTTCCATGAAGAAGACGACGCCGCGCTCCAGCGCATCGTGCCGCTGACGGAAATCGGCGGGTACAAGTGGTTCTGGAGCAGCGCGGAGAGCGAAGGGCAGACGCTGGCAGACGAAGCCACCCACCGCTTCGACCTGAGCCGCGAACTGCCGCTGCGGATACGCTTCCTGCGCCACCCGGCCACCGGCCGCCAGACCTTGTCCTTCCTGGTGCACCACATGGCAATCGACGAATGGTCGCTGAATGTGATGATGGACGAGCTGGCGCTGGCCTATCGCACCCGCGCCGCCGGACAGGCGCCGCGATGGACCGCCCCGGCGCCCTCCTTCCACGCCTTCGCTCTGGAACAACAGAGCCAGGGCGTCAACCCGCGCCACATGGACTACTGGACCTCGATGTTGCGCGGCGCCACGCCGGGCCTGCGCCTGCCGGACCCGGCCGCGTCGGCCGCCGCGCCCAACCAGCCCGCCGGCTTCAAAGCCAAATGGCTGGAGTTCAAGCCCGAGCCGGGCGCGCTGGAAGCCATCACCGCCTTCGCCAAGCGTCACGATTCCTCGCTGTTCAGCGTGGTCTACACCGCCATCGCGCTGGCCCTGCATAAGCTGGGCGATCTGCCGGAAATCGTGATCGGCACCTCGTCCTCCGGCCGCACCGACGCGGCGTATTTCGACACCGTCGGCTACTTCACCACCATGGTGGCGCACCGGGTGCGCTTCGACCGTCGGCAGTCGCTGGGCAGCCTGCTCAAGGACGTGACCCTGACCATCAACGACTCCATGGCCTACGCCGACATTCCGCTGGAACTGGTGCAAAACGCGCTGGGCATGACGCCGGCGGACGGCCTGCTGTTCGACGTCTACATCCAGGTTCACGCCAACAACGCGCTCAACGGCGCGCTGCCGGCCCCGGACGGCGGCGAGATCCGCTACCGCCAGATCGACCCGGACAAGAGCGAATCCATGTTCGGCCTGCAGTTCGAGATCATGGAAGACGCGCACGACGGCTCGCTGCGCCTGGTCATCACCTACCGCGCGGAGCGCTACTCCGCCGCCCAGCTAGAGGCCATCTGCGCCACGCTGCACCGCTTGTTCGCGCTCTTGAGCGCGGGCGACGCCAGCGAGCGTAAGCTGGAAGAACTGCTGGACTAAGCCGCCGCTCACGGTCCGCCGCGCGCCGGCGCTACGGCGCGCAAAGCCCGACGCCCCCGCCCTCAAACGAGAGCGGGGGCGTCAATGTCATAGCCGGCCGAAAACAGCCTTAGAGTCTGTTTACGATCTTTTGTAAGTGCGTTGAGATGTTACGTAAATACGTAGGAAACCTCGTATTCGACGTACCCTGGGTCCCTTCAAGCCTGCCGCCGGGTGGCAGGCCCGAGGTTTTAAGCGGCTGCCCTGTTTGAGCGATTTGACGTTAGCAAATCGCGAGTTCAGCCGCGCCTCGGGCCTGACGGGAACCGGCGGGGAGCCGTAGGCCAGGCTTGCAGGGTGGCCTTTAGGGGTGGAGGGGATATTTGGCCAAGCAAATATCTCCTCCCTGCTCGCCGGGCAGCCCCGGCAATCAAAACCATCATCCGCGCAGCGGATTCAAAACCAGCTAGCCAGAAACAAGCTACCCCCGCGGCAGCCCATAATGCTGGAACGCCGAACGCTGCGGCAGGCGATAACGCGGCTGGCCCAGCAACTGATTGATGATGGCCGCGTTGCGGATCGGGCCTATGCCCAGGTCCGGCGAACCCACCCCGTGCTGGAAAATCTCCGCGTTCTGCACAAAGACCCGGCCCGGCCCCTGATCGCGGCGGCGGGCGGTGAAATCCTCCTCCACGATGCAATCGCCCTGCGCGTCTACCTCCAGCACCGTCTCCTTCAGCCGCTCAAACCACTGCGGCCAAGCGTGCGCGTAGCCGGTGGCGGCCACGATGGCGTCGGTCTCCAGCTGGCAGCGCTGGCCCAGTTGCCGATGATGGCAAGTCATGCGCAACGCGCCGTCCGCGCCCAGTTCCTCCAGCGCTTCCACATCGCAATTGGAATACAGCTTCAGGCCCGGATCACGGCCGCCTATCGAGCGCTCGTAGAGCAAGTCGAAGATATCGCCGATGGTGGAGAAGCTGATGCCCTTGTACAGCAGGCCCTGGCCGGCCACCACCTCGCGGCGCTTCTCCCGCGGGATGCTGTGGAAGTACTGCATATAAGCCGGGGTGAAGCACTCCTGCCCCAGCTTGGAAAACTCCATCGGGTGGAAGCCCGGCGCGCGCGTGATCCACTGAATGGAGGCCCCGGCCGCCACCTGCTCCGGGCTCAGCTCGCGGAACAACGCCAGCACGCACTCCGCCGCGCTCTGGCCGGAACCGATCACGGTGACGCGCCGGCATTGCGACAGCGCCTGTTGATTGGGGATGAACTGGGCGGAATGGATGACCCGCGGGTGGCGGCTGGCGCGCGCCCACGCCGGCAGCCACGGCGAAGTGCCCACGCCCACCACCAAATCGCGGCCGGCATAGCGGCGCATCCCGCCGGACGCCGATTCGCTGTCCACCACAAAGCGCCCCGCGCCGGCGTCGTAAGTCACGTCCCGCACCTCCTCGCCAAAACGGCAGGCCGGCAACTGTTGCGCGGCCCAGCGGCAGTAATCGTCGTATTCGATGCGCGGCACCAGGGTGTTGTCGTAGTAGTAGAACTGGTAAAGCCTGTCGTGCTGGTGCAGATAGTTCAGATAGCTGAGTGGATGCGTGGGGTCCGCCAGCGTGACCAAGTCGGCCAGGAACGGCACTTGCAGCGTGGTGCCCGGCAACAACAAACCCTCATGCCAGCGGAACGCCGGTTTGCGCTCCAGAAACACTCCTTTGATGTCCGAGTGGCGCGACAACAAGGCCGCCAAGCCCAGATTGAACGGCCCGATGCCAACGCCGGCAACATCTATGTTCGCCATTTCCATATACGAAAAACTCCCAAGGTTCTATCGGTTGTCCCCAGGGCGGAGAAGCCGCCCCGGGATGAGTTTGATCAAGGCTGACCAGCCACCAGCAAACGCTCCACATCCGCCACATTGCGGCAACGCAGCAGCTGTCCGGGCGACAGCTCCACGGCGAAGGTTTCCCGCATGCGCGCCGCAATGGCTTTCAGATGCTGGGGCAGCAAGCCCATGCTGCTGAAATCCAGCAACTCGTCGGCCAGTTCCTGATAGGAACGCCCCAGCACGCCCAGATAAATGTCCAGCACCGGGCGCCGGTGCCGTGTCGCCGGGGCCGGTGCCTCGGCAACGGCGGCCACGGGCGCCGGCGGCGCCACAGGGTTCTGAGCCGGAACCTGGGCCGGCGCCTGCAACAGCGCGCGCGCGCCGCGGCGGTCCGGCTTGCCGTTTTGCGACAAGGGCAGCTGCTCCACCCGCAGGAAGCGCGTGGGCACATGAGATTGCGGCAGGACGCGGCGCGCGTGCTCGCGCAGATCCGCCGCGCTCGCCTCCGCGCCGGGCTTGGCCACGTAAAGCGCGCCTATGCCCAGCTCCCCCTGCCGCTCGTCGCCCACATCCACCACCAGCACATGGGCCAGCGCCGGATGCTTGATCAGCTCCATCTCGATGTCCGGCAGCGACACCCGCACGCCGCGCACCTTGACGTAGCCGTTCACCCGGCTGTCGAACATCATCACCCCGTCCGGCCGGTAGCGGCCGCAGTCGCTCGTGCGGAAGGCCCGCGCCTCCTGGCCGGCCTCGTCCCGCACCATGACGAAGTCGTGCTGGGTCAGCTCGCCGTTTTCCAGATAGCCCAGCGCCAGATTGACGCCGGCGGTGTGGATGCGGCCGGCCACGCCGGCCGGGCAATGCTCGCCGCGCTCGTTCAGCAGCCAATAGCGGTTGCCGGGCAGCGGCCGGCCATAGGGCACCTTGGCGCAATCCTCGGCGAGGATGTCGTGCCAGATGCTCCAGATCGTGGTTTCCGTCGGCCCGCCCAAGGACAGCAGCCGCGCCGCCGACAGGGCGGCGCGCAAATCCGCGATGATGGACGGCTTGATGTAATCCCCGCCCTGGGCCACCAGCCGCAGGCTTTGCAGCCCGCCTTCCCGCCGGCAAGACAGCAACATCTCCAGCATGGCCGGCACCGTGCACCACAGCGTGACGCCGTGCTCGTCCACCAGTTGGTTCCAGCGCACCGCGTCCTTCTCCTCGCCCGCCTCCGGCAACACCAGCGTGGCGCCGGCGCTCAGGCTGCCCAGCACGTCGAACACCGACATATCGTGATGCAGCGGCGTCACCGACATGCACACATCGCGCTGGCTCACCTGCCAGTGTTCCAGCGTGGAGCCAATGACATTGGCCGTGGCCCGGTTGCACAACACCACGCACTTGGGCTTGCCGGTGGTGCCCGAGGTGTACAGGTAATACGCCGGCGTCTCGCTCAGGGACAGCGCCTGCCAGCCGCCGCGCGCGGCGAGCGGCGCGGGCTCGGCCAGCAGTTGTTCCGGCGTGGCCCGCGCATGCTCCGTCGGCAAGGGCTGGGCCGCCACCACCAGGTTTGGCCGGCAGTTGTCCAGCAGATAACGCAGCCGCTCCTCCGGGGACGCCGCGTCTATCGGCACCCACACCACGCCGCTGAAGGCGCACGCCAGGGTGAGGATGGTGTGCTCCGGGCTGCGCGGCAGGCATACCGCCACCACCTGGCCCGCGCTCACGCCGCGCGCCTTCAGCGCCGCCATCGCCCGGGACACCGCCTCGCCCAGCTCGCCGTAGCGTATCCGCCGCTGGCCGCTGATCAGCGCCACCCTGGCGTTGTCCGGGTCAAAGATATGGGCGGCGATGCGGCCGAGGAAATCCTCGCGCCGCGCCTCGGCTTCCACGCTGTTCAGCCGGTAATGGCCGTAATCCAGCACCCGCCCGGCCGGTGCCTCGAACACGCCGCTGTCCACCACCTGCTCGATGGCCTGCTCCAGCGCGCTCAGCACCGCGCCCACCAGCGCCGGCTCCAATGCGTCGCGGGCGTAGTCGATATCAAACACCAGCGCGCCGTCCGCCCGCGCGGAAAAGCGCAGATCCATCGCCACCTGCGGCGTCTGGGTCAGCCCGCCTATCTGGCGCATTGCGCCCTCCGCCGCCGCCGGCCACGACAAGCCATTGGTCACCACCACCGGCAGCGCCGGGCCGGGGCCATGGTTTTCAAACAACATCCGCGCCAGATCCACGCCGGAGAAGGCCAGATGCTGCAAACCCTCCATCACGTCCGCCTGCAAGCGGCGGCCGCGCTCCGCCAGGCTGTCCAGCCCCGCCTGCCACGCCACCGCGATGAAGCTGGAACGGTTGGAGAAACCGCCGGACGGCAACGGCGCCACCGGCACCGCCACGCACAAGCCACCCTCGTCCAGCCAGTGCGACAGCACCTCCAACACCAGCGCCATCACCGTGGTGTTCTTGAAAAAGCGTTGGCCGTTGCCCAGCTTGCTCAGCCGCTCGAAACGCTCCGCGCTCACCGTCAGGCTTTGCCGCTCATAGCGCGCCACGCCCAATTGATCCAAGGGCTTGCGCCAGGGCAGCCTCGGCGCGCCGCAGCAATCGGCCAGCTTGTTTTTCCAATACAGCGCGTCCGCCTTGCGCGCTTCCGCGGACACCTCGGCCGCCGTGGCGGCGGCCGGCCTGCTCGGCTCCACCACACCCTGGAACAGCTCCAGCATCAGCGCGGCGATGGAACGGCCGTCGACAATCAAAGCGTCAAAACGCGCAAACACCGTCAAGGAGCCGTCCGGCAGCAGGAACAGCGTCAGCTCCCACGGGGAGTGCTCCAGATCAAACAGCGCGTGGGCGTAATCCTCGCGCGCCGCCGCCACCCGCTCCTGAGCCGCCGCCGGCGACAAGGCGCGCAAATCCACCTCCCGCAGATTCACCCGCGGCTGCGTGCGGACCCGCTGCCGCAAACGCGCAACATCTATCACCGTACGCAGGCAATCGTGACGCCGCACCATCTCGCCCAGCCGGGCGCGCAACAACGCCGGGTCCATGGCGCCGTGGTATTCACGGAATTCCTGCATCGCCACCCCGCCCAGCGGCAGCTGCGCGGTGCGGCCCAGCAGATACGCCTGCTGCAACACCGTCAACGGCGTTTCCGCCTCCGGCTGCGCCAGCGGCCGCTCCAGCGCGGCCGGGTCCGCCGCCACCGCCGTGGCCAGCGCCACAAAATCGTTGAATAGCTGCGTGACCCAGTCTTGCTGCAAGGCGTCCAGACGGATGTCCCAATTGATCAACACCCCGCCGTCCGCGCTGACGATCTGCGCGTCCAGCGCTACCTGCGGCCCTTGCGAAATCACCCAGTTCATCGCGCCGAAGGCGCGCCGCACCCGCTCCGAGAACAGCTCCCCGCCCGGCATGTCCAGCGCCGCGGTGAACACCACCGGCGCAATCTGCGGCGAACGGTGATGGCGGGACAAATCCCGCATCAGGTTGACGCCCGGATAAGCGCAATGGCCGGCGCGCTCCAGCAACTGCGCGGCCAGGTTTCGGCACAGCGCGCCCGTAGTCGGCGCCGCGTCCAAATCCACATCCAGCAACACCAGGTTGGCAAACTCCCCGATGATGCGTTCCGCGCCCTTCAGCAGCGGCGGCCGCCAGAACACCGGCACGTTCAGCCGGAAGCGCCGGTCCCCGGTGGCCGCGCCCAAGGCCTGGGCGAACAAGCCCAGCATCAGGCCGGACAGCGTCAGCCGCTGCGCCTTGGCCAAGCGCCGCAAAGCCTGGCGCTGCTCCGGCGCCAGCCAGGCGCACAGGCGATGGCTGGACGCCGCGCCCGCCGGCACCGCCCGGCGCGGCAAGGACGGCGCCGGCGCGATATTGGGCAATTGCTCCCGCCACCAATCGCGGTCCCGCTCCCGGGCCGCCTTGAGCCAGGGCTCGTCCCGCGCCCGGTCGCACCACTCAAAGAAAGACGGCGTGGGCGGCAGCTCCGCGTCCGGGGATTCATAAAACAGCGCCAAATCCTCCATCAGCACACGGAAGCTGGACGGGTCCACGGCGATCATGTCCGCGTCCACATGCAGCCGGCTATCCCCCGCGCCAAACAAGCTGATGGAAAAACGAACGGCTTGACCCGTTGCCAGGTCAAGCCGCTGATGTGTCCACTGCTGGCGCTTGGCTTCCAGGCGCTGCGCCAGCGCCTCGCCCTCCAAGGCGGTGAAATCCTCCACCTCCAAATGAGGCACTTTATCCGCCGCCGCCAGCGCCTGCATGCCGTCCGCCGTTACGCAGGCGCGCAGCATCCCGTGCTCCCGGCCCAGCCTGCCCAGCGCGGCCACCAAACGCGGCAGATCAATGGCCTGGCCGTCGAACTCCGCATACAAATGCGCAGAGACGCCACCCAGATCCGAATGATCGCCCCGGCCCATCCAGCAGGCCGCTTGCATTGAAGTCAACTCTCTCATTTCACGCCCCTGAAAATTGACAAATGGATTTCTTGCATTTCTTTCATCTCCATATGGCATCTCTAAATGCGAATGATTATAATTTACACCATTAGCGTGATGCAATGATCAAGGTGAAATCTTCATGACGAATGAAAAGCCAGCAAAACCAAGGCAATTGGAAGCCGCCAGCCCGCGCCAATGGCTGCACAGCCGGCTACGGCAACTGATAGCGGAAGACGGGGAACTGAACCCCACGGAAAACCTGATGTATTACGGCCTGGATTCCCTGCGCCTAATGACGCTGGCCGCCGAACTCAACGCCCGCGGCATCCCCGTGCGCACGGAAGAACTGAGCCGCTCCCCCACACTGGCGGACTGGGAAGCGTTGCTGGAGGCCCGACAAGCGGGTGCTTGAAGCACAACCAGTGTGGCGAAAAGCTGTTCACGTTTTTGGCCCGCTTTTTGAGCTTGTCTGCCAAGCACAAAGAAAACCGCGCATCCGATGCGCCCTGGGCCCTTCACGCCCGCCGGGCAGCCCCGGCAATGAAAACCATCATCCGCACCGCGGATGCAAAAAACAGACAAAAACCGGGCGCCAACCCACGCCCAGTCAACAAGGAAAAACACCCGGTAATACCCACTCCAACCCACTGAGAAACCACGGAGCCACCCATGTCGCTGTCTTCTCTAGACCAAAACCGTATCGAATCTTTTTGGCAGTACTGCTTGCAGCACCAATATTTCAATCTTGCTTACCCAGAGTCAGCCGACTTCGACTACACCCCCTTGCACCGCTTCCTGCGCTTCTCCATCAACAACTGCGGCGACTGGAACGAAAGCAGCAACTACCTGCTGAACTCCTTCGACTTCGAACGCGAAGTCATGCACTTCTTCGCCGAACTGTTCCACATCCCCTTTGACGAAAGCTGGGGCTACGTGACCAACGGCGGCACCGAAGGCAATATGTTTGGCTGCTACCTCGCCCGAGAACTGTTCCCGGACGCCACGCTGTACTACTCCAAGGACAGCCACTACTCCGTGGCCAAGATCATCAAGCTGCTGCGCATCAAATCCCGCGCGGTGGACTCCCTGCCCAGCGGCGAAATCGACTACGACGACCTGGTGGCCAAAATCCAACAGGACCAAGAACGCCACCCCATCGTCTTCGTCAACGTGGGCACCACCATGAAAGGCGCCGTGGACGACATCGGCATCATCCAAGACAAGCTGGCCCAGGCCGGCATCCCGCGGCGGGACTACTACCTGCACGCGGACGCCGCGCTCAGCGGCATGATCCTGCCCTTTGTCGACGCCCCGCAGCCCTACTCCTTCGCCGACGGCATCGACTCCATCAGCGTGTCCGGGCACAAGATGATAGGTTCGCCCATGCCGTGCGGCATCGTGCTGGCCAAACGCAGCAATGTGTCGCGCATCTCCGTGGAAATCGACTACATCTCCGCCAGAGACCAAACCATCAGCGGCTCCCGCAACGGGCACACCCCCATGATGCTGTGGGCGGCCATCAAGAGCCGGCCGCTGGCGGAATGGCGTCGCAAAGTGCGCCACTGCCTGGACATGGCCCAATACGCGATAGACCGCTTCCAGGCCGCCGGCATCCAGGCCTGGCGCTGCCAGAACTCCATCACCGTGGTGTTCCCCAGCCCGTCCGAACCCGTGTGCAACAAACACGGCCTGGCCCGATCCGGCGGCGCGGCCCACCTGATCACCACGCCCCACCACCACGACAGCCAGCGGCTGGACCGCCTGATTGACGACATCATCCAGGACCTTGGCGCCGTAACGGCCCCGGCCGGCGCCGCCATGAGCGCGGCTTAAAGCCAGCTTAGATCCGCCACCTTGTGGCAATGCCGCGTAAAAAGCCGCCCGGAAAGGGCGGCTTTCTGCTGTAATCCCCACCCCCAGCCCGCCGCCGCCTTGACGCTGGGCCTAGCCCCCCTTACTCTGCCCATGCGCTGCGCCAAATAACGCAGCCATGGGCTGGGAGGCCCGTTTTGAACGTTTCTTAGCAAATCGCTTGGCTGCGACTTGCTATGTGCTCATGCGTCTGCCACCACCGGGCGGGCTCATGGCACTGAGCCCCTTGGGGCTGCCGTGGAACGTTCCGGTCCTCCCACTTTGTCATGAGCCTGCCCACGCCTCCCGTGCGTGCCGCGCAGGCTTCCTTAAGCAAATGTTTGTGGAGGCCATAGTGAATATATTTAATATCAGCCAAAGCAATCCTGATCCTAGCGCCTTGGCCGAGACCATCACCGCTAGCGCCAGCGACACCCCCATCCTGCAACAGCTGCAAGACCTGCTGACAGCGCTGCGCGTCAGCGCCCAAGGCCAGCCGGAACTGGAAACACTAAGCCAACAACTGGACCGGCACTACCTGAACGTGGACGAAAGCATCACCTGCGGCACCATGCACCTCCACTACGCCAACCGAAGCCTGCACGCACTGCTGACCCTGCTGCAAAGCTGTCCGGAAGACAAAACGCTGAACTGCGACCAGATCGTGACCTTGCTGGAGCCCGTGCAGCAAGAACTACAAACCAGCCACAGACTGATTTGCTCGGTGATGTAGATGTGGAAACGCCGCAGCGGGGCTGCGGCGCTTCAAATAGGCTTTGCTAATCAGAAAATTAATTATAGCAAGACATCCGCAACCAACACTAAAATCACCACCCCTAAAACTATATAGACAAATGATTTCCAACCCTGTTTGCATGCACCTTTAACCTGATTTAAAAATCCAGGATTACCTATCAACTTATCCATACCAGCCAAGCGATCAGCTACTTTACAGACGACCACCCATTCCAAAATAGAAGCTCTAGACATAAAGATAAAGGCAAACACAAACAAAATGGTTGCAAACAAAATAATCGGCAGCCAAATTACATGTGAAGACCCAAGAGATAACATCACCTTCACCCCTGTAATTGCAATTATCAAAGCAATTAGAATTGTTGCAGCCAGCTGAAAAAGCTCTGCAATTGTAATTTGCACCTTAAACTTACCATCACCTGCTTTCTCAACAAAATAATAAAGATGTTTCAGATCAGTGCTCCGCATAGAAACCAAAAAATAGAGCTCAAGTATATTCTCCCTATCTTTTTTATTCAAATTCAAACCTGTCTCTCTAAAAAACGCTTCCTGAAACTTGCTCTCCGCGTGCAACAATTCAAGATATCGATCGCCCCCCACCAAAGAACCAACAACTGCAAAATCTTCTTTCCTTCTCTCTCTGCGATCCAATTTTAGCATTTTATAAATATTTATCGCCCGCTCAATCAGATACAGCACACCCCCAATTATTAAAATAAAAGACACTACGTCTCCAAACTGCTCCGACACCATTTTCACTTGCTGCAGTAATTCTCCCATAACACAGCTCCCTTTCACCCGAATTCACAAGGAAACAAATAACAGCTTAAAAAACACTCACCTTATAAAATGCATCCAGGCACACATCAGTAATCAGCTCTGTTTCATGTTCTCGCCACCAACTAAATGACTGCGCATACGCACCACTCCGATACGCCCACTCCGCCACACTAAGCGAGCACCTTTGGTCTGAGACAAAGCCCAACTGTGCTAATAGCACACCCTGCTCATCGCCATGCCTAGAAAGGTGCTCCAGCCAACGCTCCAAATGCGGTTTGGCCGCCAACATGTCTCGCTTGCTGCGGTTGCAGGCAGCATGCGCCAACACAAAGTTGTGCGCGGTGTCCCGCGAATAACGAGACCAGGGGATAAAGTGATCCACCTGCGCCTTGCCCTTGATAGGCTGCTGACAATAGAAACAGCACTGCTGCTGCAAAGGGCCCAACACCTTGGCCACCTCGCTAAGATCCGCGCGAGCGGAACCGAACATGAAGGTTTCCAGATCATCCCGCATCCCCAGAATCACCCGGTTCAGCTTATTACTGCGCACATGCTCCAGCCAACCGGCCTTGGCCAGTTGCTGCACCAGCTCTTGATAACGACGCAGATTGAACGCCACCCCGGCGCTCAACACCACCCGGTCAGGTGGGCATGGATAGGTATAAAGGAAAGGGTCCAACTGGCCACCCAGCATCTGCAAATGCTTCAAGGGCATAACTCGCACCGTTTGGCAGATAGCCTTTAGGCAAGCCGGCCAAACCGACAAAGCCCGCACTTGTGACCACTGGCCATGGCTCAAGGCATGCAGTTGTCGCAAAGGCCGCATGATCGCCACCACCGAGCCCTTATTCTGATGCAGCGTCTCACCCACTGTGTCCACCAAGCCAGAGGAATACGGCGGAACATGCCGCCAATAAAGCTCGGCAAACTTCTCCCCCACCTTGGCCATTGGCAGGCTCAAGGCCGCACCACTATCGTCCCCGTACTCCACCGCCAACTCGGCCAGAGTCAACAGCAAGGCAAACTTGTAGGTGGCGCTGAACTCGCCCTCACTGAACAAACGCTGAAGCTTCAGGATGAAAGCGATTTGTTCCTGCGCGGAAGGCACCGCCGTCATCGCGGCGACCAGTAGTCTGCTTTTTCAGGAATGATCCAACGTACCCCGCCACGCGAGTCCTCCCGGTCCCCAGCAAAACGTGGGATCAGGTGGATGTGCAAATGCGGCACCGTCTGCCCTGCAGCCGTGCCATCGTTGATACCAATATTGAAACCATCCGGCTTCAGTTCCGCTAACAACTGCTGACGAGCCTGGTCCAGCAACACCATCAGCCCTTCTCGCTCCGCAGGCTCCAGCGCAAAGAATGAGGCAATGTGCCGGCGCGGGATGATCAGTGTGTGGCCAGGAGAAATGGGAAAGCCGTCTCGGATCACCACGCCGTAGGTGTTGGCGAACAGGTGGCGGTCCGGAGACAGAGAGCAGAAGGGGCAGAGGGACATGACAGTGCGATTAGGCTGAATCATTCAGCTGGATGGTGAAGTCGACGAGATTATATGCCTTTTAACTATTTCATGGATGGGAGTAGGTCAACACATTACCCAGATTGCCTACTGAGTACCGGAGCAGTCCAACTTGGTCATTGCTAACGGTGCCTGAACCTATCTCGGTTTCTGCTTGGTGTTTGGCAAACGGTCGTTTTGTGAACAGGCTCATCACGTGCCAAAATCACCTCGCAATGGCCTCTTTTCTGTTAAAATTCCCGTCAATTTTTCAACGTCTCGTAATCGTTAATGAATCAACGCATCGGATACGCACGTGTTTCGACCGACGATCAGAATCTTGACTTACAACGGGATGCCCTGGCGCGGAATGGATGTTCAACGATCTATGAGGAGACGGCCAGCGGAAAGTCAGCAGGTAGGCCTGAGCTAGAGCAATGCTGCAAGGCACTGCGTGAAGGCGATACCCTTGTCGTGTGGCGACTGGATCGCCTTGGCCGCAGCCTTCCCGATCTAGTACGAATTGTTGGCGAATTGGAGCGGCGAGGCATTGGTTTCGAGAGTTTGGGTGAGAGGATCGAGACGGGTAGCGCTGCTGGAAAGCTTGTTTTTCATGTTTTCGCGGCGCTTGCCGAGTTCGAGCGAAATCTAATCCGGGAGCGCACACATGCGGGCCTTGCTGCAGCCCGTGCAAGAGGTCGCAAGGGTGGGCGAAAGCCCGCGCTAACACAACAGCAGATACGTGAAATCAAGGCCCTTTTGTGCGATAAAAATATTCCAGTTACTGCGATAGCTGACCGCTACGGGGTATCGAGGGCAACAATATATAAACACGCCGGGGTCAATTCGTCGGCAGGACAATAATTAGGCGCGGGCTAGGGTCCGGGGCCATCTAAAAGGTAAAGACGATCTCGAAATGATGATAGAACACCATCCAATCAGTCAAAAATTCGATGTGAACGAGCACATCGTCATTTGCCAAGACGACACCTTAGAACAGTTGAAAAAACTGCCTTCTGATACTTTCAAATTAGTAGTGTCTTCACCTCCGTACAACATTGGGAAGGTGTACGAAAAGCAAGTAAGCCTAAACGACTATCTCGCTTGGCAAAATGAAATAGTCAAAGAAATGTATCGCATTACTGCGAAAGATGGAAGTATTGTTTGGCAGGTAGGAAACTATGTTGATGCAGGGGAGGTCTTTCCACTAGATATTTATTTTTATCCCTTATTCAAAGAGCTGGGGATGCGTTTGCGAAATCGCATTGTTTGGCACTTTGACCACGGCCTGCACGCTAGCAAGCGCTTCTCCGGTCGCTACGAGGTGCTACTTTGGTTTACCAAAGGGGATGAATATACATTTAACTTGGACCCCGTTCGTATTCCTTCAAAATATCCTGGCAAGCTCCACTACAAGGGTGAAAAGGCCGGCCAGCCTAGTGGAAATCCCCTAGGGAAAAATCCTTCCGATTATTGGCGAATAATTTGCCAAGAGTGGGAAGATGGTCGCATTGAAATACCTAATGTTAAGTCTAATCATCCAGAAAAGACAGAGCATCCATGTCAGTTCCCTATTGAATTGATTGAGCGCTGTGTTTTGGCGTTGACTAATGAAAATGACTGGGTTTTGGATCCGTTTGGAGGGGTCGGTAGTAGTGTAATCGCGGCCATTAAACAGAACCGTCGCGGAATGATGATAGACAGAGACTCTACATATAATGCACTGGCAACCGAGAGAGTGAAAGAGTTTCAAAACGGGACGCTAAAAATTCGGCCACTTGGAAAGCCAGTTCACAAACCAACAGGCAAAGAAAAAGTGGCGCAAGTTCCGACCCAATGGCTTGAAGACAAACAGGAAAAATTAATATGAGAATAGTCGCGCAATATGATTTTAATGGTGGCAAGCAAAAGGTTTTAAGCCAATATGCGGCCGAGCTAGCTGAAATTACGCAGGCAATTAACAACATCAATGCAGCGCAATTTAAAACTAAGGTCAGCAAAGAGAAAACTATGATGGGTACAATGTTGTACTCACCAGTTGATATAAATAATGAATTCAAAAATCAGTTGCATCCTCACGGCTGGATTAATCACAAGGTTAACTGTGATTATGTACATGGTGAGATTTTGCCGGGATATACGCCTGCAAAACAGTCGCATGTTAAGCCCTTTCGAGATATGGATTTTGTAAAGCCAGGCGTAAAACTTGGCATTGAGGTCCAATTCGGAAAGTATGCATTTATGGTTTACAACGTGTGCGCGAAGATGACTATCTTTAGGAATATGGGGCTGATTGATACTGGGATTGAAATTGTCCCAGTGAAAAATTTTGCCGACGAAATGAGTACTGGGGTTTCTTATTTTGAACAGTTCGCTTGGGACTTGACCCAGCGCGGGGTATCAAATATTGACACCCCTGTTTTGATCCTTGGGATTGATGCCTAACTGAGAGTAATTCATGTGCAGTTACTACTGGACATGGTACAAATCATGGCATCGTGAAAATACTGCCGCGCAACCCATTGAATTTATTGATGTATTTACCGCAATTTACAATAGAGTGGGAATTGTAAATTGTAGGTATAGCGCGTGGCGGTGGTGCGAGGTCGATGTTTACCCTCCACCGTTCGCCAGCAGATAAAACAGTGACTCGACTGCGAGATCTCGACAGAGTCCGCTAATCGCAGTATTGCTGCCGCACAAGACAATTATCACCGGCAGCTCAGGCCGAAAAGCAACAGTTTGATCCATAGTGAAAAAACCCACCGAAACTAACCGGTGGGTTTTTCGTTATCTGTGTCAGCATTTTTTCACTAACCTGACACAAATTTCACTTTGAGTGTCACCCTACATCCTTACACATCAATATTCCGCGCAATCAAGGCATTGCCCTCGATGAAGTTCCGGCGCGGTTCCACTTCGTCGCCCATCAGAGTGGTGAACACGTCGTCCGCGCTCATCACGTCTTCAATACGCACCTTCAGCAGGCGGCGCACAGTGGGGTCCATGGTGGTTTCCCACAGCTGTTCCGGGTTCATCTCGCCCAGGCCTTTATAGCGCTGGATGTTCATGCCCTTCTTCACTTCCGCCAGCAGCCAGTCCAGCGCTTCGCCGAACTCCGCCACCGGTTTCACGGTTTCGCCACGTTTGACGTGGGCGCCTTCGCGCAGCAGGCCGCTGAGCATGTCGCCGGTTTTCTTCATTTCCGCGTAGTCGCCGGATTCCAGGAAGTCCTGGTCCATCACCGTTACCATCACGTTGCCGTGCAGTTTGCGGATGATCTTGATCAGGTGGCCGTCGTTCTTTTCGTCGCGCAGCAGTTGCAGTTCGATGGCGTCCGCCGGCAGCAGCGCGCTCAGTTTGGCCAGCGCGGCGTCCGCTTCTTGCTGGCTGCTGAGGGACAGCGGGCCGGTCTTGAGCATGGCTTCCAGCACCAGCGGGTCTATCACGCGGCTTTCGCGTTCAATCACGGAGCGGGTCAGCAGGAACTGGCGGGCAATTTCGCCCAGGGTGTCGCCGGACAATGCGGCGGCGCCTTCCGCCGGGATCAGTTCGGCTTTTTCCAGCGCCAGTTGCAGCAGGAACTGGTTGAGTTCGGAGTCGTCCTTGAGGTAGCGCTCTTGCTTGCCCAGTTTGGCCTTGTACAGCGGCGGCTGGGCGATGTAGATGTGGCCGCGCTCTACTAGTTCGCTCATTTGGCGGTAGAAGAAGGTGAGCAGCAGGGTGCGGATGTGGGCGCCGTCCACGTCGGCATCGGTCATGATGATGATGCGGTGGTAGCGCAGTTTGTCCGGGTTGTATTCGTCCTTGCCAATGCCGCAGCCCATGGCGGTGATCAGGGTGGCCACTTCCTGGCTTTGCAGCATTTTGTCGAAGCGGGCGCGTTCCACGTTCAGGATCTTGCCCTTCAGCGGCAGGATGGCCTGGAATTTGCGGTCGCGGCCTTGTTTGGCGGAGCCGCCGGCGGAGTCACCCTCCACCAGGTACAGTTCGCACAGCTTGGGGTCTTTTTCCTGGCAGTCCGCCAGTTTGCCGGGCAGGCCCAGGCCGTCCATGATGCCTTTGCGGCGGGTGATTTCGCGGGCCTTGCGCGCGGCTTCGCGGGCGCGGGCGGCTTCCACAATCTTGCCGCAGATGATTTTGGCGTCGTTGGGGTGTTCCAGCAGATAGGTTTTCAGCGCTTCGCTGATCACTTCATTGACCACCGGGCCAATTTCGCTGGAAACCAGTTTGTCCTTGGTTTGGCTGGAGAACTTGGGGTCCGGCAGTTTGACGGAGAGCACGCAGGTCAGGCCTTCGCGCATGTCGTCGCCGGAGGTGTCCACCTTGGCCTTTTTGGCCACTTCGGATTCTTCGATGTACTGGTTCAGCGTGCGGGTCATCACCTGGCGGAGCGCGGTCATGTGGGTGCCGCCGTCGCGCTGGGGGATGTTGTTGGTGAAGCACTGGACGCTTTCCTGGTAGGAGTCGTTCCACTGCATCGCCACTTCCACGCTCATGCCGTCTTTTTCGCCAATGCCGTAGAACACTTTGGGGTGCAGCACGGTCTTGTTGCGGTTCATGTATTCCACGAAGCCGGCCACGCCGCCGGAGAAGGCGAAGTTTTCTTCCTTGCCGGTGCGCTTGTCTATCAGCTGGATGCCCACGCCCTGATTCAGGAAGGACAGTTCGCGGATGCGCTTGGCCAGGATGTCAAAGTGGAATTCCACCAGGCCGAAGGTTTCTTCGCTGGCGCGGAAGGTCACTTCCGTGCCGCGGTGGTTGGTGTGGCCGGTCACGGTGAGCGGGGCCACGGCGTCGCCGCGGCGGAATTCCATTTCATGGACTTTGCCGTCGCGCCAGATTTTCAGTTTCAGCCAATCGGACAGCGCGTTCACCACGGAAACGCCCACGCCGTGCAGGCCGCCGGAGATCTTGTAGCTGTTACTGTCGAATTTGCCGCCGGCGTGCAGGATGGTCATGATCACTTCCGCCGCCGATCGCCCTTCTTCCGGGTGGATGTCGGTGGGGATGCCCCGGCCGTTGTCTTCCACGGTGATGGAGTTGTCGGGGTTGATGATGACCTTGATGGTGTCGGCATGGCCGGCCAGCGCTTCGTCAATGGCGTTGTCCAGCACTTCAAACACCATGTGGTGCAAGCCGGTGCCGTCCGAGGTGTCGCCAATATACATGCCGGGGCGTTTGCGTACGGCATCCAATCCTTTGAGGACTTTGATGCTATCCGCGCCGTATTCCTGTTCGCTCATCTGCTGCTTTCTGTATGGAGAGGGGCCGGGCGGGCCGGGAGTGACTCCTGGCGCCGCGCGGCCGGCCTCTGCCGGTCAATCTGAAAATCCGTTTGCCGGGGCGGTGGCGGGGCCTCCGCCGCCAGCGGGCTGCCGGGTGGCGGCCGGCGTCAAATCCGCATGGGCATGACGATGTATTTGAAGTTGCTCACGTCCGGTATGGTGACCAGGGTGCTGCGGTTGGAGTCGCCAAAGGCCATTTGCAGGGTGTCCGCCGGCAGGTTGGTCAGCACGTCCATCAGGTAGTTGATGTTGAAGCCGATTTCCAGCTCGCCGCCCTGGTAGGCAATTTCCAGTTCTTCTTCCGCTTCTTCCTGCTCGCTGTTGGTGCAGAGGATAGACATGGAGCCGGGCTTGAGCACCAGGCGCACGCCGCGGAATTTCTCGTTGGCCAGAATGGCGGCGCGCTGCAAGGCGTGCAGGAATTCCAGGCGTTCGATCAGGAAGATCTTGTCGTTGTCCAGCGGGATGACGCGGTTGTAGTCCGGGAACTTGCCGTCCACCACTTTGCTGATGATGACGGTGGAGCCGAAGCTGAAGCGCACCTGGTTGGCCAGCACTTCGATATTGATCGGGTCGTCGATGTCCTGCAGCAGCTTGTACAGCTCGATGATGGTCTTGCGCGGCAGGATCACTTCGGATTTGGGCAGGTTGGCTTCCACGTCCGCGCTGGCGAAGGCCAGGCGGTGTCCGTCGGTGGCCACCAGGCGCACTTGGTTGCCGTCGGTCTGCATCAACAGGCCGTTCAGGTAGTAGCGGATGTCCTGCACCGCCATCGCGTATTGCACCTGGGAGATCAGGCGCTTGAGTTCGCGCTGGCTCAGGCTAAAGCTGGAGTCGCTGGCGCTGCCCACGGACAACAACGGGAAGTCGTCTGCCGGCAGGGTTTGCAGGTTGAAACGGCTCTTGCCGGCTTTCAGGGTCAGGCGGCCGCCGTCCAGTTGTTCCAGGGTCACAGTGGCGTTGCCCGGGATGGCGCGCAGGATGTCCTGCAGCTTTTTGGCGGAGGTGGTCAGGCGGAAGTCTTCGCCCGGTAATTCATCGCTGCTGGCGGTGGTGATCTGGATTTCCAGGTCCGTGGCCAGGAAGCCCACTTGTCCGCCTTTTTTCTCTATCAGCACATTGGACAGGATGGGCAGGGTGTGACGACGCTCGACAATGCCGGTGACTGCCAGCAGTGGCTTGAGCAGGGCATCGCGTTCGGCTTGCAGGATCAGCATGGGGCGGGCTCCCGTTGGGTGTTTGTGAGTCGGTTCAAGTTAGGCTTCATGGTCTTAGTTACGCAGCATGGCCAGCAGCGTGTCGTAATCGTGAGCAATATCGGCGTCGTTGCCGCGCATTTCGGCAATGGTCTTGCAGGCGTGCAGCACGGTGGTGTGGTCGCGGCCGCCAAAGGCGTCGCCGATATTGGGCAGGGACAGCTGGGTCAGTTCCTTGGCCAGCGCCATCGCCACCTGGCGCGGCCGGGCGATGTCGCGGCTGCGCTTTTTGCTGTGCATGTCGGACAGCTTGATCTTGTAGTACTCGGCCACGGTTTTCTGGATGGCGTCCACGGTCACCTGGCGGTTGCCGGCGGCCAGGATGTCCTTGAGCGCTTCCTTGACCAGTTCCAGCGAGATGTTCTGATTGGTAAAGCGGGCGTAGGCCACCACGCGCTTGAGCGCGCCTTCCAGTTCGCGCACGTTGGAGCGCACGTTCTGGGCAATGAAGAAGGCCACGTTGTGGTCCAGCTTGATGCTGTCGGCCTCGGCCTTTTTCATCAAGATGGCCACGCGCATTTCCAGCTCCGGCGGCTGGATTTCCACGGTCAGGCCCCAGGAGAAGCGGGAGATCAGCCGCTCTTCCATGCCTTCTATCTGCTTGGGGTAGCTGTCACAGGTCATGATGACCTGCTTGCCGCCCTCGATCAGCGCGTTGAAGGCGTAGAAGAATTCTTCCTGGGTGCGGTTCTTGCCGGCGAAGAACTGGATGTCGTCGATCAGCAGCAGGTCCAGCGAGTGGTAGTAGCGCTTGAATTCGTCAAAGGCCTTGTGCTGGTAGGCGCGCATGATGTCGGCCACGTAGCGTTCGGCGTGGATGTAACGGATCTTGGCTTGCGGGTTCTTTTGGAACACGTGGTTGCCGATGGCCTGGATCAAGTGGGTCTTACCCAGGCCCACGCCGCCGTAGACAAACAGCGGGTTGTAAGCTTGGTCGCCCGGGTTTTCCGCAATTTGCATGGCCGCGGCGCGCGCCAGCTGGTTGCCCTTGCCGGTCACCAGGGTGTCGAAGGTGAACGAGGGGTTGAGCCGGGTGCTTTCGTGGCTGCCGCCAATGGCTTTGACCGCGGCCTGCTTGGCCTGGGACGGCGCGCTGGGCGCCGGCACGCTGGGTGCGGGCTTGGCTTTGGCCGGCGCCATCGCGGGCGCGGCCAGCGGCCGGCCAGCGGGCGCGCCCAAGCGCAGCTCCACCAAGCATTCGCCCACCAGTTCCACCGCCAGTTCTTCAATGCGCGCCAGGAAGCGGTCCTTGATGAACTGCATGATGAAGCGGTTGGGCGCAAACAGCGCGATGCCCTCTTCCGTGGTTTCGGCCGATAGCGGCTTGATCCAGGTATTGAACTGTTGCGAAGACAGTTCGGCCTCCAGGCGGGCCAGGCAGCCAGGCCAAAATTGATCCAGTTCGGTCATTACATATACGCAAGTAAAAGCGAAAAACCCGCTGTCGGCGTTACGGCCAAGCGGCGGGAGAAGCCGCCGCGCCCCGTACGCGGGGCGGACGACGTGTGTTCGGCATGATTCAAGGGCCGCGGGCCGCGCATCGCCGGGCCGCAAGGCGGGCGATGCATGGATGGGGCGGCCCCCGAGAACCGCTGGCAAAATTCCTGGATCGGCCCGCGCCGCGCTTGCGCGGGCGCGCGTTGCTCCAGTGGGTGGGGCTGAATTTTGGCAGTGCTTCTCTAGGGTTGGCGTTCCGCCCCGGCGCGCGTTCAATAATTGCGCAGCGAACTCGGAACGGTAAGCCTTGGCATTCTAACGGTTTTTCTCAAAGTTATCCACAGGTGCTTAGAAAATTCCTCATTGACAAACCGGCGTTTATCCTGTCAAATCACGCGTTTATTTCCGTTTCGAAACAGGAATTCCAATCATGAAGCGTACTTACCAGCCCTCCAATACCCGTCGTAAACGCACTCACGGCTTTCTGGTCCGCATGAAGTCCCGCGGCGGCCGTGCTGTGATCGCAGCTCGTCGTTCCAAAGGCCGCAAGCGTCTGGCCGTATAAGCCTTTGTCGGCTTACCGCTTTCGCCGTGCGCACCGGCTATTAAAAACGGATGAGTTCTCATCCGTTTTTAGTTTGCGGATGTCGCGCAGCAACGCCACGTTTCAGGTATCGGCCCGACCCAATGAATTGGGGCACGCGCGGCTGGGCCTGGTGGTGGGCCGCAAGGTCCACAAGCGGGCCGTGCGTCGCAACTACATCAAGCGCACGGTGCGCGAATGGTTCCGCCTGAACCGGCAAACTCTGCCGGACATGGACTTCGTGGTCCGCGCCAAGGTGCCTTTTACGCGCGCCGAGCGAACTGAAGTGATCACGGCTTTGTCTTCTCTGTTTGCTAAACTGGCACGATGTCGCGCCTCTTCATCCTCCTGATCCGTTTTTACCAGCTGGCTATCAGCCCGTGGCTGGCACCGCGTTGCCGCTTCCAGCCCACCTGTTCCAGCTACGCGATCGAAGCGGTGAAAAAGCACGGCGCACTCAAGGGCGGCTGGCTGGCCGCCAGACGCATCGGACGTTGCCACCCCTGGGGCGGCAGCGGCTACGACCCAGTTCCCTGAACTTAAATCCGGTATCGAGAGATGGATTCCAAGCGCCTCATAATCTTCATCATGCTGTCCCTGGGCATCCTGCTAGGTTGGCAGGAGTTTTTCGCGCCCAAGCCGACGCCGCAGCAAGTTGCCGCGCAAAAGCAGGCCGCCACACAGCCGCAGGCCGCCAACGGCGCGTCCCACAACGCCCAGCCGGTGGATTCCAACAAACTGACTTCCGGCCAGCGCATCACGGTGAACACCGATGTGCTGAAGGCGGAGATCGACACCGTGGGCGGCGATCTGCGCCAGCTGACGCTGTTGAAGCACGATTCCGCCGTGGACAGCAAAAAGCCGCTTGATCTGCTGACGGACCGGAACGGCCGCGTCTATGTGGCGCAAACCGGCCTGGTGGCCGCCAGCAACCCGGCGCTGCCCACCCACAAAACCGTGTTCACCGCTGAAAAGACCAGCTACGAGCTCTCCGGCGACAAGCTGGAAGTGAAGCTGACCGCGCCGGAAGCCAACGGCGTGAAGGTAAGCAAGATCTACACCTTCACCAAGGGCAGCTACAAGATTGGCGTGCGTTACGACATCGCCAACGGCGGCGCCGCGCCGCTGGCCGCCACCGCTTACTACCGCCTGCTGCGCGACAGCCAAACGCCGGAAGGCGAAGGCCGCCTGGCCCACACCTTCACCGGCCCGGCTGTTTACACCTCGGAAAACAAATTCCAGAAGGTGAGCTTCGACGACCTGGCCAAGGGCAAGGGCGATTACGCCAAGACCGGCAGCGACGGCTGGGTGGCCATGATCCAGCACTACTTCATGTCCGCGTGGATTCTGAAGCCGCTGGACGGCGCCAGCGTGTGCAAGGACGACAAGTCCTGCCGCTTTGAGCTGAAGCAGAGCAACGGCCTGAACTCCGCCGCCGCGCTGGTGGATTACGCCACCATCGCCCCGGGCCAGAGCCTGAGCGTGTCCGTGCCGCTGTTCGCCGGCCCGGAAGAGTACGATGTGATCAGCAAGCTGGCCGACGGCATGGAATACGCCAAGGACTTCGGCATCTTCCACATCTTCGCCTCCCCGCTGTTCTGGCTGCTGACCAAGCTGCACCTGCTGGTGCAGAACTGGGGCTGGGCCATCGTGCTGCTGACCCTGACCGTCAAGGCCATCTTCTACCCGCTGACCGCCGCGTCCTACCGCTCCATGGCCAAGATGAAGGCGCTGGCGCCGCGTCTTGAGCGCATGAAGGAGCAGTACGGCGACGACCGCATGAAGTTCCAGCAGGCGGTGATGGAGATGTACAAGTCCGAGAAGGTGAATCCGCTGGGCGGCTGCCTGCCCATGCTGATCCAGATCCCGGTGTTCATCGGCCTGTACTGGGCGCTACTGGCTTCGGTTGAGCTGCGCCAGGCGCCGTGGATTCTGTGGTACACCGACTTGGCCCGCCCGGACCCGTACTATGTGCTGCCGGTAATCATGGCGGCCACCATGTTCCTGCAAACCTTCCTGAACCCGCCGCCGGCGGACCCGATGCAGGCCAAGATGATGAAAATCATGCCGGTGGCCTTCTCGGTGATGTTCTTCTTCTTCCCGTCCGGCCTGGTGCTGTACTACGTGGTCAACAACATCTTGTCGATGGCCCAGCAGTGGCAGATCAACAAGAGCATCGAGAAGAAAAACAAGGCCGCGCTGCAATCCTGATTGCCCCGCGCGCTCTGAACCCCAAACCCGGCCGCATGGCCGGGTTTTTTGCTGGATAATTGAAGCGTATTCGCCACGACGCCCCGCCGCGCGGGGGCCGCGGCCCAGATTCCAAGGAATGCCCATGAGCCTCAGCTACACCCCCGCCACCATCTGCGCCATCGCCACCGCTCCCGGCCGCGGCGGCGTTGGCGTAATCCGCGTGTCCGGCAAGGATTTGCTGCCCTTCGCCGCCGCCGTCAGCGGCGGCAAAACGCCCAAGCCGCGCTACGCGCTGTACACCGACTTCGTCGACGCCCACGGCCAGCCGCTGGACAACGGGCTGCTGCTCTACTTCCCCGGCCCCAACAGCTTTACCGGCGAGGACGTGATCGAACTGCAAGGCCACGGCGGGCCGGTGGTGCTGAAAATGCTGCTGGCGCGCTGCGTGGAGCTGGGCGCGCGGCTGGCGGAACCGGGCGAATTCACCAAGCGCGCCTTCCTCAACGACAAGCTGGACCTGGCCCAGGCGGAAAGCGTGGCGGACTTGATCGACGCCAGCAGCGAAACCGCGGCCAAGAGCGCGCTTAAATCGCTGAAAGGCGCCTTCTCCAAGGAAATCCACGTGCTGGTGGACGAGCTGATCACCCTGCGCATGCTGGTGGAGGCGACGCTGGACTTCCCGGAAGAGGAAATCGACTTCCTCAAACAGGCGGACGCGCTAGGCAAGCTGGAACGGCTGCGCGGCCGGCTGGTGCAGGTGCAGGCCACCGCCAAACAGGGCGCCATCCTGCGCGAGGGCATGCACGTGGTGCTGGTGGGCCAGCCCAATGTCGGCAAATCCAGCCTGATGAACGCGCTGGCCGGCGACGACATCGCCATCGTGACGGACATCGCCGGCACCACCCGCGACACCGTGCGCGAGGAAATCGTCATCGACGGCGTGCCGGTGCACATCATCGACACCGCCGGCCTGCGCGACACCGACGACGTGGTGGAAAAGATAGGCATAGAACGCACCTGGCAGGCGGTGGAGCGCGCGGACCTGGCCCTGGTGCTGGCGGACAGCCGCGACGGCCTGACCGGCGAGGTACAGGCCATCCTGCAACGGCTGCCGGCGGCGCTGCCGCGCGTGCACGTGTTCAACAAGGTGGACCTGTCCGGCGAAGCGCCTGGCCTGGCCGATGAAGACGGCCACCCGCTGGTGCGCCTGTCCGCGCGCACCCACGCCGGCGTGGAGCTGCTCAAGGCCAAGCTGCTGGAAATGATAGGCTACAGCGGCGGCGGCGAAGGCGTGTTCCTGGCGCGCCAGCGCCACCTGGACGCCATCCGCCGCGCCGCCGAACATCTGGAGCTGGCGCACGCGGACTGGGAGCAAGTGGAAATCTTCGCCGAGGAGTTGCGCATGGCGCAGAACGCGCTGTCCGAGATCACCGGCGAATTCAGCGCCGACGATCTGCTGGGGGTAATTTTCAGCCGCTTCTGCATAGGCAAGTAACCCTCTAACAACTTGCAAAATCTAAGAGCCTGTTCACGACCTTTTCGTCCTAAGATAATTGCCGAATGCGAAGAAGCCATTATCCAAGCGGCGTAAGTCGTGAACAGGTCGAACAGATCGGACCACTACTTGGAATAGCGTACGCAAAAAATCAAGCCAAGGACAGTCGACCTGTTCGAGGTCTGGTGTACTGTGCTCTATTTGACCTCCTCCTGACTGACCTCCTCCCGCAAAAATGACCTCCTCCCGCAAAAACGTAGCGGTGAAAAGTAGAGATTTCTGGCAAATTTAAGCCCATCCGGGCAGGATGGTTTGTCATGAAAAAATCGAAGTTCACCGAAGAACAGATCGCCTTCGCATTGCGCCAGGCGGAATCCGGCACCACCGTCGCCGAGGTCTGCCGCAAGATGGGTATCTCTGAAGCCACCTTCTACAACTGGAAGAAGAAATACGGCGGCCTAGGTGTCAGCGAGCTGCGCCGCCTGAAACAACTGGAAGAAGAGAACGCCCGCCTCAAGCGCATGGTCGCTGACCTGAGCCTGGACAAGCTGATGCTGCAGGAAGTCATCCAAAAAAAGCTGTGAGGCCGGCCCGCAAACGCGAGTTGGCCAACTTCCTGATTGACGCGTACCGCGTCAGCATCCGTCGTGCCACCGCAGTCATTCAATTGCGGCAAGCTAGCTATTTTTATCGCCCTCATCCTCGAAACGATCGCGCGGAGCGACAGCGGATCCGCGAGATCGCCGCCACGCGTATTCGTTATGGCGCGCGCCGCATCCACGTCCTGCTACGGCGTGAGGGCTGGCAGATCAATCACAAGAAGACCTACCGGATCTACTGCGAGGAAGGTCTGAACCTGCGGCGCAAGCGGCCCAAGCGGCGAGTGGCGGCCGCACACCGGCAAGCCCGGCCGGCGGTCTCCAGTTTGAATGCCTGCTGGAGCATGGATTTCGTCGCCGATCAGCTGTTCAACGGCCAGAAAATCCGGGCCTTAACTGTAGTGGATAATTTTAGCCGGGAGAGCCTGGCGATCACGGTGGATTTCGTGCTGAAAGCTGCGGACGTGGTTGCTACGATGCGGCATGTTCAAGTCTTGCGCGGGACACCACAACGGATTCAGGTCGACAATGGCAGCGAGTTTATATCGATGGCACTGGATCAATGGGCATACCAACAAGGTGTCACGCTGGACTTCTCGCGGCCAGGAAAACCGACGGATAATGCTTTTATCGAGTCGTTTAACGGCAGTCTGCGGGATGAGTGCCTGAATGTGCATTGGTTTCTGTCGCTGGATGACGCGCGTGACAAAATCGAGCGTTGGCGACAGGATTACAACGAATTCAGGCCTCACAGTTCGCTGGGCGACCAGACCCCGAGCGAGTTCCGACTTGCTCATCTTTAAGCCGGCAATCTCCAGCTTAGACCGCTCGGTTAGTCGGGAGGAGGTCACCCATCTCCACTCTCGGACAGGTTTTTCCAGTTTCCGAACCTGTCCACAATTCCGGCAAGCATTGTCGGCAAGCAGTGCAACAGGTTATACTTAATTAAATATACGCACGTCATTAATTTTTGAGAAAAGTTATTTGCCTGTCTATTTTTTCCCCCCAAGCCCACGTCTTAGACGTGCTGCCGGGCCACTGCAAACGGGACTCCTATTCGAGGTAAGTTGATGAATATACTTAATTCAGGCAAGCTTTGTCGTCACACTCAAACGATGTCGAACTGAAAAGTCCCTCCAACCACGCAATAGGTTTTACTGGAGTAGTAGCCATGCCCAGATCAGGCCCGGTCAATGACACCAACATCGCCGACCTAAAGGTGGCGATTCTGCTCGGCACCTTCAATGGCCAGCCTCATTTATCTGACCAGCTAGATTCATTTGTAACTCAGACGCTAAACAATTGGAGCGTTTGGGCATCTGACGATGGATCCACTGATCAAACCATGGACATTCTTGAGAAGTACCAATCCACTTGGGGCAAAAGTCGTCTCACGATACGACGCGGCCCACAACAAGGGTTCGCAGCCAACTTCCTATCCCTCGTCTGCGACCCCAACATTGATGCAGACTACTATGCCTTTTCAGATCAAGACGACATATGGGAAGCAGATAAACTAAGTGCCGCCCTAACCAGACTTGAACAAATTCCTAAAGAAACTCCAGCCTTATATTGCGGAAGAACCCTCCTTGTTGATGAGAACAACAACAAGATAGGCTTTTCAAAGACTCTTTGCAAACCCCCCTGCTTTTCCAATGCCTTATTACAAAATATTGCCGGCGGAAATACAATGGTGTTTAACAAAGCAGCCCGCGATATAATGCTAGCAACAGGCAAAAACCTCAAAATAGTATCCCATGACTGGTGGGCTTACTTACTAGTATCAGGTTGCGGGGGAGTCGTTCTTTATGACCCAACCCCTTATATTCGTTACCGTCAGCATGCTAGAAATTTTGTTGGCACTAATAAAGGCGTGTCCGCGTCCTTGACTCGTCTACACAAAATATTTCACGGCAGATATAGAGAATGGCTAAATACAAACCTAGCTGCACTTGCATCAATCAAAGACAGACTGACCCTCGAAAATAAGAGTACTCTAGAGTCATTTTCTCTCGCACGAAAAAAACCCTTAATCATTCGGACTTTTGCAATATTCTCTTCCGGAGTTCATCGCCAAACTATTTTTGGCAATTCAGGGGTTTTTGTCGCATCACTTCTAAATAAAATATAGCACCACTCTAAAATAAATAAACTTCCAACTGTGAGGTGTATTGTGAAGGTTCTTGTTACTGGCGCAGACGGTTTTATTGGTTCGCATCTTGTCGAAGCTCTCATCGAAAGAGGGCATGATGTGCGTGCTTTTGTGCTGTATAACTCATTTAATTCATGGGGCTGGCTAGATCACACCCCCGACCATATACGACAAAACCTAGATGTTTTCGCTGGAGATATTCGCGACCCCCATGGGGTCAGGACGGCACTTCAAGGATGTGATGCCGTACTCCATTTAGCCGCCCTAATCGCAATCCCCTATTCTTACCACTCCCCCGACACCTATCTTGATACCAATATTAAGGGCACACTGAATGTCCTACAAGCGGCTCGAGACCTCGGAATTAATCGCGTGGTTCACACCTCTACTAGCGAAGTATATGGCACGGCGCGCTTCGTTCCAATCACGGAAGAGCATCCGCTTCAAGGTCAGTCACCATATTCAGCATCCAAAATTGGCGCAGATCAATTAGCTTACTCTTTCTACGCTTCTTTCAATTTACCTGTCGTGATTGCTCGCCCATTCAACACTTATGGTCCCCGACAATCTGCACGTGCCGTTATACCAACCATTATTACTCAAGTTGCCAATGGGAACCGTGTACTCAAATTGGGTGCAACTTCACCCACTAGAGATTTTAACTTTGTGCAGGACACTGTTGCAGGTTTCATCGCTGCGCTAGAAAGTCAATCTGGAGAAGGAGAGGTAATTAATTTCGGCAGCAACTATGAAATTTCCATTGGAGACACAGCACAGCTCATTGCTGACGTTCTTGGCAAGTCTATCGAGATACACACTGATGAAACACGTCTCCGACCTAAAAACTCTGAAGTAGAAAGACTCTGGGCTGACAATCAAAAAGCGCAGCGCCTATTTGGCTGGAAACCTGTATATGGAGGGCATGAAGGATTTCGTCGAGGCATAGCTGAAACAGTGGAATGGTTTTTAGACCCGAAAAACCTAACAGCATACAAAGCGGACCGCTACAACATTTGATATGGATAATACTCCTCTTCCCCTCGCATCAACCTTTGTTTCAGTACTTCAGCAGGTATTGGGAGCTCCTGAAAAGGGGTTTTCCCTCCACGAGCCCGAGTTTGCCGGCAATGAATGGAAATATGTCAAAGAATGCATTGACACAGGCTGGGTATCTTCCATAGGAAAATATGTTGATGAGTTTGAGCGCTGCTTAGCAACATATACCGAAGCAAAGCATGCGGTGGCCGTTGTAAACGGAACCGCAGCACAGCATATAGCTCTCTTATTAATGGGCATTGGACCAGGCGACGAAGTGATTATTCCATCGCTATCATTTGTTGCCACCGCCAATGCGGTTGCTCATTGTGGCGCGATACCCCACTTTGTTGACAGCACAGAAAGAACATTAGGCCTCGACCCTGAAGCACTAGAAAAGCATCTTAAGCAAACGACTGAACGAGCCGCGGGGGGACTACGAAATACGTTGACAGGCAGGCGCATAGCAGGGATTGTACCAATGCATACCTTTGGCCATCCCGTTGAAATCACTGAGCTACTTGAGGTAGCCGGCCGCTTTGGACTACCTGTAATAGAGGATGCAGCTGAATCGCTAGGAAGCTACTACCAAGGTCGTCACACCGGAACATTCGGACATTTAGGCATACTGAGTTTCAATGGAAACAAAGTAATCACTACCGGCGGAGGCGGGGCAATTCTAACCAACGATTCAGAATTGGCCCGCAAAGCCAAGTACCTCACCACAACAGCTAAGCGTCCACACCGCTGGGAATTCTTTCATGATGAGATCGCCTACAATTATCGCCTGCCAAATCTCAATGCAGCGCTAGGATGCGCACAGCTTGAACGCCTTGAAGATACTCTGGCACGCAAACGTCAACTAACAGAACGTTACCGCGAAGTTTTCCAGTCAGCACATGGCCTACATTTTGTCGAAGAGCCAAAGGACTGTCACAGTAACTACTGGCTCAATGCCGTTCGCTTAATCGATCCAAGCATGAGTGCACGCGACATCTTGCTAAGCACTGCCAACGACGCAGGGTTTCAATGTCGCCCCGCATGGACTCTGCTACATAAGCTTCCGATGTATGCCAGCTGCCCCCGGGCCGAGCTACCTACTGCCGAAAAACTAGAGGCCAGTCTCATAAACATTCCTAGCAGCGCCTATCTCGCAGAGTTAAGCCGATGAATTCGCACCGTAAGATCTGCGTAATAACCGGTTCGCGAGCTGAATATGGCTTGCTCTATTGGCTGCTTAAAGATATCTCAGCCGACCAAGCCCTTCAACTCCAGGTCATTGCCACAGGAATGCACCTATCACCAGAATTTGGCCTTACGTATCGACAGATTGAGATTGATGGTTTCTCCATTGATGCCAAGGTTGAGATGTTGCTATCCGCGGATACGCCGGTTGCCGTAACGAAGTCACTAGGACTTGGTATCATCGGATTTGCCGATACGCTAAACAATCTCAAACCTGATATCGTGGTTATTCTAGGTGACCGTTTTGAGATGCTCGCCGCTGCTCAGGCGGCCATGTTGGCACGCATCCCCATAGCCCACATCCATGGAGGAGAAACGACTGAAGGGGCTTACGATGAGGGAATCCGCCATGCAATCAGCAAAATGGCGCACTTGCATTTTGTTGCGGCAGAACCATATCGTCAACGCGTCATACAGCTCGGCGAGGCACCCCAGCGGGTATTCAATGTAGGCGCGCCAGGCTTGGACCATCTCAAGCGCTCAAAATTACTAACTCGCCCGGAACTAGAACAAAAGCTCGACATGAGCCTGCTTGCCCCTCTAATATTAGTCACCTACCATCCGGTCACATTGGGGGAACGCTCGCCAGAAGCAGCCATGGGAGAGTTGCTAACTGCGCTGCGAGAATTCGAAGAAGCAACTATCGTATTCACCTACCCAAATGCGGATACTGGGGGGCGTGCCTTACGCCAAGCCGTAGAGCATTTTGTAGCCGAGCGCCCCGCACGGACGAGAGGCTTTGTTTCGCTGGGACAACTTTGTTACCTTAGCTTGATGCAACAAGCCGATGTTATTGTTGGCAACTCATCAAGCGGCCTCACGGAAGCACCCGCGCTTAGGAAGGCTACCGTCAATATCGGTGACCGACAAAAAGGACGCTTAAAAGCAAGTTCGATTATCGATGTTACGGAACAGCATGCTCAAATTGCCGCAGCAATTCGTCACTCACTATCGACAGGCTTCCAAACTCAATTGTTGCAGACACAATCACTATATGGCTGTGGTGACGCGAGCTCTGCCATCCTACAGCAGCTAAAATCCGCATTACCGGATATCCAAAAACCATTCTTTGATATTGCGCATGACTACTGAATCGACTACTTTCGTCATCGCAGAAGCCGGGGTGAACCACAACGGTTCACTTGATCTGGCACTGCAGTTAATTGACTCTGCTGCAAAAGCTGGTGCGGATGCGGTGAAATTCCAGACCTTTAAGGCAAGTTCGCTAGTGGCGAAACATGCATCAAAGGCGGCTTACCAAAAGCGGGCGACCGACCCAGAGGAAAGCCAGCTCGACATGATCCGAAAGCTCGAACTGGGTGAGCAGGAGCACGAACATCTAATTGCCCATTGCCATAACCGAGGAATCGCCTTCATGTCTACACCATTTGACAGCGAAAGCCTCGCCTTACTCACTGGGCGCTTTGGACTGGAGATCATCAAGGTTTCTTCCGGAGACATCACAAATGCGCCCTTTCTACTGGAAATAGCCAGGTCAGCCCGTCAGGTCATCTTGTCTACAGGCATGTCCACACTCAGCGAGGTGGAAGCCGCACTCGGCGTGTTAGCCTTTGGCTTTACCGCTCCCGCAGATACCGCCCCTTCTCTTACAGCTTTTGAAGAGGCTTATGCCTCAAAATTAGGGCAAGCCGCCTTACAGCAGCGCGTATCGGTATTGCATTGCACAACCGAATACCCTGCACCAGCGCTTGAGGTCAACCTAAGAGCAATGGACACAATGGCACAGGCATTCGGATTACGTACCGGCTACTCCGATCATACAAAAGGAATTCACATCCCCATTGCTGCCGTTGCCCGCGGCGCCACCATTATTGAGAAGCATTTCACTCTGGATCGCAATCTGCCGGGACCGGATCATCGTGCCTCACTGGAACCATCGGAACTTTGCGATATGATTAACGCCATTCGCGAAGTCGAGACCTGTCTTGGGGACGGAATCAAGCGCCCCACCCTCAGCGAATGGGGGAATAGACCTATTGCTCGGAAAAGCCTAGTAGCCGCTCGGTCGACGCAAAGATCTCAACTCCTAGATCTCTCCTGCAAGCGACCAGGAAATGGTTGCAGTCCATATCGCTACTGGGAACTACAAGGCACGCCCGCTACTCGCGACTACATAACTGATGAGCTCATTGATGGCTGAAAGTAAGCTAGCTATGTTGGCGGGAGGGGGCCATGCCCGAGTGTTACTAGACACCCTTGAGAGCATGGGACATCACGTAAGCGTCGTTTTGGACCCATTCATCGCTATTGGACAACATATTTATGGGGTCCCTGTAGTGGGCGATGAGAACTGGCTGATGGGCACCTCCACTTCCGAATTTATGTTAGTAAACGGAGTTGGCTCCCAGCCACGATCCATGTTACGGAAAAACGTTTACGATCACGCCAAACAACATGGCTTCACTTTCGCCACGGTAGTACATTCAACAACAGTGATCGGTCGGGAGGTCATACTACTTGAAGGTGCGCAAGTAATGGCTGGTACCATACTTCAATGCTCCACCCGCATTGGGATTAATACCCTGATAAATACGGGAGCTAGAATCGACCATGACTGTGAGGTCGGGGACCATGCCTTTATAGGACCCGGCACAATCCTTTGCGGTGGCGTGCGAGTAGAGAAACAAGCATACATTGGGGCTGGCGCTGTTGTACTACCAGGAATAGTGATTGGCGCTGGCTCCATTGTAGGGGCTGGAGCAATCGTAACGCGCGATGTAGAAAAAGGAACTCTGATGATGGGAAATCCTGCCGTGAAGAGAGGTTGCGTTTGAAAAACTTTCGAAGTGTGATTGTTGGTCAACAAGCAACGTTGCGCGATGCCATAACTCGCATCGATAGCTCCGGCCTGCAGCTAGCTGTGGTGCTCCACGAAGACGGACGCCTAGCCGGGCTAATTAGTGATGGAGATATTAGGCGGGCAATTTTGCGAAGCTGCGATATGACTACTCCAGTAGCAGAAGTCATGAACCGCAATCCCATCACAGCCCATGCCTCTACCGCTCCAAATGAGCTATTGATGTTGATGCGACGCAAGGTTTTGCATCACATTCCTCTTTTAGATGACAGCCAATGCGTTGTTGACTTAGTTACTCTGGATGCGTTGACGGGCATGATCGAACGCCCTAATTGGGTGGTCTTAATGGCAGGAGGCTTGGGCACACGACTCCTTCCGTTAACTGAGAACTGTCCTAAGCCCATGTTGCGCGTAGGCGGCAAACCAATTTTAGAAAACATCCTAGAAAGTTTTGTGGAGCAAGGGTTTCATCAGTTTTATCTATCGGTCAACTACCTAGCAGAATCAATCCAAGAATATTTTGGTGATGGCCATCGGCATGGAGCCAACATTCGCTATCTACACGAGAATAAACGTCTAGGTACAGCAGGTGCATTATCATTATTGCCAGAGCGCCCCGAGTATCCGCTCATTGTCATGAATGGCGATTTGCTAACACGACTTCGATTCGACCAGATGCTTAAGTTTCATGAGGAACATAGCGCCATGGCAACCATGGCCGTGCGCGAGTACGATTTTCAAGTGCCTTATGGAGTTGTCAATATTGATGGAACCAGCATAACCTCTATTGATGAAAAGCCTGTTCACCGTTTTTTTGTGAATGCTGGCATCTACACACTCGCCCCAGAAACACTTAATCATATTCCGGATGATACATTCTTCGACATGCCCACACTTTTCGAAAGACTACGGGCTGATAATCAAGCCACATCGGCCTACCCACTGCGTGAATACTGGTTAGATGTAGGCCGTCGAGAAGAGCTTGAGCGTGCGCAATCAGAATGGGAGCAGCAAGGAAGACGTCAATGATTTCTGGGCAATCTGTATTAGCGGTTATCCCCGCACGCGGAGGTTCTAAAGGTGTGCCGGGAAAAAATATCCGCTTAGTCGGAGGCAAACCACTAATTGCTTGGAGCATTGAAGCCGCAAAGGGGGCACGCTTCGTCGATCGAGTAATACTTTCCTCCGATGACTCCAAAATCATTAACACAGCTTTACAGTATGGGTGTGAGGTTCCATTTATTCGTGATACGGCTCTAGCATTAGATGATACCGCAACCATTGAGGTAGTACTTGATGCGATTACACGCTGCTCTGGCTATGATTGGGTGCTACTTTTGCAACCGACTTCCCCCTTGCGCACTGCAGAGGATATCGACAATGCCATACAACATTGCATACGACTCAATGCCCCATCTTGTGTATCCGTTTGCGAAGTAAAAGAAAGCCCATACTGGATGTTTACTTTAAATAAGGATAAACAACTACTGCCTTTATTGCCTGAGGCACAACCAACACGAAGACAAGACCTACCCACAGTCCATACACTTAATGGCGCAATCTATCTTGCACGCACCGATTGGCTCAAACAGCATAGGAAGTTCATTGCTCACGACACCATCGCCTATGAGATGTCTGCAGAACACTCCATTGATTTAGATACAGAATCAGATTTTCAGCAACTTAAAGTTATTTTGGAGAACCAATAAATGTTTCGTTACCCGCAACGCCGTGAGTTCGACATCGAGCCATTCAAAAAAGACATTAATTCGCATGAAACTCGCTATGGACTACCCCACGATATTACATTTTGCAAAAAATGTGTAATTTCCAACCAACGACCAAACTCGGCGGTGGAATATGGCCATACCAAGGATAGCAAGAAAACCACAATTCACTTTGATGAACATGGCATCTGCGATGCCTGCCGTATGGCAGAACAAAAACATCAAACAATAGACTGGAGCGAGCGTGAACGGGCTCTACGAGAACTTTGCGACCGTCATCGCAGCAAGGATGGGAGTTACGACTGTATCGTTCCGGGCTCAGGCGGCAAAGACAGCTTCTATGCTGCCCACATGCTGAGAACAAAATATGGGATGCACCCATTGACAGTAACATGGGCCCCCCATATCTACACGGAATGGGGCTGGAAAAATTTCCAAAGCTGGATTCATGCCGGCTTTGATAACTTCCTATGCACACCCAATGGCCGCATACATCGCCTGATCACGCGTCTCGCCGTTGAGAATCTATTCCACCCATTCCAGCCGTTTATGTTTGGCCAGAAGGCTTTGGCTCCCAAAATGGCCCTATTACATAAAATTCCGCTGGTTTTTTATGGAGAGAACGAGGCTGAATACGGAAATCCAATTGCTGACACACAATCTGCCAAACGAGACTGGTCCTATTTCACAGCATCCGACAAATCAAAGATTTACCTAGGCGGCACATCACTATCGGATCTCAAAGAGCATTTTGGGGTAGAAGAGTACGAGCTTCAACCCTACCTGCCAGCCAACCCTGAACATATAGAACAACAGAAAGTTGAAGTTCACTACTTGGGCTACTACCTCAAGTGGCACCCACAGAGTTGCTATTACTACTCCGTTGAGCATGGTGGCTTTCAGGCCTCCCCGGAGCGTACGCCCGGCACTTATAGCAAATATAATAGTATTGATGACCGCATAGACGATTTTCACTACTATACCACTTACATCAAGTTTGGTATTGGACGCGCCACTTATGACGCAGCTCAAGAAATCCGTTCTGGAGACATCACTCGCGATGAAGGCGTCGCTCTGGCCAAGCGCTTCGATGGTGAGTTTCCTGAGCGCTTTGCTGACGAAATTTTCCAGTACTTGAGCATCCCGGAAAGAGAGTTTCCCGAGGCTTCCAAAATGTTTGAACAGCCAATTATGGACCATGAGTACTTTATGCACCTTGCCAACACATTCCGCTCGCCACACCTGTGGATGTTTGACAATGGAGAATGGAAACTACGTCGGCAAGTCTGGCACCACGGTGTATGAGAATGACAAGTATTAGACTAATCCCCCGCCTTGATATTAAAGGGCCGAATCTGATTAAAGGCATTCACCTCGAGGGCTTACGAGTACTCGGCGACCCACAAGAGTTCGCTCGTCGCTACTACGAGCAAGGTGCGGATGAGCTGATTTATATGGACATCGTGGCCAGCCTTTATGGAAGAAATAGCCTCAAGGAACTTATCAGCCGTACAGCACAAGATATTTTTATCCCACTGACTGTTGGAGGTGGAATTCGCTCAGTGGAGGATGTTCGTGAGTTATTAAGAGCCGGAGCTGACAAGGTTGCCATTAATACAGCCGCGGTATCTCGTCCGGATCTTATTTCCGAGGTTTCAAAAACATTTGGCTCCCAATGTATGGTGGTATCCATTGAAGCAAAACAGATTGCTCCCAACCGTTGGGAGGTCTTTACCGATAATGGAAGGGAGAGGACTGGGCTAGATGTCGTTGAATGGGCACAGAAGGCCGCCTCCTTAGGAGCAGGTGAAATTTTACTAACCTCTGTAGATAAAGAAGGAACAAGAAGAGGATTTGATATTGCATTGGTCAAAGCCGTTGCGGACAGCTGCCCCATACCTGTAATTGCTAGTGGAGGGATGGGCTCAATTGATCATTTATTAGAAGTCTGCCATAAAGGGCATGCCAATGCAGTGGCAATAGCGGATGTTCTTCACTACAACCGTATACCTCTTCATGAAATTCGAAGCTCCGCTCGCAGTCAGGATTTACCTGTACGCATCCTGAGAGAAAGGCCTTAACTTATGCCCAAGCGGGTGACAATTGTCGATTATGGCATTGGAAATATCTTTAGCGTTACTCGAGCCTTTCAGCATTGTGGTGCCGAGGTCTTGCTCACGGACAATCCTCGTGACATCTTAGAAGCGTCCAGCCTTGTCTTGCCTGGTGTAGGTGCTTTTTCAAACGGTATGGATGGCCTTCGCCAGCGTAGTCTGATTGACCCGTTACAGGAGTATGCTGCTAGCGGAAGACCTATGCTTGGTATTTGCCTTGGAATGCAAATGCTATTTTCTGAAAGTACAGAATTTGGCATACATGCCGGCTTAAATATTATAGAAGGGAAAATCCATCCAATTCACTCTCAGGTTATTGAAGGCAAGCATTTAAAAGTCCCTCATATCGGCTGGGGGGTACTACAATCAGCAGAAGAAGCCTCTTGGGACAATACCATTTTGAATAGACTGGACATAGGTGACTCTTGTTATTTCGTCCATTCGTTCATGGCGGTGCCAGATAATCCCAAATACCGCCTTGCAGACACAAAGTATGGCAGTGTTAACATATGTGCTACGGTAGCCAAGGGGAACATATATGGATGTCAATTTCACCCAGAAAAAAGTGGGTTGGTAGGTTTAAATATAATTCGCGGCTTTTTAGAGATTTGACATGTTTAAAATAAAGGTAGTAGGAGCAGGTCAGTTAGGTAGCCGACATTTACAGGCCCTAAAATCGGTTAAATTCCCTCTGGACATCCAGGTAATAGATCCATCAGAGACCTCTCTTAAAGTTGCAAAAGAACGCTATGAAGCAGTTCCATCTGAGATAGAGCATAGAATTGCATTCTCGACAAGCTTAGCCGATCGGGATACCACTGATGTCGCAATTGTTGCTACTAACTCTGATGTTCGCCGCCAAGCGCTCGATGAGCTTTTCGCAGCCTCTAAGACTCGGTTCATGATTCTAGAGAAGCTTCTTTTTAATAATCGGCAGGACTACTCTCATGCGGAGAATCTTTTTTCCAAGACGGGAGTGAAAGCATGGGTTAACTGTCCAATGCGGGTCATGCCGGTCTATGAGCAACTCCGACAGGAACTATCCCCCGGCCCCTTGCTATATCGAGTAACTGGCAGCCAATTTGGACTTGTTACCAATGCAATTCACTACATCGACCATGTAGTTCACTTATCGAATTGCACGGATTTCGTGCTTGATACAAGCGACCTGGACGTCAAACCGATTCCAAGCAAGCGCGCCGGTTTCCTCGAATTGAATGGCACATTGGTTGCACGTTTTGCCGATGGCTCACGGTGTGAAATGACCTGCTACCCTACCGGCTCAGCCCCTGTTATGGTCGAAATTTTCACCGAAAACCAACGCTACCTGGTGAGAGAGTCCGAAGGTAAACTCTGGCACTCGGACATACACTCCAACTGGGAATGGGCAGAACGTACCGCAAATATTCCCTATCAGAGCCAGATTACTACTACAGTAATCGAATCATTGCTAAGCTCGGGCGATTGCGGCCTAACAACATATATAGGATCAGCAAAAACGCATCTACGCTTACTCGACCCCTTGTTAGAACTGATTCGCACGCATAGACCCAACTCTTGCGGATATCCGTTTACTTAACAGTTGCACTCTTAAAAGCAGGGGAAGAAATGAGCAATACAAATGTCTTACTCGTTGGCGCTGGCCCAATGGCTATCGAATACGCCAAGGTGCTCAAGTCGCTGGGAGTTTCACCTATTGTGATTGGGCGTGGTGAAATATCTGCCAAGAAATTCACAGCAGAAACAGGGCTTCCCGTAGACACAAGAGGGCTTGAAGTTTGGCTAGCAGATACAAATAGCCCCCTCCCCACACAGGCAATTATTGCTGTTGGGGAAAAAGGGATTGGTACGGCTACGAAATTGTTGATGATGCGTGGAGTCCGCAATCTGCTAGTTGAAAAACCCGGGGGGTTCGATGCTGAAGACATTCGGTCAGTACATGCCACCGCAATCAAACAACAAGCCACGGTATATATTGGATACAATCGACGTTTCTATGCATCAGTCGAAGCGGCAAAGCGAGTTATTGCGAATGATGGAGGAGTAACGTCTTTTAATTTCGAATTCACTGAGTGGGGACATGTCATCTCCGCAGTAGAGAAGGAAGAGGGTGTTAAAGAGCAATGGCTTCTATCTAACTCAACACATGTGATCGACCTCGCATTTCATCTTGGTGGATTCCCACGTGAAATGTCCTCCTTTGTTCAGGGAAGCTTAGACTGGCATCCCGCCGCAAGCTCTTTTTCTGGTGCCGGTAAATCTGAACACGGAGCCCTCTTTTCATACCAAGCAAATTGGGCGGCCCCAGGACGTTGGGGGCTTGAGGTATTGACATCCGCACACCGTTTGCTCTTCCGCCCACTTGAAAAACTACAGATACAAAAGATTGGCAGCGTTGCCATAGAGATGGTTGATATTGATGACAGACTAGACAAGGAATTTAAACCTGGACTGTATAAGCAAGTGCAGGCCTTTCTAGCGGGTGACTCGACTGTGCTACCGACCATTTCGGAGCAGATCAATGCTCTCGACTGGTATCTCCGTATTCGTGGGGATATGAAGTAATTGCAAACCAAGACTAATGTACAGAGCGAACTCGCAGCCTCGTTGCTTTGTATTTATTATCCCCAGCAACTCCTGCCTGCCCTGGCTGCGGTTCTTAGCTTTAGACGCCACCATGGGATGCTGCAGACAGCTCCTTTACATGTCTTGGTTTGGAGCCCAGAAACCACCTCCTATTCTACCTATAAAAAAAGGCTAGAGATATTCCATATATTACTAGGCGGCTTTCCTTGGGCTACACTTTCATTTCCAGATCCGAATGAAGTTCGGGTCCACCTATCACATAATGCAAAGGTCTTAGATAAAGCAAGTTATCTTCGTCACAAATTCAGCGAAGCAAAAATTGATGCAATCTATTACGCCCACGACATTAGCGCAGACTTCATTGCTCAATCTGCAATGCAGGCTTTCCTCGCTGCAAAACGAATTTGCTTTGGTGACGCCCTTGGCGTTGTCTATAGCAATGACTACTTTACTGAATTGACCTACCCTTTAGGCAATATCATTCATGCAATTAGCCAGCCTGCGACAACAGTTCGCAACCTACTATTTAGACTTAAGAGAAACTGGACATTACCACGAAAAGACTGCCGCCTTGACGCCTGTTACGTAGTTCCTATTTTACCCTGTGATCCAGGAGGAGATTTTTTAGCGGGCAAAAACTTAGTGCTGGTTGACGATGCCTCTTTATTCCTGGCGCTAAGAACTCTCTCACAAGCTGCGGAGAGGCATCTGGATAACAAAAACAAGGCAATTACTACTCTTAACCAGCCTCCCATTTTTGTTATGCTGCTCGGCTCTTACTCTGAATCGCGTCTAACCTCTGAAGATCAGGAGATACGGCTATATATAGAGATAGCGGATCAATATGTGCCAGCCGGCGGCAGGATTTTTCTGAAAGCGCACCCCGTCTCACAGCAAGACAAGATTACTCGCATTACAAAAGCACTCTCCTCAAATTTCGAAATCATTGAGATTAGTGCCGACGAGTGGCCAATTGAGTTAATGCCGTCACTAATCAAAGGGAATCAAGTTTTGTCTCTCTCTTATTCCTCCGTCTCACTGTCATATCTTTATGGCTTTCAAGTAACACACGTATTAAATAGAAAGTTAATCAATAAGTTTTTCCCTAAGAAAAACCAAAGCTGGGTTTTAGAAAGCAATGAGCTTTACTTACAGCAGCTAGATTTTGCTTCAACACGTTGCCCTCAGTTTAGAAAAGTCATGGAGATGGAACCGTGAATCGCATAACTACAATCAAAGCCGATGAACCCATTTCAGCAAAAGGTTTGCTTATTGATCTTTGGAAATACCGTGGATTAATCTGGGCATTTTCCTCCAGAGATCTAAAAGTCAAATATTTTCAGACCATATTTGGTCCACTCTGGGTAGTCTTAACTCCACTAATTACTGTAGGGGTTATGACCTTTGTATTTGGCCTGATGATCAAAGTTCCCTCTGACGACTTGCCGTATTTAATGTTTTATTTGGTTGCAATTATCCCGTGGTATGCCTTTATAGCAGTACTTAATCAGACAATTTCCTCATTAGAGGCACACTCTAGCCTTATTAGTAAAATATATTTCCCAAGATTGGTTATTGGTGCCTCCTATGTCATAAACGGCACCGTAGATTTTTTGGTTGGGTATTTAGTAGTTATGGCTTTTGCTCTACATTTTTCACTACTAAATATTGAATTTATTTTGGTTACTCCACTACTACTTTTCATTCAAATGGCGTGGGCGCTGGGGCTTGGATTATTACTCGCCCCCTTCAATGCTCGCTATAGAGACGTCAAGCATATTATTCCATTAATTATTCAGCTCTATTATTTTGCAAACCCTATCATGTATCCAGTTTCCGTCGCTCCCAGCTGGGCCCTTTGGCTTTTTAAAATAAACCCCTTTGCAATTATAATCAACACCTATCGCTCATTGCTAAATGGGCACGGCCCAAGTTGGCCCTTGGTCATATATGCGTTACTTTTTTCCACTATAGTTCTTGCTGCTGGCGCTTACGTATTCATGAGAAAAAGTCAAAACATGGTGGACGTATTATGACTTGGGCGATTCGAGTTGAAAACTTATCAAAACAGTACCGAATGGGTACTGCTGTCACTCCGGCCTTTGACAGTGTATATCAAATTATTGAACAAAAATTGGCTTCGTTTACTCGCCGATTTAATGGAGCCCCCCCTCTTACCGATATTATTCTACATGATGATACGAATACCCAAAATTCTCATCTTGTCTTAACACCAGAACAACAAATTGGTTGCCCAGAAGGGCATTTTTGGGCATTACGAGACGTTTCCTTCGAGATAAAAGAAGGAGAACGAGTAGGGATAGTCGGCAAAAATGGATCCGGCAAGAGCACTTTATTAAAAATTTTATCTCGGATCACCACACCCTCGCTAGGCCAATTCCATTATCGAGGCCGTCTTGTCAGCTTGTTAGAAGTGGGAACTGGTTTTCATCCTGATTTGTCTGGCCGCGAGAACATTATTCTTAATGCCAAAATCAATGGAATGTCCTCAAAAGCCATAAACCAAGTCTTTGATGAAATTGTTGAATTTTCTGAACTTGGACCACAAATAGATACTCCGATCAAGCGCTATTCTTCTGGCATGTACATGCGTCTCGCTTTCTCGGTTGCAGCGCATCTAGAATCTGAAATATTAATTGTTGATGAGGTTTTAGCCGTTGGTGATGCCGGCTTCCAAAAAAAATGCCTTAACAAAATGCTAGAAGTCTCAGGCAAAGGCCGAACACTGCTATTCGTAAGCCATGACATGAATGCTATTTCATCACTATGTACCAAGGCACTTGAATTGTCTCATGGGCAAGTCGTAACCACTTCATCAAATAGTGAAGACAACTTAATTACTGAACAACCAGAAACCACTATCGATTCAAATGCAAATGGTCTTCGATCTGTAAAGCAAGCCATCTCTGACTATATTTTTGATGGTGGTGCCTGTGCTGAGCGCCTATGGAGTGGGGAAATAGCTCCTCATATGGCAAACAACAGTGTTGTTCTAAGAAGAGTAGCTGTCTTAAAATCGTCAAATGATGTATCTCAACAATTTGACGTATCAGAAGATATAAAGGTAGAAGTTCAGTTTGATGTATACACTCCAAATGTGGAGTTGAATGTTCACATTTATTTGACTACGTTAACCGGGCAACGCTTATTTGTATCAATGGACAATCTTGACATTCCAAAAAGCATTCAAAAAAGAACAGCAGGCAGATACATTGAGGAATGTTTGATCAAGAGAAATTTTCTAAATGAAGGAACCTTCCGTATTGAAGTTGTAATTTGCACAAATCCTACAAGTGAAAACTACATTGCAGTTCCTGATGCTGTTTCATTCTCCATTACTGATAATCTAAGCTCATCTTCTATCAGGGGAGACTGGATTCGTGAGTGGCCTGATTACCCTATTCGGCCACGTCTATCATGGTCAGTAAAGAAATCAACAGAGCCTGCTGATGTCTCAACATCCTCGTTATAAGCACTTCCCCTGGCACGGTGACTATTCTGCTCAGCCCAATTTATACTCACCTTATGCAGTATCGGTTGCGCAACCAGGCTATCACTCAAAGTCTTTAAATATTGATGATTTTGGTTTCCGTTATCAATATGACTTTGATAAAAAATTAATTGATCTTAAAACAGCCCGGGACACCTACGACAAGTGTACTTTACTCTTAGGTAACAGCACTGCCTTTGGTGTTTCATTAACAGCGGACAACAAAACTTTAGGACATTATTTAAATCAAAAGGACGTACCTTGCATTAGCCTTAGTGTACGGGGTGCAACGGTACAACAAGAGCTCTCAGTCTACCTTGCGCATAAGCATTTACTTCCCTGCATTGACAAAATAGTTATTCTAACAGGCGTATGCGATGTTTCGCTCGCGACCCAACCGGAAGATTTTTGGGTTGGCGGGATTGGAGCTGTGCATTGTATAGAAACATTCTACAAACAACATTATAACCGTATTGCAATACTAGATAGTGATACAGCAAAAGCAAAACAAGCTTTTCTTGACTGGGCTGAAGATCGCTATCATAAAACACAATGGCTTCAAAAAATATTCAAACGACGCATTGAAAAAGGTACTGCGATAGAAACGCCAACTCATGATAAGTTTAATTCAAACTTGGAATATGCCATTTCTTGTTTTGAAAATGTTTTACAAACTTGGGGCTGGATTAAATCAGCCACCCAAATGGATGTTCATTTTGTGATACAACCCGTTTTAGGATGGACAACCAAAAAGCCATCACAAATAGAGCATGAATGTATTTCTGCAGATTTGTTACGCATACCAGCCATTAACATGTATGCAAACCCTGCCATTTACAAGAAAATTGTGTCATCCATTGAAAGCTTGTGTAAAAAAAATGGAATTGCTTTTCATGATGCCAACTCTTTTTTTGACCAACTAAATCAATCCGAGACTCTGTTTTCAGACATCTGCCACTTGACAGATCTTGGAACTAGCCGTCTCGCTGAATTCTTTATTAACCTAAACAGTTCAGACTCTTTAGTAGGTACATGCTAGTGACCAACACTCCAAGAGTATTTCTGTTTGTAACAATCCCTACCCATCTACGAGTTTTAATGGAGGTCGCTGATCTACTTAGATCTTCATCTCGATATCAACCAGTATTGGTTTACTACCCATCCGCTGTATTTGATCAAAATCATGAAAATTGCCAGTATGCCTCTCATGATACCTATCTTTGGTCCCAAGGACGCTTCCTATCAAAAGAAGACTATTTATATGGACACAGTACCTCAGAAGCCCCCCATCCTACCCCTAATAGGGGTCTGTCAAGCTGGCTTCCTAACAAAGGAATCTATAGAGGACTGAGACGATTTCTCCCTTTTCTTCCTCACCCTACAAGTATTACCCCTATCATTCGTAGTTGTTTTTATATTATTGCGCCGACTGTTCGTTTCTTGGCCGGAGCTTGCAGCGTATTTAAAGCATTAATCATCAACTTCTTATCTTTCACCTGGCCCTCATTCAATAGACGCACGGTCTATTTAAACGCCAAGAAGCGTAATTGGTTGCAACGATTTTTACTCACCTCATTCGCACAAGAGTGGGATGCTTCATCAAAAAAATTTACGCACACAAAAATTTGCATTCTTCAACGTTTGATACGACTATTTACTGAAGGCTTATTTACTGGACTCAATGAGCAGTGCGAATTTTTTGAAGCCGCAGATACATTTATAAAACAACAGAAAGTAAATCTTGTTGTCCTACCTGAAGCCAATCTTTTTTACAACAGTCACTACTTAATACATGCCGCGCATAGCAACAACGTGCCCGTTGCCATAGTTCCTTTCACCATAGTGAACACACTTGAGTGGGCTGAAGCTTTTTTTGACGTCAGCATCTACCATGCAAACAAAGGCTGGAATAGACTATTTGCAAAGGCCTTCCCATTCTGGGTTCTTAAGCACAGAGGAAGGGACCTTATTTTACCACCAGTTACTATATTAGCCTGCGAGCTTTTTAATATAGTTCCAGACATCCCTTGGTTGATTAATAGCAGCGATGCCGATGCAATCGCAGCGGAAAGCCAATTCATGTCGGACTACTATATGCGTGCAGGAATTAAAAGAAACAAAATACGTTTCACTGGCAGTCTTTCCGATGACAGGATTTTCTCACTACTCTCTCAACGAGACTATTATCGTAAAGAACTAGAATTGCGTTGTAACATTTCGCTTACGGAGAGAATAGTTCTAATTGGGTTACCTCCCGATCAATTTGGCGGAGGAAAAAGACAAGGTTGCGAGTTTGACAACCATGAAGAATTAATTCGATTCATGATTGACACCGTAAAAGAATTAAGTGACGAGCGAACCACTATTCTTATTAACCTTCACCCCAGAATCAAATATAATAACACATCGATTCTTTCAACGTATCAAGCAATGATTATTAATGAGCCAATCGAACACTTAGTGCCTCTTGCTGACGTATATATTGCCGTCGCCTCTGCAACTATCAGATTAGGAATGTCTTGCGGAATACCCGTCGTCAACTATGATGCATACCAATATAATTACGATGACTACAAAGGCCAGCCGGGGATATGTGAGGCAAAATCAAAACAAGAGTACCGATCCTTTATAGACGCCATCCTTAATGACCCTACGACCTATTGCAAGTTACAAAAAGCTCAAATGAAAGTAGCAAGCAACTCTTGCCAAGTTGACGGAAAAGCAGGCGAGCGTCTTTTAAATTTATTTGACGAATTATCTGCTGTTAATTAGCCAAATCAGGCTAAAAATAACCTGCTTTCACGGATAAGAAGCTTCGGCTGCTTCCACATCAGCGATGTTAGCTCCCAACTGCCCGCACAGGCTACCGCTACGCCGCCAATGTCACTCCGGGATGAAAGTCGATAGCCGGCAAGGTTTCATCCAGCACCTGCAAAAAGGTGAAAGCGGCCGGCGATAGCGGCACGCCGCGCCGGGTGAACACGTGGACGTCCCGCTGCAGCTCGGCCGACTCAAACAAGCGGTAGGGCAGATCCCGCGCCGATGGATGAGAGGCGGCCAGTGCCGACAGCACGCAAGCGCCCACCCCCGCGCGAATCAGGCAGAACTGCATGTCCAGATTGGTGACGGTGATCTTGCTGGCCACCTGCTGCCAGAGCTCGGGATGGCTGCGCTCCAACGCGGACATGATGCTGGTGTCGCTCTCGTCCTGCAGCAGGGGCCATTGCCGCAAGGATTGGCAGTTGAGCGGCCCCGCTGGGGGCTCGAAGCCCGGCGGAAACATCACCCCCAACCGGGCGGACAGCAGCTTGCGCTTGTCCAGCTTGTCTCCGGCCGCGCCCACATAGGAGCCGATGCCGATGTCCACTTCCCCTGATTCGATGCGGCGCACCACGCCGCCGCTGGTATCGTCCAGCAGGCGCACATGGATGCACGGGTAGTCTCTTCTCAGCCGTTTGAGCACCTCCGGCAGCACGCTGGACGCAAAGGCCATGCCGCTGGCCAAGTAGACGCTGCCGCTGCTGCCGGCGGATTTTTCGCGCAGATCGGACAGCAGCAGTTCAAAGTCGTTCAGCAGCCGGCGGGCCACCGGCAGAAAGGCGTTGCCCTGAGTGGTGAGCGCCACTTTGCGGGTGGTGCGCTCAAACAGAGCCAGCCCAATCTCCTGCTCCAGTTCGCGTATGGTCTTGGTCAGCGTGGATTGCGTCAAAAACAGCTGGCGGGCGGCGGCGGTGAAGCTTTCGGCTTCGGCAACGGCCGAGAAGGCGCGCAGGTGGCGGAGAGAGATATTCATGAAGGATTGGAACTGATTGGATTTATTAATTCATTTTACACAAATAACTTTCAATACTTGCGCGCTTAACATCCACGCTCTTCATCATGGAACGGCGGCTCCGGCTTTGCCGATAAAACTCAAACGCAAGCCTCTGAGACCGGGTTTTGGTCGCCATCACATCCTTCATACACCGTCTCCCCCCGCAAGCCGCGACATGATCCCAACGCCGTACCGGACCTCCAGCCCTAAGAGCTTGTTCAAAGTCTGCTGCGCTTCGGCGATACGGCGTTGAGAACGGCTGAGAAAGCGGAATGTACACGTGGTGCATGAGCATTTCGAAGCGGTACTCACCGTGTCACGTCTCACGAAGCGCAGCAGATCGTATTAGGTTCTAAGGCTTCGCCCACATGGCGCGTTGCCTCTGGATGGCTAAAGGTTCCGGCGGCGGCGCGCCCACCAGCGCCTGGCGGGCGGTGACCATATTCTTGAACCCCGCCAGGCGATAACACTGCCGCACACAGGTGTCGCGGTTGGTCCATTTCCCGGACGCCCACATCTGCAACAGGACGGCGCGGGCAGGCTCATTCTCGCCCCGCCATTTGCGCCAATAATGGAAAGCCGTCAACGCCTGCTTGATTTCCTGATGGATGTCTTCGGTGTTGGCCGGGTGGATTGGATTGTTCTCCGCCAGAGAAATCACCCCCAGGCGCATCTCATAAGCAATGATCAAACGGGCGGCTCGCTTAAGGGCCTGGTTGTGCTGGATCAGCAGTTTCATCATGGCAATGCTCCCCGGAATCACAGCAGGTGGTTGAAGTGATCCAAGCCTTGTTTCAAGCGCTGCTGTATCGGCTCCAGCAAGGCCAAGGCTTCTTCGCTGCTGAACAGCAGCGGCTCGTCGCGTCGTTCCAGCAAAGTCAGCAAGGCTAAAAGCCCGGTGTGGGCGGCGCGCATGTCCATCACGCCGCGCAGCAGCGCGGTGTCCAGTTCGATATAGCAATGGTTGAGTTGCTGGCCCAGTTCGCCCAGCAGCGTCACATCGCCGGCGGCGGCGGGCAAGCGCTGGGAACAAAGGTGCAACTGCTCCATCACCGGCACAGCGGCGGGCGTGGAGTGTTGGCCTGCGCAGTGGGGGCAGGTGGGCGGCGGCATAGCGGGGGGAAAGGTGGAAAAGGTCATTACGGTCTCCATGTCAGCTTTGGAAACCTGCCCAGGCGAGGCTGGGACAGGCACGTGACAAGGTGGCAAGACCGGCTTACTAGACCAACGACCGGCAGTCCAGAGGACTCCCTGCCACGGCCCGCCCCGAATGGGTACGGCGTGGCAGCAGACGTAGCAGTGCCAAAGGCGGACACGACTTGTCTGCGGTCTAGTAATTTATAGGCTTGCCAGCCCGGCGCCGTGTGATTGAGCACGACGCGGGACCAAGCCTAAACAGGCTGGCGGAGGCCGTCAAGGAACGGAGAGGGACAGGGGCCTTAGAGCCTGTTCAAAATCTCGCGAGCAAGGGCGAGACAAGGCGAAAACGGCTGAGAAAGCGGAATGTACACGTGGTACATGAGCATTTCGAAGCGGTTTTCAACGCCGTATCGCCGCAGCGCAGCAGATTATGAACAGATTCTTAGGCGGCAACCGCCGCCTCCTGCCGGCTCAACCGATGCAGATGGCTGGCCAGCGGGCAGCTCAGCGCCAGTTCCTGCTGACCATGCCCCCGCAGCAGCAACGCCTGCCAGCTGCCGTCCGGGCCGGGCACCAGGCCGCCGCAGACGAAGCCGGCCTGTTGCAAGGCGTCCGCCGCGCGCGGGGCGTCCGGCCCCAGCGCCAGCCTGACGTAGACCAGCCGCCCGGCCGGCAGCGCCGCCACTTCCCGCAGCCGGCCGCCGCTGATCTCTCCCAGCCCCACTTCCAGCCGCCGGCCGTGGCTGGCGATGCTGAGTCCGCCGGCCGGCCCCTGCGCCGGCGGCGGCGCGCTGCCGAAGGCGCGGGTCAGCGGCGTCAGCCATTCCCGCCACGCCGCCGGCCAGTTCAACGCCGGGATCGGCCGGCTTTGCAGCGGCAGGCAGCCCAGCACGATGCTTTCCGGCTGCGGCTGGCCAAACGGCGAGGCCACGTAGTCCAGCAGCAGGCCGGTGGTGTGGAAGCCCAGGGTCTTGGCCAGGCGCTGGCTCTGGCCGTGGGACGACACTTGCTTGATGGTGAGCATGCTCAGGCCCAGGGCAATGCCTTGGGCGCGCAGATGGCGGCCCAGCGCGGTGGCCATGCCCTGGCCGCGCGCGTCCGGGTGCACCACGTTGAGCGCCAGCTCGGCGCTGCCCGGACAATGCGGGTCGCGCCACAGCGCGGCGTGGCCCAGCACCCGGCCATCGCGCACGGCCACGGCGGAATGCCAGCGGCCGGCGGCGTTGTGGCGGCGGATCATCGACGGCAGATAGACGTCCGGGTAGACGTAGTGTTCGCCGTAGATGGCGCGGAACAAGGCGCTGACGCCGGCGGCGTCGTCCGCCTGGAAAGCGCGAATGTCTATGCTCATGCCGCCACCTCGTCGTAACGGCGCTGGTCCACCACCCGCATCAGCTTGCCGGAGCGCGGATGGGTGAGCATGGCCTCCGGCGCGCAATAGGCGGCGTCCAAGCGCAGCAGGCCTTGGCTGCAGAGTTCGGCCAGGGCCGGTTGCGCCTCCAGCAGCAGTTGGCGCAGCGGCTCCGCCGCCGGGGCCGGCGCGTATTCGCTGGCCACCCGCAGGCTGAGGGTGTCGACGCCGTCGCGGCGGCCCACCAGCAGTTGCCAGGCCAGCACGCCGTCCTGCCCCCGCAGCAGCGGATCCAGCTCGTCCGGGAACAAGGACAGCGTGCAGACGCGCACGCGGTGGCCGCGGCTGGCGCGCCCTTGCAGAGCGAACTTGCGTTCCGGCCGCCCGGCCGGCTCGCGCCAGCAGGCCAGGTCGCCGGTGGGATAGCGGATCACCGGCATCAGCCGGCGTTGCAGATTGCTGACCACCAGCAGGCCCTTGCGGTCCGGCTCGGTGATCGGCAGGCCGCTGGCCTCGTCGATGATTTCAACCAGGGTGTCGGCGTCGAACACGCGGTGTTCGCCCTGGCCGCAATCCGGCCCGGCGGCGCCGATCAGGCCGGCGTCCACGCTGGCGCAGCCTATGGAGCCGATGCGGGCCTTGGGAAACACCCGGCCCAGCAGGGCCAGTTGCTCGGCGAACAGGCTTTCGCCGCCGTAGAGCAGGCAGCGCACGCCGGGCAGCGTGCGGCCGGCCTGTTGCAGCCAGCTGGCGAAGCGCACCAGTTGCACCGGCACGCCGGCCAGCACATTGATGTCCAGCGTGGCGATGGCGTCGGCCAGCGCGGCGTCCTCGACATTGCAGGTGAACGGGAATTCCACCACCGGCACCGGCGAGTGCGACAGCGCGCCGTGGATGAACAGCAGGCTGGTGTAGAGATCGCCGGCAAAGAACAGATTGGCGACGCGGTCGCCGGGCAGCAGCTGCCGGCCCAGGCCCTGACCGAAGGCGCGGACGAAGGCCTGCCATTCGTCGCGGCGGAACACCGACAGCTTACCTTCGCTGGTGGAGCCGCCGGTCTTGAACACATGGCCGTCCGCCAGCGGACCGCTCAGCACCGGCCAGTCCGCCAAGGGCTGGCACTGCCTCCAGTAGTCGGCCGGCTCGATCAGCGGCAGATCGCTCAGCGTCCAGTCCGCCGGCAGCTCGCGGTACAGTGCAGTGAAAAACGGCGAGTGAGCGCGGGCGTGTTCCACCAGCCGGCGCAGCCTGGCATCCATAGCGGCGTTCATCGCGCCGGCTCCGTGTTGCGGCGCTGGTCCAACACCAGCGGGGTCTTGCCGCTTTGCGGATGGCGCTGGAACTGACTGGCCGGGGTGGCGATGACTTCCAGCTGCAGCAGGCCGCCGCTGACCACTTCGTTCAGCATCGGGTGTTGCAGCAGGCGGGCGCGCACTTGCGCGGCGTCGCCGTCGGCCAGCACCCGGATGCGGTCGCCGCCGCTGGCGGCGTGGTCCACCAGCCATTGCAAAGCCAGGCCCAGCGGCGCGGACAGCGCTTCCGGGTTGACGAAGATGGTGCCGGCGCGCAGCAGCGCGCCGTGGCGGCCGGTGAGCTGGAAGCGCGGCGACGGCAGGCCGCAGCCGCAGCGGCCGGGCAGCCAGCGGCCCAGATCGCCCAGGTCGTAGCGCCGCACCGGCTGGCCTTCGCGCGCCAGCGAGGTGAAGGCCAGCCGGCCGACGGCGCCGGGCGCGGCCGGACGGTCGCTGTCCTGCTCCAGGATTTCCAGCCACTGAATATCGGCCAGCAGGTGGAATTCGCCGTCGCGGCCGTGGCCGCAGGCATGGCCCAGCGGGCCGGCGTCCACCGATCCGTACATTGCGGAGCGGATCAGCTCCACGCCGAAGCCGGTCAGGAACCGGCGTTGACCTTCGCTGATGTGTTCGCCGCCGCAGAACAGTTTGCGCACGCCGCCGTAGGCGCGCAGCGCGGCTTCCTCGCACTCGAACAAGCGCTGCAAGGTGCCCGGCATCCCCACCAGGGTGTTGACGCCGCGGGACACGATGAAGTGGGCGATCTGGCTGAAGTCGTCGTCCACCGGGCCGCCCATCGGGTATTGCGGCACGCCCAACTTGTCCAGGATGGTGAAGAAGCTGAGCATGCCGCCGTAGAGGTTGCCGCCGTAGAGCAGATTCATTACCCGGTCTTGCGCCGGGTCCAGACCCGCGGCGAACAGGCCGTCCGCCGCCGCTTGCATCTGGCGGTGGTAGTCGCGGTAGCTGAAGCCGGCCAGTTTGGGCTCGCCGCTGCTGCCGCCGCTGCGGAAGAACAGCTGGGCCGCCGGCCCCATCTCGGTTTGCTGGAAGGCCGCCTTGTCCATCACCGGCAGCGCGTCCAGGCCGGCCGGCGGCGGCGGCAAGGCGTCCAGCGTCGCATGGCCGGGCAGTTGGCCGTCGCTCAGGCTCACGGACACCCGCCGCGTCAGCCGGCTCAGCGCGTAAACGCCGTCGTGCGGCTCGCCGGCGTAGCCGTCGTGCATCGCTCCCACAGGACACAGCCGGCTGACGCCGGCGTCCAGCAGCAGGCGGCTGAGCGCCGGCACTTGCTCCGGCGCGGCGATCAGGCCGCAGCTTTGCAAATGGGTGCGCCAGGGCAGCAGCAGTTCCACCAGCCGCGCGCGCGGCGCCGGCCGCAGTTGCAGGGTGCGGAACAGCGGAGAGGCCGCCAGCTCTTGGCGCTGCGCCCAGGCCACGCGCCAACGCTCGCCCTGCTCCACCGCGCCGGCCACACCGGCAAACGACTGGTCCAGCCGCAGCATGGCCAGCTGGCTGGAGATTTCCGCGGCTTCCTGCACGTCCGGCTGCAGTGCGGGCCAGGCCGGCGCGCGCCGCGTCAGCGCGGCGGCCATGGCCTGGGCCGCACTGTGCAGCGCGGCTTCGTCCTCGCTGTCCACCAGCAGGCATTGCGGGCTGGAGCAGGCTTGCTGATCAAAACGGCAGACGTCGTCGGCCAGCGCGTCGTAATCGGCCTCCGTCGCCGCGGCCGGGTCCAGGTAGGCGAAGCTGATGCGGTGGCCCCAGGGTATCCAGCGGCAGCCGGCCGGCGCTTGGCGGCGGATGGCCTCCAGCGCGGCGTCGCCGCCCCAGGCGGACACGGCGTCGGCGCGGGCCAGCAGGCCGCTCAGTTGATTTGTGGCCAGCGGCAGCACCGCCACGTGGGCGGACAGAACGCCGGCAGCATCGTGGCTCAGGAAATCGGCCAGCAGCCGCGCGCTGCGGCCTTGGTCGCTGCCGCTGGGCCGCAGCCAGTTGACGTTGCCGGCCAGCAGGCTTTCCAGCACCGCCATGAAGGGCAGCAGCGGCGCGTTGGCCGGGGTGATGTGGGCCACTAGGCCCAGCGGCCGCCAGCTTTCAAAACGCGGCTGGCGGTAGTCGAAGCGGCGCAGCGAGAAGGCTTGCTCGCCCAGCTCGCGGCGGACCTTGGCTTGCAGCGCCTCGCGCCGGCAAAAGCCTTGCAGCGCGTCGACGGCGGCGGCGTCCAGGCCCAGGGCCTCCGCCCGTTGCGGCAGGGCGGCGGCGAAGCGTTCGGCGCAATCCAGCACCGCGTCCAAGGCCGGCGGCCGGGCCAGCGCGGCGGGCAGCCCCGCGTGCAATTGCGCCAGCGCGGCGGCGGCGTCCACGGCGGCGTTCAGTGTTCCGTTCAATAGATACATATCAGGATTCCTTGATCAATTCGGAGGCGGCCACCGCGCAGCTGCGGCTCTTGCTGGTGCCGGCGCGGCCCAGCAGTTCGAACCAGTCGGTGGCCAGGCCGCAGCCGCAGCTCTCGGCCGGATGCAGCACGGCCAGATCGCCCATCACGATGCTGTGGGCCGGGCTGGAGGTGATGTAGGGCGACAGCAGGTTGAGGAAGCCGGCGGCGCCGTAGGGTTGCGGCCGCAGGCTGGCGGTGTCGCGGATCACGGCGCGGGCGTAGCTGGGCAGGTGGAAACGGTGGCGTTCGCACTCCACGTAAGGCACCGGGTGCTCCACCGCGCCGTAGCCGTCGCGGCAACGCGCGTCCGGGATGCCCAGTTGCTCGCCCAGCCGCCGGTACAGCTCGGCCTTGGGAATGGCGCGGTCCGCGTGGGTTTTCCAGCCGCCGCCCAGGAACACCAGCGATTCCGGGTGCAGTTGCAGCGGCGGCAGGCCCAGTTCCCGCATGCGCTCCAGCGCGAACCACAGGAAGGCGGGGAAACCCAGCATACGCACCGGCAGGCCTTGTTCGGCGAAGTCCTGCAAGGCGCGGATCACGCCGAAGGGGTCGAACTCATTACCGTGGCCGTTGTGGCGCAAGGCGTAACAGGCCTGGTTCACCGGCGCGTACTTGCACAGGAATTGGTCGGTGTAGGCGGTTCCCAGGGTGATGGCGCCGGCCGGTTCGTAGCTGAGCAGCAGGTAGTTGCACGGCTGTTGCGGCGTGTCCCAGCCGTAATGCCGGAAGATGCGGTCCACCATGCTTTGCGCCGCGCCCAGGCTGCGCGCGTCGTAACGCATTCGGCTTTTCTGGCCGGTGGTGCCGGAGGAGGTCAGCTCCAGCGCGTCCTGACCGGCGGCGCTTACCACCAGTTGGCGTTTGAAGTAGTTGGCGAACAGCGGCGGCAGCCGCGACCAATCGTCCAGCGTCTCCAGCGCCGCGGCGTCCAGGCCGTTGGCCTGCAGCCAATGGCGATAGCCGGGCGTGTGTTCGCAGTGGTAATGGCTCAGTTCGCGCATGGCGGCGTCGAACAGCCGGCCGCAGTCGGCATCGGCGCGATAAGGGTGTTCCAGCGCGCACAGCGCGTCGACGTGGTTCAGCATGGTGAGGCTCCGGGAGTGAGAATGGGGATTCAAGCCGCTTGCAAGGCGTAAGCGCGCTGCTTGAGCAAGCGCCACAGCGGCCAGGCCGCCAGGCCGGCGCCCAAGACGGCCCAGCCGGCGAAGGCTTGCAGGCCGGCGCCCAGCCAGGCCAGCGCGCTGCAACCCAGGCCGAGCAAAGCGGTGGAAATCATGCCCAGCATCGCCGCCACCGCGCCCTTGCCGCTTTCGCTGGCGTAGAGGGTGAAGCGGTACAGGGTGGCGTGGCCCAGGCCCAGGCCGAAGGCGTACAGCGTCAGGCCCGCCGCCAGCGCCGGCAGCGCGCCGCTGGACCAGGTCAACGCCAGCATCGCCGCCAGGCCGCCGAACAAGGGCCACAACGCCAGCCGCAGCACCCGTTCCAGCTCCAGGCTGGCCGCCAGCCGGTTCAAGGTCAGGTTGCCGGCGATCAGCCCGCCGAACACCGGCAGCTGCCACAGTCCGTACTCAATGCCGGACAAGCCCAGCCCGCGCATCAGCAGCAGCGGCGACAGGCCGATCCAACCCACCAGCGGGATGGACAGCAGGCCCAGCGCCACGCTGCCGTGCATGAAGGGGGCGTTGCGCAGCAAAGCCGCGTACTGACGCGCGCTGCGGCCCAGGCGCAGCGGGCTCGCCGCCAGCCGGCTGCCGTCGCGCCGCTCCACGCCCAGGGTTTCCGGCATCCAGCGCCACAGGCCGACGGCCACCAAGGCCGCCAGCGCGCCGATCAGCGCGAACAAGCCGCGCCACGGCAACAGGCCCAACAACAAGCTGCCCAACAAGGGGCCGACCAGCGGCGACAGCAACGCGATATTGGCCAGCAGGGCCATCAGCCGCACCGCGTCTTTTTCCGGAAACGCTTCTTGCAGCGCCGGGTAGCTGACCACCATCACGAAGCCCAGAGACAGGCCCTGGATGAAGCGCAGCAGATTGAACAGCTCTATATCGCGGCTGCCGACGGCGGCGAGACAAGCCAGGGCGAAGCCGACGGCGCCGGCCACCAATAACGGTTTGCGGCCGTAACGGTCGGACAATGGACCAATCAGCCATTGCAAGGCCACCCCGCCCAGCAGGTAGGCGTTGAGCGCCGTCGGCACGTGACGGGCGTCGGCGTTCAAATCCGCGACGACTTGCAGCATGGCTGGCATCACCATATCGCTGCCGATATAAGTCAGTAGTTCGAAAGCGGCCAGCAATAGGCAAAAGCCCAGCGCGCGGCCTCGGGAAATAGGCAGCAAAGATTGAATTGCGTTTTGACTCATAAAATATCAAGGTAATTGAATGGCAGCCCTATAAAAACCATGGGCAATTTAAAACCGACAATGAAAAGCAACGCGGAGAGATGGACGGCGCGGCATTTGTTTCGGCAACTGAATAGGCCCGAAACATGACGTCGGGCTACTCAGAAGGGGCGAGATTATAGACAGGCTTTTTGTTTGAATTGACTGCCCTATTGGACAGTTATTCTAGAGTAAATATATTAATATCCAATTTTGGCGACGGATATTTATATAAATAAACCACACCCTAAAATAATATGCAAATGGCAATTTGGTTAATGCAAAACAAAACGATCCCAGTTGCAACCATTAATTGATTTAAAGAAGACTTTTCTAATTAGCACCTAAATACTGCTGGGCAATGTAAGATCCAAAATGCGGAGCGGACTTGTTTTATTGCGCAACGGCAAGAATGACAATGGATTCTCAAGGTTAGAATGTCATCTCCATCGACATTCCGCTTCCAGGAGCCCATCCCCATGAGATCCATCCTGTCCTTTGCCACCCTCCTGTCTTTGTTCTGCGCCGCGCCTTCCTGGGCCGGCGCGCCTCCGGCCCTGGTCGTCACCGGCCAGATCAAGGTGTCCAACCAGGCCAGCGCCGGCGAATACCACTTCAGCAAGGCCGAGCTGGAACGCTTGCAACAGCGCACCATCCAGACCAAGACCACCTGGACGCCGAAGTCGGCCTTCTCCGGCCCCACGCTCTCCGCCATCCTGCGCGCCGTGGGCGCGGCCGGCCGGCCGGTGGAAGTGGTCACCGAGGACCAGTACAAGGTGGTGATTCCGCCGGGCGACCAAAGCCGCTATCAGCCCATCCTGGCGCTGCGCATCAACGGCCGGCCACTGGAGGAGATGGGCTTCAGCCAATGGATGATGTATCCGCTCAACGACTTCCGCGAACTGCAAACCGCCGACATCGACGCCAAGCTGGCCTGGCGGGTGAAAGCGCTGGTGGTGCGCTGAGCGCGGCGCGGCGCTTAAGCCGCTAGCAAAGCGCTGCGGCCGATCTACGCCGATTTGCCTCAGCCGCGAGAGCCTGTTCAAAGTCTGCCGCACGTCGTGAACGCGTTACACGGTGAGTACACCTTCGAAATGCTCATGTACCACGTGTGCATTCCGCTTTCTCAGCCGTTTTCGCCTTGTCTCGCTCTTGCTCGCGAGACTTTTGAACAGGCTCTTAAGAGCGATTTTTGTTAGCCGCTTTTAGCCTAATTCGCGACTAAAAATGTCAATGCGCTGAATAAATACAGTTAGTCCAAAGTAAATATTTACCTGAATAAAATAAGAACTTTGGAATAAGAAGCGGACTCCAGTGGGTAGGTCCCCCCCCCCATCAAGCCAGCGGGGACCAGGGCGCAACCCGCAACTGGACAGGCCGTGCCCAGCGCCCGCAGCAGTCCGGCATGGCCTGATGGAATAAGAGAAATATGCACGCATCTAAGCTCAGTTCCTGTCTGTGGCTAGGCGCCGCGATGGTCGCCAGTCTGTCCTCTCTGCCCGCCTTCGCGGACGCTCCCCGCCAGTTGACGCTGGAACAACGCGGCGATCCCAGCGAGTGGCTGCTGGCGCACCGCCGCGGTTTTCTCACTCATCCCACCCAGTCCACCGGCTACTGGGCGCGCAAAGGCGAAGCGCTGAGCGTCAATATCGCCTACCAGGGCACGCCGCCCAACCTTCCTCCGGAGCTGTGGCTGGTGCCTATCGCCAACGCCAACAGCGCTATGCCGTCCAACCAGGTGGTCCAGCTACGCCCCGGCCTCAATCAGATCACCGCGCAGAACGACGGCGTGATCTATTTCGCGCCGCGCAGCCAGCCCGGCAGCGGCAAGATCGTGGCGACGCTGCAAAGCGGCGGCCGCGAAATACCGCGCTTCGTCCTGGGGCAGCACAGCAAGGCGGACTGGAGCGCCATGCTGAGCCGCCTGGCGGCCGAGCCTTACGCGGAGCTGGTGGGCAAACGCATGATCGTGACCATGCCGCTGCCTGTCCTGCGCCAGCAGGTGGACGACCCAAGCGCCGCCATGACGCTGTGGGACCGCATCGTCACCCTGGCCGAGGAACAATACGGCCTGGCCGCCGGCAATCCTTACCCGCACGCGGCGACGCCGTTCCAGTACCAGTTCGTCACCAAACCGGACAGCAGCGGCGGCTATATGTCGGCCAGCAATTACTGGCTGGGCACCAATGTCGGCGGCGCCGGCTCGGTGGCCAACTCCAAATTGCTGCAGCAGGACGGTTGGGGCCCCTGGCATGAGCTGGGCCATCACTACCAGATGCCGGCGATGACTTGGAACGACCAGACCGAGGTAACGGTGAACCTGACCTCGCTCTATGTGCAGCGGGCCTTGGGCCAGCGTTCGCGGCTGGAAACCGGCGGCAAATGGGACCTGGTGCGCCAGCACCTGAACCAGGCGCAGCCGTCTTACGACGCGCAAGCGGACTTGTTCGTGCGCGCGGCGATGTTCTGGCAACTGGACCTGGCCTTCGGCAAGGATTTCTACAGCCGGCTGGGGCAGCGCTACCGCAGCATGCCCTTTGCCGAGCTGCCCGCCGGCGACGAGGACAAACGCCAGCGCTTCATCATCGAAACCAGCCGCGTCGCCGGTCACAACCTGACCCCGTTTTTCGACAAATGGGGCTTGAAGGCCAGCACGGCCACCCGACAGACCCTGAGCAGCCTGGCCCTGCCCGCCCTGTCCCAGCCGATCTGGCTGAACCGCGATGAAAGCCTGCTCTATCGCTACCCGCTTGAGCAGCAGGGCCTGGCCGGCCGCGTGTCGCTGCCGGCCGCCGTCGACGCCGGCCGCGCTTTCAGCGTGGAAGCGCGGGTCAGCAACGCCGGCGGCAAGACGCTGCGCTACCAGTGGCAGTTGCCGCCCGGTTTCGGCGGTTCGCCCGGCAACAGCGCGACGGCGACGCTGACCGCGCCCGCGCAGGCGCTGCAAGGCGCGTACGCGCCGATTCGCGTCACCGTCAGCGACGGCGTCACCCAGATGACGCTGGGCAGCGCCATCCAGCTGCGCCGCCCCGGCGCGCAAAGCTACGATGCGATGATTCTGGCCGCGTACAACAAGGGATCGCTGCAAAAATGGAGCGAGAGCCGCACGGGCGCGCCGGGGGATGTTTACGTCTACGACAACCCCTACCGCAACACCCGCGACTATTTCCAGCTGAAAACCGCGCGCTATGGCTACTTCCCGACCGACGGCGGCAACAACGCCGGCTGGCAGTTCCTGGACAGCTACAACGGCGCCCCGCTGTCCGCCACCCAGTCCTACGACCTGGCGATGCTGACCTCGCAACGCAAGAGCCGTTTGAACAGCTGGAGCGAGAGCCGAACCGGCACGGTGGGGGACGTCTATGTCTACGACAACCCCTATCGCTCCTCCCGCGACTACTTCGTGCTGAAGAACGCGAACTACGGCTACTTTCCCACCACCGGCGTCAGCAACGGCAATTGGACCTTCATCGGCGCTTATGACGGCAGCCAGTACCTGACTCCGTAAACTCGGGTCCGGCTAGCGGGCCGGCCTTGGCCTTCGTCAAGGCCGGCCCGCCAAAGCGGCCAGGTGGCGGATGCGGACATTTCCAATACCATATTGTTTTCATGGTTTTTTTCGGAACGGTGAATTTTTACGCCCGCGCCGCGCCCAGCCGTCCGATAATGGCTTTCTGGCTGCAGTCGGCGGCGTGGGGCCGCCGACGCCCGTTCGCACCTGTTCATCATTGTGAAACTCAAGTCCCTTTTGGCTCTGATCTGCCTGATGGCAGGCATTCAGTGCGCGGCGGCGGAGCCGGCACTGGTCTTCGCCTACAATCTGTTCCCGCCCTGGAAGACCATGGACGCGTACGGCGCGCCGCAAGGACCGTACACCGAGCTGATGCGCGAGATGGCCAAGCGCGCCAAGCTGCGGCTGGTCTTCCTCCCTTGCCCGCTGACCCGCTGTCTGCAATACCTGCGCCAGGGCAAGGCCGATTTGGTGATCGGGGTGAAGAACACCGCGGCCCGCCGCGAGTTCATCGACTTCATCGAACCCGCCTTCGCCTCCGGTAGCCGGCTGGCCTTGTATCAGCGCGCCGACGACCCGCGGCCGCTGCGCAGCTATCGTCAGCTCTACCCCTTTCTGATCGGCGTGGTGGAGGGCGTGCGCTACCAGGACGAGTTCGACAGCGACCTGCGCGTGCGGCGCGAGCCGGCCCCGTCGCTGGATTCCAACTTCCGCAAGCTCAAGGCCGGCCGCATCGACGCCTTGATCGCCGATGAACGCCAAACCGCCGAGCTGGCCGCCAACGCCGAATTCCGCCGGTACGTGAAGCGCGCGCCGCTGCTGCTGTATTCGCCGGAGCCGCGCCGCATCGGCCTGTCCCCGCGCTCCCCGCACAAGCGCCGCATCGCGCTGGCGATGCGTTCCATGCTGCAAGACGGCACCGTGGCGCGCTTGTTGGCGGAAGCGCCGCGTCCGGCTTTCTAGCCGGCCCCGCCGTCGCGCGCGCGCAACAGCCCAAGCCGCCCGACGCGGCCGCGCTCCCGGGCTGGCAACTGGCGCATGGCGCAGCTTTACAAGCCGCGCCGTCAACGCTAGTGTCGTGCATAAGCCTTGCCGGCAGCATATGCGCGTCGACCGGCCTCATCCGCCTCCGCGCCTTGTTCCGCCTGCCCGCCCACGGCCGCTTCGCCGTCTTTCTTCCGCAATTCCGTTCCAACAGCCGTTGACTGACCTCTGTCTGATTCACGTCACATCGCTGCTGTAGGGTTTTGCTAGCATCCGGCCCTTTCACCGTCGAAATTGTCTGACGGTATACGGTCGGCAATATAAGTGTTGCGCGGGAAAATCCCGCATGCCTTTAATTGAATTCAAACGCTCGTTCGATTTAGCCCCGCACGGGCGTTCGCTATCTGGAATCTTTGTTATCTAATCGCAGGAAAGGAAGACCATGCATATCGCTATCCCAGCCGAGAGGCTGGCCGGTGAACACCGCGTGGCCGCAACGCCGGACACGGTGAAGAAACTCGTGGCCGGCGGCCACGCCGTCACGGTGGAAAGCGGCGCAGGCCTCGCGGCCGCGCAGCCGGACGCGGCCTATCAGGAAGCCGGAGCCGTCATCGCGGCGGACCGCGCCGCGGCGCTGGCCCAGGCCGACATAGTGCTGACGGTGCGCCCGCTGGACGAGGACGGCATTGCCGCGCTGAAGGACGGCGCGACGCTGATCGGCCAACTCAACCCCTATCACAACCACAACCTACCGGCGCTGGCCGCCAAACGCGTCTCCGCCTTCGCGCTGGAGTTGCTGCCGCGCAGCACCCGCGCGCAGAGCATGGATGTGCTCTCCAGCCAGAACAACATCGCCGGCTACCGCGCGGTGCTGCTGGCCACCCAGCACTATCCGCGCTTCATGCCCATGTTGATGACCGCGGCCGGCACGGTGAAACCGGCCCGGCTGCTGATTCTGGGCGTGGGCGTGGCCGGCCTGCAGGCCATTGCCACCGGTAAGCGCCTGGGCGCGGTGGTGGAGGCCTTCGACGTGCGTCCGGCCACCAAGGAACAGGTGGAGTCGCTGGGCGCCAAGTTCATCGAAGTGCCGATGAGCGAAGAAGAAAAAATGGCCAATAGCGGCGTTTACGCCAAGGAAATGTCCGAGAGCTATCGCCAGCGCCAGGGCGAGCTGGTGGCCAAACACGCCAAGGCGGCGGACATCGTGATCACCACCGCGCTGATCCCGGGAAAACCGGCGCCCAAGCTGCTGTCGGCCGAGGTGGTGGAGGCGATGAAGCCGGGCTCGGTCATCGTGGACCTGGCGGCGGAAACCGGCGGCAACTGCGCGCTGACCCGCCCCGGCGAAACCGTGCGCCTGGACAACGGCGTCACCGTGGTCGGCCAGACCAATCTGCCCGGCCTGCTGGCGGCGGACGCCTCCAGCCTGTACGCCAAGAACCTGCTGACCTTCCTCGGCCTGCTGCTGACGCCGGAAGGCCTGAACCTCAATCTGGAAGACGAGATCCTGTCCGCCACGCTGGTGACCCACGCCGGCCAGGTCCGCTTCCCCGCCGCCGATTAAGGAGAACAAGATGGTAGATCCCTTCATCACCAGCCTCACCGTCTTCGTGCTGGCCGTCTTCGTCGGCTACCACGTGGTCTGGAACGTCACCCCCGCGCTGCACACCCCGCTGATGGCGGTGACCAACGCCATTTCCGGCATCATCATCGTCGGCGCCATGCTGCAGGTGGTGGACATCAACGGTTCCGAAATCACCCTCACCTCGGTGTTGGGCACCATCGGCATCTTCCTCGCCAGCATCAACATCTTCGGTGGCTTCCTGGTCACTCAGAGGATGCTGGACATGTTCAAGAAAAAGAAGAAATAAGGGACCACGATGGAAAACCTGTCCGCAATTCTTTATCTCATCGCCGCGGTGTTGTTCATCCTGGCGCTCAAGGGGCTGTCCAGTCCGGCCTCCGCCTTGCGCGGCAACCTCTACGGCATGATAGGCATGCTCATCGCCGTGGCCACCACCTTGCTGATCATGGACAAACCGGTGCTGGCGCTGATCGCGTCCGCCATTGTCGCCGGCGGCGCCATCGGCGCGTGGAAAGCCAAGACCGTGCAGATGACCGGCATGCCGGAGCTGGTGGCGGCGATGCACTCGCTGGTGGGCCTGTCCGCGGTGCTGATCGCGGTGGCGGCCATCTTCCACAGCGGCGTGGAGCACACCCAGGTGCAAAAGGTGGAGCTGTTCATCGGCGCCTTCATCGGCGCGATCACCTTCACCGCCTCGGTGATCGCCTACGGCAAACTGTCCGGGCGCTTCGGCTCCAAGGCCGTGAACTTCAAAGGCCAACACCTGCTTAATCTGCTGCTGGCCGTCGCCATGGTTGGCTTTGGCGTGGTGTATTTCCTCAGCGACAGCCAGGCCGCCTTCCTGACCATGCTGGCCATCGCGCTGGCCTTGGGGGTGACGCTGATCATTCCGATCGGCGGCGCCGACATGCCGGTGGTGGTGTCCATGCTCAACTCCTACTCCGGCTGGGCGGCCGCCGGCATCGGCTTCACGCTGAACAACCCGGTGCTGATCATCGCCGGCGCCTGCGTCGGCGCTTCCGGCGCGATTCTGTCCTACATCATGTGCAAGGCGATGAACCGTTCCATCGTCGCGGTGCTGCTGGGCGGCTTCGGCGCCGAGACGGCCGCGGGGGGCGGCGCCGGCGACGGCGGACCCAAGAACCACAAGTCCGGCTCCGCCGAGGACGCCGCCTTCCTGATGGCCAACGCCGACAGCGTGATCATCGTCCCCGGCTACGGCCTGGCGGTGTCGCGCGCTCAGCACGCCTTGCAGGAGTTTGCCGAAATCCTGCACCAGAAAGGCGTCAACGTGCGCTACGCCATCCACCCGGTGGCGGGCCGGATGCCAGGCCATATGAACGTGCTGCTGGCCGAGGCCGAGGTGCCCTACGAGCAGGTGCAGGAGATGGAAGAGATCAACTCCGACTTCTCCAACACCGACGTGGTGCTGGTGATAGGCGCCAACGACGTGGTCAACCCGGCCGCGCAGAAGGACAAAACCAGCCCGATCTACGGCATGCCCATCCTGGACGCTCATAAGTCGCGCAGCGTAATCGTAGTCAAACGCTCGATGAACGCCGGCTACGCCGGTCTGGACAACGAGCTGTTCTATATGGACAAGACCATGATGGTGTTTGGCGACGCCAAGAAGGTGGTGGAGGAGTTGCTCAGGGGAGTGGAGCAGCTGTAGCGCGCAGCCCCATGCCTTCGGCATTTCAAAACCGCCCAATGTTTTAAGCTTGGGCGGTTTTTTGTTTCCGTCTATTTCGAGCTCCGCTTTTCCGCGCCGCCGCGCTTCACAAGCGGCGGTTATCAGGTGTATTGTAAACAAATATTAGTTTTTGTTTATACATGGAGTATGGCAATGCAAAATACTGGCTTCTCCGCCCGGCGCCTGGCGGCGCTGTGGCTGGGCGCGCTGGCCTTGCCGCTGCCGGCGCTGGCCATGCCCAATCTGCAGGGAACCGAATGGCGGATGGTGGAACCCGCGCCCGCGGGCCAGCCGCCCACCGTCGCCTTCCAGCCGGGCAAGATCACCGGCTTCGCCGGCTGCAACCGCTTCATCCGCACCGTTGACGCCAAGGGCAAGGCGCAGGTGGCCACCACCCGCATGGCCTGCCGGCCGCCGCTGATGGAGATGGAGCAACACTTCATCGCCTTCCTCTCCAGCCCCTTCCGCGTGTTGCCGGACGGCCGGGCGCAGAACCTGGTGCTGAAGTCGGAGCGCGCCGAATACCGCTTCGTGCGCTTGACCCCCGACGCCGACCCGGCGGCGCAGCCGGCCAAGCTGCAATACCTGTACGTGGCGCCGGAACGCCAGGCCTGCCACAACGGCGAAGCCGCGCGCGACTGCCTGCAGGTGCGCGAGCGCGCCGAGCAAAGCTGGCGGCCGCTGCAAGGCGAAATCGCCGGCTTTCACCCCAAGCCCGGCATCAGCTACTACATCAAGCTGAAACCGGCGGCGCAGGCCGACGCCGGCGCGCGCTGGACGCTGGAACGCATCGTCTACAGCGAGGAAGTCAGCAAACTGCGCTGAACTCTCGAGGCCGGCCAGCGCTCCAAGCGCAGTCCGCCCATGACCTTAACCACGGAATACGATAATGAAAAAATCGCTTTTGCTCGCCGCTCTGACCGCAGCCGCCCTGAGCGCCTGCGCCACCCCGCAAACCGGAGCCAAAATGGACGCCCAAGCGGAGATCAAACTGGACGCGCTGGCCGGCCAATGGAAACAGGACGCCGCCGAGCACCCGATCACCCTCAGCTTCAAGGACGGCGGCGTATCCGCCCGCGCCGGCTGCAACGGCATGTTCGGCCCGGTGTCGCTGGAAGGCGGCAAGCTGGTCAGCAAGCAGCTGGCCAGCACCCTGATGATGTGTCCGCCGGAGGCGATGGAGCGCGACCGCGCGCTGGCCGCCTTCCTGGGCGCCAAGCCCGCGGTCAAGCTGGACGGCGACAAGCTGACGCTGCAGGCCGGCGACAAGACGTTGAGCTTTGAGCGCCAGCCTTCGCTGGAAGGCGGCGTCACCCGCTTCGTCTACGTGGCCGCCGAGCGCAAGCCCTGCACCGGCGTGGCGCCGATGCAATGCCTGCAGATCCGCGAAAGCAAGGACCAGCCGTGGCAGCTGCACTACGGCGAGATCGAGGGCTTCAAGCCGGAGCCGGGCATCGCCTACCGCCTGCGCCTGAAAGAGTTCAAGGTGGAGAACCCGCCGGCCGACGCTTCGTCCATCCGCTGGGTGCTGGACATGGTGGTGGAGCAGGAAGTCGTCAAGAAATAAGCGGCGGTGTGACCCCAATAAAAACGCGAGGCCGAGGCCTCGCGTTTTTATTGGGCCGGCGTCCGGCTCAGCACTTGCAGTCGTCGGCGTTGACCTGGCGGTACAGCTCGATCAAGCGGCGGGTGGAGCTGTCGTGCTCGGCGTGCTTGAGCTTGCCGGTCAGCTCCGCGTGTATGGTCTTGGCCAGTTGCTTGCCCAGTTCCACGCCCCACTGATCGAAGCTGTTGATGTGCCAGATCACGCCCTGGACGAAGATCTTGTGCTCGTACAGCGCGATCAAGGAGCCCAGATTGCGCGGGTTCAAGCGGCTCATCAGCAGGGTGTTGGTGGGGCGGTTGCCGCCAAACACCTTGTGCGGCACCAGCGCTTCCAGCGCCTCGCCCTTGAGGCCCTGCTCCTTCAGCTCTGCGCGCACCTCGTCCGCGGTCTTGCCGCGCATGAAGGCCTCGGCCTGGGCGAACACGTTGGCCAGCAGGATTTCATGGTGGCCGGGCAGGCTGGAACAGTTTTGCACCGAGGCAATCAGGTCGATCGGCGAAATGTGGGTGCCTTGATGCAAGAGCTGGAAGAAGGCGTGCTGGCCGTTGATGCCGGTCTCGCCCCAGATAATGGGAGCGGTTTCGAAGTTCACCGGCTGGCCGTCCAGCATCACCTGCTTGCCGTTGGACTCCATGTCCAGCTGCTGGATGAAGGCCGGCAGGCGGTGCAGGTATTGATCGTAAGGCGCGATCACATGGCTGCCGCCGCCGTAGTAATTGATGTACCAGACTCCAATCATGGCCAGCAGCACCGGCATGTTCTGTTCGAACGGCGCGTTTCTGAAATGCTGGTCCATAATGTGGGCGCCGTTGAGGAGTTCGGTGAAGTTCTCCTCGCCCAGGTAGAGCATGATGGGCAGGCCGATGGCCGACCACAGGCTGTAGCGGCCGCCCACCCAGTCCCAGAATTCGAACATGTTCGACGGGTCGATGCCGAAATCCGCCACCGCCTTCTGGTTGGTGGACACCGCCACGAAGTGCTTGGCCACCGCGCTTTCATCGCGCGAGCGCTGCAAGAACCAGTCGCGCGCGGTCAGCGCGTTGGTCAGCGTCTCTTGAGTGGTGAAGGTCTTGGACTCCACCACGAACAGCGTGGTCTCGGAATGGACCTTTTTCAGCGTTTCCTTGAGCTGGGCGCCATCCACATTGGAGACGAAGTGCATGTTCAGCCGCGGATGGCCGAAAGGCTTGAGCGCGCTACAGACCATCAACGGGCCCAGATCCGAGCCGCCGATGCCGATGTTGACGATGTCGGTGATGGGCTGGTTGGTATAGCCCAGCCATTCGCCGGAACGCACCGCGTGAGCAAACTTGCCCATGCGCTCCAGCACCGAGTTGACCTTGGGCATCACGTCCTCGCCGTCCACATGGATGGGCGAGTTGGTGCGGTTGCGCAGCGCCACGTGCAGCACTGCGCGGTTTTCGGTGCTGTTGAGCTTCTCGCCCTTGAACATGGCCTTGATCTTGGCCGGCAGCCCGGATTCGCGCGCCAGTTGCATCAAGCCCTTCAGGGTGTCGTCGGTGATGCGGTTCTTGGAATAGTCGAGGAACAGGCCGCCCACCTCCAGCGCATAGCGCTCCGCCCGCTCCGGATCGGCGGCGAACAAATCGCGCATGTGCTGGTGCTTGGCCTCGGCAAAATGGTCCCATAGTGCCTGCCAGGCCGGCAGTTCGGTCAGTTCGCTCATGATGGTCAATCCTCTTCGGTTTTGTTGTCCAGCCTTCGGTTCTTCAGGCTGTGCTTGGTTTTTTCCAGCTGGCTGATCAGGCCCGGCCCGCGCTTGAGCGCCACGCTCACCGCCAGGATGTCGATCTGCACCAGATGCACGATGCGCGAAATCATCGGGCTGTAGGTTTCATTGTCTTCCAATGTGTCGGCGATCAAGGCCACGGTGGCGCGGCGCGCCAGCGGCGAACCGCTGGTGGTCAGCGCCACCACGCTGGCGCCGGCGGACAAGGCCACGTCCACGGCTTCCAGCAACTCCAGCGTGCGGCCGGAGCTGGAGATCGCCACCAGCACATCGCCCGGCCCCAGCACCGACGCCGCCATCATCTGAATGTGGGTATCGGAATAGGCGACGGTGGGAATGCCGAAGCGGAAGAATTTGTGCTGGGCGTCCGCGGCGATGATGCCGGAGTTGCCCAGGCCGTAGAACTCGATGCGGCGCGCGTCGGTCAGCAGCCTCACCGCGGATTCTATCGACTGCGGATTGACGTCGTTGCGGCACTTGAGCAGCGCGGACACGGTGTTGTCGAATACCTTGGCGACGATTTCCGAGGTGGGATCTTCAGGGCGCACGCTGGAGTGCACATAGGGCACGCCGGTGACCAGGCTGCCGGCCAGCTTCAGTTTGAAGTCCGGCAGGCCGGAACAGCCCACGGTGCGGCAAAAGCGGATCACGGTGGGCTGGCTGACGCCGGCGTTCTTGGCGATGTCGGCCACCGCCGCCTGGATCACGGTGTAAGGCTGCTCCAGCACCAGCTCGGCCACTTTGCGCTCGGCCGAGGACAGGATCTCCAATTGGCTCCTGATACGTTCAAGCATGTATTTACTCTCCTGCCGCGCCGTCGTCAGGATGCGCCCGGGGTCGGGCGCGGGCGCTCGCCAGTTCGGCCGCCAGATGGGCGGCCACGCCCGGCAAAGCCGGGTAGGAGCTGACGATCAGATAGACCGGAATCGCGGCCAGATAGCCGGACATCCGTCCCTTATCCTCGAAGCGGCGGCGGAATGGTGATTGTTCAAAAAAACCGCGTAGACGCGGCACGATACCACCACCTAGATACACGCCGCCACGGGCGCCGAGATTCAGGGCCAGATTCGCTGCCGCGCCGCCCAGCATGCCGCAGAACACTTCCAGGGTTTCGCGGCAGCGCGGACAGGCTCCGGACAGGCCGCGCGCGGTGACCTCGGCCGGGTCCAACACCGCGGCCGTTTCGCCGGCGCGTTCGCACAAGGCTTGGTAAATCAACGGGATGCCGGAGCCGGACAGCAGCCGTTCGGCGGATACATGGCCAAAGCGCCGCATCGCGTGACGCCAGATGTCGGCCTCGCGCTCGTCAAACGGGGCGAAGCCGACGTGGCCGCCCTCGCCGGACAAGGGCGCGTAGCCGCCCGGGTAGGGAATCAGCGCCGACACGCCCAGGCCGGTGCCGGGGCCGATCAGCGCCAGCGGCGCGCCGGCTTCCGCCTCGCCGCCGCCGATTTGCAGCAGTTCGCTCGTCGGCAAATGCGGCAGGGCCAGCGCCAGCGCGGTGAAATCGTTGATCACCCGCAGCGTGGTCAGGCCCAGCGCCTGGCGCGTGGCCTCGATGGAGAACGCCCAATGGTGATTGGTCATCTGCACCCAGTCGCCCAGCACCGGGTTGGCGATGCCGAAAGCGGCATGGGCGACCGCGCGCGCGCCGGCCAGGTCCAGATAAGCGCGGATCGCGTCCAACAGCGTGGGGTAGCCGGCGCAGGGCAGCACCTCGATGTCCTCGATCACGCCAGGCGCGGTTTCCAGCGCAAAGCGGGCGTTGCTGCCGCCGATATCGGCCAGCAGCCGCGGCCATTGCTCAGGCAGACCAGTAGACATCCAGCTCCACCTTGTTCTGGGCCAGGAAATGGCTGATGGGCAACGCGTCGCTGACGCCCTTGGCGGCGGCGTCCAGCACCTGGCGCTTCTTGTCGCCCTGGATGGACAGAATCAGACAACCGGCGCGCAGCAACGCGGCGTAGCTCATCGAGATCCGTCGGTGCGGCGCGGTCTTGGGCGTCACCGCCAGGAAGGCCGCGGCGGAGGCCGGGTCCAGCCCGGCCGTCAGCTCGTCGGCGCCGGGGAATAGCGAGGCGGTGTGGCCGTCCTCGCCCATGCCCAGGATGGCGACGGTGGGCGGAACGAAGCCGGCGTTGGCGCGCGCCACCTCGGCGTCGATGTCCGCGGCGTCTTCCACCAGGGGCAGGAAACGCGCCTCCACGGCGCGGTCGCGCAGCAAGTGGGCGCGCACCAGCGCGGCGTTGCTGTCCGGATGGCTGTCCGGCACGAAACGCTCGTCCACCAGGGTGACAGTCACCTTGGACCAGTCTATCGCCATGGTGCTGAGCATGTGGAAAAAGGGAATCGGCGATTTGCCGCCGGACACCGCCAGCACGGCGGCGCCCTGACTGGCGATGGCGGCGCCCAGCCTGGCGGCCACGCTATTGGCCAGCGCGGTGGACTGTTGCTCGCTATCGGAAAATTCTACGCAGTTCATCAGCGGCGCTCCGCGGGTAAAAAATCAAGATCAAACATCGCAGCGTTCGAGTTCGAAACGCGCTGCAAAACAGTCAGCATGGCGCATGCCATCGTCCATCGTCGCGAGCGCCTCAAGGTCGAAGCGAGACGAGCAGCCGTACAGTAGTACGGCGAGCACCGCAGCATTCGAGATCGAGACGCGCAACAAACGGTCAGCATGGGACAGCCATCGTCGCGAGCGCCTCGAGGTCGAAGCGAGACGCGCAGCCGTACAAGTAGTACGGCGAGCACCGCAGCATTCGAGATCGAGACGCGCAGCAAACGGTCAGCATGGGACAGCCATCGTCGCGAGCGCCTCGAGGTCGAAGCGAGACGCGCAGCCGTACAAGTAGTACGGCGAGCACCGCAGCATTCGAGATCGGGGCGCGCAGCAGATGGATGCCTCCAAGCGGCTCAGCATTCCTCGTGCCAGCCTATCCCATCGCGCGATAACAAAGCACTGGACGCCGCCGGCCCCCAGGTGCCCGCGGTGTACTGCTTTGGCGGCAGATTGCTGCTACGGCTCCAACTGTCCATGATGGGCTCCACCCAGCGCCAGGCCTCTATCAGCTCGTCGCGGCGCATGAACAGCGCCAGCTTGCCGCGGATCACGTCCAGCAGCAGGCGCTCGTAGGCGTCGGCGCGGCGCACCTTGAAGGCTTTGTAGAAGTCCAGGTCGAGGTAGGCCGGTTGCAGGCGCATGGTGTCGCCGGGCTCCTTGGCCAGGAAGTAGAGGCGGATGCTTTCTTCCGGTTGCAAGCGGATCACCAGCCGGTTGGCGGTGTGGCTGCCGCTCATCGGGCCGTTGAACAGCTGGTGCGGCACGTCGCGGAAGTTGATGACGATTTCGGCCAGCCGCTCCTGCATCCGTTTGCCGGTGCGCAGGAAGAAGGGCACGCCGGCCCAGCGCCAGTTGTCGATCTCGGCCTTGAGCGCGACGAAGGTTTCGGTCTGGCTGTCCGCGGGGATGCCCTGCTCGCTCAAATAGCCCACCACAGGCTGGCCGCCCACGGCGCCGGCCTTGTACTGGCCGCGCACGGTCTTGGCCGCCACGTCCTGCTCGCTGAACGGGCGCAGCGCCTTCAGCACCTTGAGCTTCTCATCGCGCACCGCGTCGGCTTCCATATTGGCCGGCGGCTCCATCGCCACAATGCACAGCAGTTGCAGCAGGTGGTTCTGCACCATGTCGCGCAGCGCGCCGGTGCCGTCGTAGAAGTCGCCGCGGCTGCCCACGCCCAGGTCTTCGGAGATGGTGATCTGCACGTCGTGTATCCATTCGCGCCGCCACAGCGGTTCGAACAGCGCGTTGGCGAAGCGGATCGCCATCAGGTTCTGCACCGATTCCTTGCCCAGGTAGTGGTCGATCCGGTACAGCTGCTCTTCCTTGAAGAAGCGCGCCACGTCGTCGTTGATCTCGTTGGAGGAATCCAGGTCGGTACCCAGCGGCTTTTCCAATACCACGCGCACATTGCCGCTATTGAGACCCACCGCCGCCAGGTTCTCGCAGATGCCGGCGAACAGATTGGGCGCGGTGGCCAGATAACAGACCACCACGCGGTCGTCGTCGCCCTTGAGCTTGTCCGCCAGCGCCGGGAAATCCCGCGGCTGGGAGGCGTCCACTTTCAGGTATTCGATCCGCGCACAGAAGCTGTCCCAGGCGGCGGCGTCGAAATGGGCTTTGACGTGCTGGCGCGAGTTCTTCTCGACAAAGGCCAGGTAGTCGTCGCGGCTCAGTTCCTTGCGGCCCAGCGCCAGGATGCGGCCCTGCTGATTGAGCAGGCCGGCGGCGTGCGCCTGATACAAGGAGGGCAGCAGCTTGCGCATCACCAGATCGCCGGCGCCGCCGAACAACACCATATCGAAGGCCGGGGTTGGCGTAGTACGGGTATCCATCCTGATCTTCCATCTCGAGACGTTTGTAGATGTAGTTATATTACCACCAGCTTTTGCCTTGTCCATGTCATCGCGCTGACGCAGGCCGCTTTTGCAACACCTTTTGCCCCAAAGCAAACAATTCCCTCAATCGCTGCAACGGCGGGTGTTGCCTCGCGCCGCCGGGCGTATCATGGCGGAACGGCGCTGGAGCGCGTCTTGCAATTTGAGTGTAGTAAAACTACTATCAACCCACTTCAACACGGAACGTCATCATGGCCTTGCATTCCACCCTGTCCGCCGTTACCGAGCGCATCGTCAACCGGAGCCGGGCAACGCGCGCCGCCTACCTGGACCGCTTGCGCGCCGCAGCCCATCAGGGAAGGGTGGAGCGCTCGCAATTGTCGTGTACCAACCTGGCCCACGCCTTCGCCGCCATGCCCGACGGCATCAAGATACATCTTAAGGAAGAACACCGCCCCAATCTGGCCATCGTCTCTTCCTACAACGACATGCTGTCCGCCCACCAGCCGCTGGAAACCTATCCGGCGCAGCTGAAGGAAGCGGCGCTGGCGGCCGGCGCCACCGCTCAGTTCGCAGGCGGCGTGCCGGCGATGTGCGACGGCGTGACCCAGGGCCAGCCGGGCATGGAGCTGTCCCTGTTCTCCCGCGACATCATCGCGATGAGCACCGCGGTGGCGCTGTCCCACCAGATGTTCGACGCCGCGCTTTACTTGGGCGTGTGCGACAAGATCGTGCCCGGCCTGTTGATAGGCGCGCTCTCCTTCGGCCACCTGCCCGCGGTATTCGTTCCCGCCGGCCCGATGACCACCGGCATCGCCAACGATGAAAAAGCCAAGGTGCGCCAGTTGTACGCCGAAGGCAAGGTGGGCCGCGACGCGCTGCTGGAATCCGAGTGCCAGTCCTACCACGGCCCCGGCACCTGTACTTTCTACGGCACCGCCAACTCCAATCAGATGCTGATGGAGATCATGGGTCTGCACCTCCCCGGCGCCGCCTTCGTCAATCCGGGCACCCCGCTGCGCGAGGCGCTGACCCGCGCCGCCGCTCAGCAAGCGGCCCGTATCGCCGCGCAGGGCAAGGCCTTCACCCCGGTGGGCGAGATGATAGACGAGAAGTCCATCGTCAACGCCATCGTAGGGCTGCTGGCCACCGGCGGCTCCACCAACCACACCATGCACATCGTCGCCATTGCCCGCGCCGCCGGCATAGCCGTGAACTGGGACGATTTCGACGAACTCTCCGCCGTGGTGCCGCTCTTGGTCCGCGCCTACCCCAACGGCAAGGCCGACGTGAACCACTTCCACGCCGCCGGCGGCATGGGCTTTGTGATCCGCGAGCTGCTGTCCGCCGGCCTGCTGCACGAGGACGTGGGCACCGTGGTGGGCCGCGGCCTGTCGCGCTATGCGCAGGAGCCATGGCTGGACAACGGCGAGCTCAAATGGCGCGACGCGCCCACCGACAGCGGAGACGATAGCGTGCTGCGCACCGCCGCCGACCCGTTCTCCGCCGACGGCGGCCTCAAGCTGCTGTCCGGCAAACTGGGCCGCGCGGTGATCAAGGTGTCCGCGGTCAAACCGGAACACCGGGTAGTGGAAGCGCCGGCGGTGATTTTCCACGACCAAAACGATATGCTGGCCGCGTTCAAGCGCGGCGAACTGGAAAAAGACTTCATCGCGGTGATCCGCTTCCAGGGCCCGCGCGCCAACGGCATGCCGGAACTGCACAAGCTGACCCCGGCGCTGAGCATTTTGCAGGAACGCGGTTTCAAGGTGGCCCTGGTCACCGACGGCCGCATGTCCGGCGCTTCCGGCAAAGTGCCGGCCGCCATCCACGTCTCGCCGGAAGCCTTGTCCGGCGGGCCGATCGGCAAGGTGCGCGACGGCGACCCGGTGCGGCTGGACGCCAATAGCGGCGCGCTGACCGTGCTGGTGGACGACGCAGAATGGGCCGCGCGCGAACAGGCGCAGGCCGATCTGACGCACAATGATTTTGGCATGGGCCGGGACTTGTTCGCGGTGTTCCGCTCGGTGGCAGACCACGCCGAAGCCGGCGCCACCAGCTTCCGCCATCCCGACTTCCACCCCGCTTCTTGGAGAAAATGAATATGGACGCATTGACCCTGCTGCGCCAAGGCCCAGTTGTTCCGGTGATCATCGTCAACGACGCGGCCGTGGCCGTGGAGCTGGCCCAGGCGCTGGTGGCCGGCGGCGTGCGCGTGCTGGAAGTGACGCTGCGCACCAAGGCCGCGCTGGCGGCGATGCGCCGCATGCGCGACGAAGTGCCGGGCGCCATCGTGGGCGCCGGCACGCTGCGCACCCGCGCTCATGTGGAAGCCGCCATCGACGCCGGCGCTCAGTTCGGCGTCAGCCCCGGATTCACCCCGGAGCTGGGCGCCGCCGCGCGCGCCGCCAATCTGACCCTGATTCCCGGCGTGGCCACCCCGTCCGAGGCCATGCGCGCCCAAGACGAAGGCTTCACCATCCAGAAACTGTTCCCGGCCGAAGCCGTGGGCGGCGTCAAGCTGCTTAAATCGCTGGCCAGCCCGTTTTCCGATCTGCGCTTCTGCCCCACCGGCGGCATCGACATCAAGAAAGCGCCGGAATACCTGGCGCTGCCCAATGTACTGGCCGTGGGCGGCAGCTGGCTGACGCCGGACGACGCCATCGCCAACCGCGACTGGGACCGCATCACCCAGCTGGCGCTGGAAGCCAGCCAGCTGCACAGGAATTAAACGACGTTGCTTCTTTACAGGGCCTCCCGGCCCTGTTTTTTTTGGGGGCGGCCCGCCGCTGGCGCGTCCCTGTCCGGTTTTGTCCTTCCTTTCCCCCGCCAATTGCCTAAGCTCAAGGTGCAGGACTTCATCGCCGCCGGCCCACGCCCGCGCCGGCGACGGCACCGTTGGGTTTGTTGACGTCTGTTTTTCCGCTGGAAAACAGACGTCAACCGACCCTCATATTGGAGACCCATATGCAAGTGGCGGAAATATTTGAAAAAGCGTCGGGCAAGCTGCCCATGGTGCCCAAAGTGGTCCAGGAGCTAGTGGCCAGTTTTCACCGCACCGACGTGAACATCGATGAAATTACCGACAAGGTGGGACATGACCAGGTGTTGACCGCGCGCGTGCTGCGCTTGGCCAATACCGCGCGCTTTGGCGGCAGCCGGCGCGTGGGTTCGCTGGAGGACGCCATCATCCTGCTCGGCTTCGACAATCTCAGGGTGCTGGTCATCGCTTCCGGCGTCACCGGCGCCACGCTGGGCATCCAGGGCTTCGACATGAAGGCGTTCTGGCAGCGCAGCTTCGCGATGGCCAACGCCGCCAAGCGGCTGGCCAGGCTGGCCAAGCTGGACCCGCAACTGGGCTATACCTGCGGCCTGCTGTCCAATATCGGCGAACTGGTGCTCTATGTGGCGGTGCCGGAACAGGCGCTGCAAATAGACCGCATCGTCGCCGGCGGCGCCGACCGGGTGGCCACCGAGCGCATGCTGCTGGGCATGGATTTGACCGAGGTGGGAGCCGAGCTGGCGCGGCGCTGGAATTTTCCGGACGAAATCCAGGAGGCCATCTTCAACCAGCACGACCTGCTGAATGAGGAAGTGTCTCCGTTCGCGCTGTTAATTGGCCTGGCTTCCTTCATGACTTCCGGCTTCAATCACGATATGAGCGAGGAAGACATGCTGGCCACCTTGCCGGTCAGCGTGATGGAGCGCGCCGGCCTGCACCGCGAGGGGCTGGCGGAAGCGCTGCCGGAGTTGCGCGAGGCCTGCACCGCGCTGGACGAAATGTTCTAAGAACCTGTTTACGATCTGCTCCGCTTCGTGAGACGTGACACGGTGAGTACCGCTTCGAAATGCTCATGTACCGCTTGTACATTCCGCGTTTTCAGCGGTTTTCGCCTTGTCTCGCCCTTGCTCGCGAGACTTTGAACAAGCTTCTAAGAATCATCCGACCAGACGCAAAAAAGGCGGCCCAGGCCGCCTTTTCGCACGTCTCGCATTGCGGACTCAACCGGCCTGGCCGCCCGCCTCGCCCACTGCGCCCGTCGTCTCCGCTTCGGTCTCCTCGTCCTCGGCGGCATCGACATGGCCGAGCACTCCGACGCAGCGCAGCTCGATCTCCTGCATCAGTTCGTCGATGCGGATCACCGACAGCTGAATGCGGTCGCCGCGCGCCAGTTCCGGCAGGCCCGGGATGCGCACCCGCATCGGCAAGCCGTCGATGCGCACCAAGTCCTCCTTGATGAAGGTGGCGGTGGGATCGGACACCCCTTCCTGGCTGAACCAGCGCAGGCACCAGAAATGCTCCATCCGGTCCTGGAAGCCGAGGTAGGCGGAGTAAGTAGTGTCGAAATCGCGCAGGATGGCGAACAACATCGCGTCGCCCTGCTCGAACTGCGGCTTCTCCTCGCGGATCATCGACATCAGCTGGCGCTGGTTGATGAAGTCGGTGGCGCGGCGCAACGGCGACGTGGCCCACGCGTACTGGGCCACGCCCAAGCCGGTGTGGGGCTCGGGCCGCGTGGTCATCCTCACCTTGCCCATGCTCTGCGCGCGGTACATGCCGGGGATGTCGGCCTCGGCCAGCATCCGGCCCCACTCGCTGTTGGCCAGAATCATCAGCTCGGACACCAGCTTGTCCATCGGCGCGCCGCGTTTGCGCAGGGTGATCAACACCTTGCCGTCGACCACGTCGAAGTTGTAGTCCATCTGCACCGGCCGGGTCGGATCGTATTTGCCGCGGCGCTTCTCCAAGGCCTCGGCGAACTGCCAGAACCAGATCAGCTCCTGCTTGAACGGATAGTCCACGCCCGGATCGCAAGCCAGCGTCTCTTCGTTGAAGAACTGCTCCAGCGCGGCGTGGCGCAGGTTGGCGGCGATATGCACTTTTTCGATGCAGTTTTCGTAGGCCACCGGCTCAAACTCCGGCGTCACCTCCACATAGAGGCTCAGCGCCGGACAGTCGTGCCCTTCCTTCAGGGTGAACATGTCCACCAGATCGTCCGGCAGCATGGTGATCTTGTCGCCGGGGAAATACACGGTGGACAGACGGGACAGCACCAGCTTCTCCAGAGGAGAGCCGATCTCTATCCCCAGCGATGGCGCGGCGATGTGGATGCCCACGCGCTTATTGCCGTTGGGCAAATCCTGCACCGACAGCGCATCGTCGATCTCGGTGGTGTTGGCGTCGTCGATGGAGAAGGCGCGCACCGGCGACAAGGGCAAGTCCTCCGGCAACGCCGGCAGCTCGTACTTGCCGAAACCGCGGCCCTTGGGGAAGAATTCCAGCATGAAGCCGGCCATCAGGTAGTCCGGCACCGAAGAGATGCCGCCCACCTTGTCCGCCAGCCGCAGCGGCGGCAGGCTCAGTTCGCGCGCGGCCTGGTCGAAGGCCTTGAACTCCAGCGTGTTCTTGTCGGGTTTCCACAACAACGTCATCAACTGGCCGTGGATCGCCTCCGGCAATTGGCCGGCTTTCAGTTCCGCCACCCACTGGTCGATCTGCTCCTGTTCGCGCTTTTTGCGTTCCAGCCCGGCCAGCGCCGCCTTCAGCGCGTCTTCCGGCGCCTTCTTGTAGCGGCCCTTGCCCTTTTTGTAGAAATACATCGGCGCGCCGTACAGACGCGACACGATGGCGGCGGCCTCCGCCGCCGACGGCGCGCGGCCCCAATAATCGGCGGCCAACGCCTCATAGCCGAACTCGTCGTCCGGGCAGCATTCCCACAGGAAATCCAGGTCAATATCCGCGGCAAGTTGCTCTACCATGGGCAGAAAATCGCCCAATGCGGAACTAAACTCCAGAAAAACATTCGCGGCCTTAATCTTGGCGCGCTTGCCATGCTGGGTATCCACTTGCAGACTAGCGTCATTGCGCGAAACGATGCTGCCGACCTTAAAGCCGCCGCTCTCTTCGTAAAAAACGTTCATTAAAAATTTTTGCCAGGCCGTTGCAATCCAACGGCGAATTATAACAGCGCGCCCAAGGCGCGGCTTCAGAACTTGAATATCGGACAACCGGGTCCACCGGGGAACACTTGACCATGTCGCAACATCAGGCTTTCAAACAACGCGTGCATCTGGCACAGGAAATCGATCGCATCGGCCACCTGCTGGTCACTCGCTGGGAACGGCCGCTGGCCGCCCACCTGCTGTCGCTGATCCTGCGGCTGGAAGATATGGTGCGCGAGCAGGACCTCAACGAAATCACGGGAGAAATCCAAACCCTGTCGCGCTTGCTGCAGGGCTGGATCCAGCAACCGCAGACCGCTCCGTCGGAAAGCGAGCGCTACAACCGCCTGCGCCACCACCTGGGCCTGGTCAGCCAACTGGGCATGATGGAGCGCAAGGACGGCCTGCCGGAGATCGACTACGACAAACTGCTGGGCGGCGACCTGGTCACCCTTTATCTATGGCTGCCGCAGGATGCGGACGCCACGCCGCTGATCCAGCAGCTGTCCTGCTACGGCATCCACGCCAAGGTGATCCAGCAGGCGGCCAAGCTGGCCCAGGCGTTGCAGGACAAGGCGCCGGAGGCGGTGGTGGCCTTCACCGAGTTCGCCGCCAACGACCCCATCCTCTTGCTGGCGCCCACCATCAGCAGTATCTGTCCGCTGATCCTGACCTCCCCGCGGCACGATTTCCAGGCTAGGCTGGCCGCGGTGCGCGCCGGCGCCGGCAGCCTGCTGGACTGGCCATTGCAGGCGCATCAGCTGATAGACCAACTGAGCTTCGGGGATCTGGGCGAGAAGCGCGAGCCCCTGCGCGTGCTGATCGTGGAGGACATGGAGTCGCTGGCCGGGCTCTACTCCAGCGTGCTCAATGCTCAGGGAGTGGAAACCCGCGAGGAAACCCAGCCGGAACGGGTGCTGGACATGATAGAGCAGTTCCGCCCGGATCTGATCCTGATGGACATGTACATGCCGCAATGCAGCGGCATGGAGCTGGCCAAGGTGATCCGCCAGCAACGGCTGCTGGACGGCATCCCCGTGGTGTTCCTGTCGGTGGAAAAGCGCCAGGCGGTACAGCTGGACGCGCTGACCCTGGGCATAGACGGCTTTCTGACCAAGCCGGTGGCGCCGGAGGAGCTGATCGTCACCGTAATCAACCGCGCGCGCCGTTACCGCAAGCTGCGCTCCTACATCATCAACGACAGCCTCACCGGCCTGCTCAATCACTCCCATCTGCACGGTCAGCTTGAGTACAGCATCCAGCGCGCGCGCCGCGATCAACGGCCGCTGTCGCTGGCCATGCTGGATCTGGACTTTTTCAAAACCATCAACGACAGCCATGGGCACCCTGCCGGCGACGAGCTGCTGATCAATCTGGCGCGCTTTCTCAAGGAACGGCTGCGCAGCAGCGACCTGGTGGGCCGCTACGGCGGAGAGGAATTCGCCATCGTGCTGCCGGGCACGAATCAGACGCAGGCGCGTGAACTGATGGACCAATTGCGTCAGGACTTCAGCCAGATCCAGCAACGCGCGCCTGACGGTGATTTCCGTCAAACCTTCAGCGTGGGCATCAGCTCGATGGACACCGCCGGCAGCAGCACGGAGCTGGTGCAGCAGGCCGACGAAATGCTGTACCGGGCCAAGGCCAACGGCCGCAACCGGGTGGAAACCATGCCGAATTGAGCCTGGCGCGGACAATGAAAAAGCCGGGGCGTCAAGGACGCTCCGGCTTTTTTCTCGCACGCTTAGAGCCTGTTCAAAGTCTCGCGAGCAAGAGCGAGATCGTAAACAGGCTCTTACACGCGGGTCATCAGGCCTCGGTCAGCACCAGGCGCACCCCCTGCTCTTCCAGCAGCTTGGTCACCGGTTCCGGCGGCAGCGCGTCGGTGAACACGGTGTGGAATTCGCTGATGTGGCCCATGCGCACCAAGGCGTTGCGGCCAAACTTGCTGTGGTCCGCCGCCAGATAGCGGTGACGGGCGTTGGACATCATCGCCTGCGCCACCCGCACTTCGCGGTAATCGAAGTCCAGCAGCGAGCCGTCCGGTTCAATGCCGGATACGCCGATGATGGCGTAGTCCACCTTGAACTGATTGATGAAATCCAGCGTGGCCACGCCGGTGATGCCGCCGTCGGACGCGCGCACCGTGCCGGAGGTGATCATCACCGTGAAATCCGGATTGGTGGACATGATGGAGGCGACGTGAATGTTGTTGGTGATCACCCGCAAGCCTTTGTGCGTGCTGGTCAGCGCCTGGGCCACCGCCTCTATGGTGGTGCCTATGCTCATGAACAGCGAGGCATGATCGGGAATGCTGCTGGCGATCATGTCCGCGATATGCGCTTTTTCGCTCTGGAATTTTCCTTTGCGCGCGAAATAGTCCTCATTCTCCACACTGCTGCCCAAGGCGGCGCCGCCGTGGTAACGGCGCAACAAATTGGCCTCGCACAGCTGGTTGATATCGCGGCGAATGGTTTGCGGGGTGACATCGAGCAGTCTGGCCAGCTCTTCGATCGGCATGAAGCCGTTTTCGCGGACCAGCTGCAGAATCTTGTCGTGACGGGGTGAGCGGCTCATAACTATTCGGAATCGAAAATCACGTCACTTTAGTAACATATTTTGCGGGTCAGCGGCAAACAGAACCACTATTCCGGCTTGATATCGGCCAATAGTGTTCGTTTATTGCGCATTTTTTACTCAGGGAGCCGCCTGGCCCTCCGCCAAGGACGCACGCCGTCCCCACAGAAAATCGCGCAACTGCTCCAGCGGCATCGGCCGCGCCAGCAGATAGCCCTGCAGGTAATGCACGCCGCTTTGCTGTAGATAGGCGCGTTGTTGTTCGGTTTCCACCCCCTCGGCCACCATGGAGATACGCAATTGCTTGGCCAGGTCGATAATCATTTCCAGAATGCGGTTGGCAATGGAATCACTGCCTATCGCCGCCACGAACACGCGGTCTATCTTCAAATGGTCGGCGTGAATGCGGTTGAGTTCCGCCAAGCTGCTATGACCGGTGCCGAAGTCGTCGATGGCGATCTGCACCCGCATCCGCCGCAGCTCGGCCATCACCTGCTGGCTTTGCGGCGTCACCCGGATAGGCTCGCGCTCGGTCACTTCCAGCACCAAGCGCGGCGGCGTCTTCGAGAAGTGTTGCAAAAACGCCTGGCAATCTTCCACCAGCTGCGCATGTTGCAAATGGCTGGGCGACAGATTGAGCGCGACAAAGAAACAGTCGGGCAAGGATAGCGACTCCATGTCCGCGGCCACCCGCCGCATCAGGTAGCGGGTAATCTGGATGATCATGCCGGAAGCTTCCGCCACCGGGATGAACAGATCCGGCGGCGCCAGGCCCTGGCGCGGATGCTGCCAGCGCAGCAACACTTCCACCCCCATGCAGCGATGGCCGCAAGCGTCGAACACCGGCTGGTAGTAAGGCAGGAACTCCTGATTGCGCAAAGCCAGCAGTATCTCCCCGCTGACCGAGCCGCGCTTGCGCAAATAGCCCAGCAGCAGGGCCGCCCCCACCACGCCCACCGGCAGCAACAGCAGCAAGGCGCGCAGCAGACGCGCCGACGCGCCGCGCCACAGGTACTCGGAGTCCACCCAGCTGTGCACCGCCAGCGGATAGTGCCGAGACGCCGCGATCACGCGCAGCACCGCGCTGCCCGGCACTTCGGCAACGCCCGGCAAGGTGGATTGCACCGCTTCCTTATGGTTCAACACCAGCAGCGAGCCGCTGTGGCCGTCATCGGCCTGCCAGGGCAGCAAGGGGCTGAAATAGGCCAGCTCCACGCTGGCGACAATGCCCTGCCCCCGCTCCCTCAGCAAAGAACGCATCAGGAAGGGGCGCTTGGGATACAGGGGGCCGGAACCCTGGCGATGGATCAGCTGTTGCGGCGCCGATGGAGTGAAGGGCAGCACCGTGTCCTGCGCGCCCAGCACCGAGGTGCAATACAGGCGGCGCCCGTCCAGCAGCCCCAGCGAGCGGATATAGGGGTCGAAAGCCGCCAGCGACACCAGCTTGCCGCGCGCCTGCGCGCAGGGCAGGCCAGCCAGCGGCGCGGCTTCGCGCAGCGAGCGATCCACCTGACCAAACACCCGGTCCACGGAATTGACCGCGCGCCCCGCGGCGCTTTGCAGCTGCGCCTGCACATCCAGCTGGTAGCGGTTCCAGGTCAAGGGCAGGCCTATTGCCGCCGGCAACACGGCCACCAGCAAGACCAAGGCCCATTCCGCGGCGTTGAGGCTGCCGCGAAACTGATTGCCTCGGCTGATCAGGTGACGGAAGCGATGGCGACAAAACACATTGTTCCCCGGCGTGACTAAATGACAAGAAGCAGCCCGGCGTCCGGCCATGAGGACGCGCGCCAATCCGCGACACGGCTGGCGCTGGCGAGAACAGCATGGATGGACGGGGACTGCCAGGATGAGGGATGAGCGGGCATTGCCGCGCGGCGCGTGCCCGGCCGCCATCGCGATTTTTCGAAGCTCCCGCAAGTCTGGCGCTAAAGATAACGGTTTAGCCGAAGACAGAAAAGCTAATTAGAAAGATTTATTTAATAAAATGTCTTTGATTGACTTGTATTTGATATAAATCGCCGCAGTCGACGCCGACCAAAACGCAATCAGGCCGCGAGCCGCCGGGGTGGGCGGGGCGCGGCCTGACAGCCATGCGGGGCGCTTAGCGCGGCGGCGGCAAGCGTTGGCGATGGCGCTCGATCTGCAAGCGCACCTGGCGCGGCGCGGTGCCGCCCACGTGGTCGCGCTGCGCCAGACTGCCTTCCGGGCTCAGCACGGCGAACACGTCGTCTTCGATCAGCGGCGAGAACTCGCGCAGCTTGGCCAGAGACAGGTCGGCAATGTCCACGCCCTGCTGCTCCGCGTGACGCACCGTCAGCGCCACCACCTCGTGGCTATCGCGGAAGGGCACGCCCTTCTTCACCAGATAGTCGGCCAGATCCGTGGCGGTGGCGAAGCCTTGCAGCACCGCCGCGCGCATCGCCTCCGGCTTGACGGTGACGCCGCGCATCATGTCGGCGTAAATGCGCAAGGTGTCGATCAAGGTGTCCGCGGTGTCGAACAGCGGCTCCTTGTCCTCCTGGTTGTCCTTGTTGTAAGCCAACGGCTGCGCCTTCATCAGCGTCACCAGCGCGATCAGGTGGCCCACCACGCGGCCGGACTTGCCGCGCACCAGCTCCGGCACGTCCGGGTTCTTCTTCTGCGGCATGATGGAGCTGCCGGTGCAGAAGCGGTCGGCGATGTCGATGAAGCCGACGCGCGGGCTCATCCACAGGATCAGCTCCTCGGACAAGCGCGACAGGTGCACCATCACCAGGCTGGCGGCGGCGGTGAATTCGATCGCGAAGTCGCGGTCGGACACCGCGTCCAGCGAGTTGTGGCAGACATCGTCGAAGCCCAGCAGCTGGGCGGTGTAATGGCGGTCTATCGGGAAAGTGGTGCCGGCCAGCGCCGCCGCGCCCAAGGGCAGGCGGTTGACGCGCTTGCGGCAGTCGCTCATGCGCTCGGCGTCGCGCGCCAGCATTTCCACATAGGCCAGCATGTGGTGGCCGAAAGTCACCGGCTGCGCCACCTGCAAATGGGTGAAGCCCGGCAACACGGTTTCGGCGTGCTGCTCGGCCAGGTCCAGCAGGCTGTGCTGCAACTCGCCGATCAGGCCGACGATGGCGTCGATCTGCGCGCGCAGCCACAGGCGGATATCGGTGGCCACCTGGTCGTTGCGGCTGCGGCCGGTATGCAAGCGCTTGCCGGCGTCGCCGATCTTGTCGGTCAGCCGGCGCTCCACGTTCATGTGCACGTCTTCCAGATCCACGCTCCACTCAAAGCGGCCGGCGCGGATATCGTCCAGCACTTCGCCCATGCCTCGTCGGATCGCTTCCAGGTCTTCGGCGGACAAGACGCCGGCGCGCTGCAACATGGCGGCGTGGGCCAGCGAGCCCTCGATGTCGAATTCGGCCAGTCGTCGGTCGAAATCCACCGAGGCGGTGTATTTCTTGACGAGTTCGGATACCGGCTCCGAGAAACGGCCGGACCAGGCGTGTTGATCTTGCATGGCAATGCTTTCTACGATGGCTGCGGACGAAAAACTTGGCGAAACCCCGGACACGCGCAATGCCGCCGGGAACCTCTTACTATGCCAGCGGCGAGCGCCTTCGGCCAGTGCGGGTTTTCCTTGCTATGATGCTGCTATCCTATTTCGCCCCTCCCCGCGCCGCCATGCCGCTACCGCCCTCGCCCGACCTGCCCGACTACCGCAACCTGGGCGTGCTGCTGCGCGCGCTGCTGCTGCTGGGCCTGTTCCTGCTGGGCGGCCTGCTGCTGGACGAGGGCGGAGAACCGCTGCCCTGGCGCTTGCTGCGCCTGTCCAGCCTGCTGGTGCCCGGCGCCTTGCTAAGCCTGGGCCTGCTGGCCTTGCTGGGCCGCCGCCTCCACCACGGGCGGCGCGCCGCGCTGGCCGCCGCCGCCATCTGCTTGTTGTCCTTCGCCTTCTGCGGCCGCCTGCTCAACCCGCTGGCGCCCATGCCCTGGGGCCAGGTGCTGCTGGCCGGCGCGGTGGGCGGGCTGATGCAGCACTACCTCAATCTGCGCGCGCGCGCGCTGTCCCCGGCCTTGTCCGAGGCGCGACTGATCGCGTTGCAGGCCCGCATCCGCCCTCATTTCCTGTTCAACAGCCTCAACGCCGCCATCGCCCTGATCGGCAAGCAGCCGGACAAGGCGGAAATGGTGCTGGAAAACCTGGCCGACCTGTTCCGCGCCCAGCTGGGCGACCCGGCGCGACAATCCACGCTGGGCCGTGAAATCGAACTGGCGGCCATGTATCTGGCGATCGAGGCCGAACGGCTGGGCGCGCGCCTGCAAGTGAGCTGGGACGTGCAAGCGCCGCTGGACGCCGCGCTGCCGCCGCTGATCCTGCAGCCGCTGGCGGAAAACGCGGTGTTCCACGGCATAGAACGGTTGGCCGACGGCGGCGAGATCCGCATCCAGGCGCGCCAGCATGAAAAACTGCTGGAGCTGACGCTGAGCAATCCGGTCAACCTGGAACCGGCGGCGGCCACGCCCGGACACCACATGGCGCTGGACAACCTGGCCGAGCGGCTGGAGCTGTATTTCGACGCCGAAGCCTCGCTCAGCGCCCGGCTGGACGGTGATCGTTTCATCACCCGCATCCGCCTGCCTTACCGCCCGGCGCCAACCCAGCAGCCAGGCTGAGAGCCTATTTACGATCTGCAAAGCCGTCTATACTCCCCCTGTCATCCGATTGAAACAGTTGATAGGGATATCATGGGAAAGAACCGGCTGGAAGCCTTCAGCGACGGCGTGCTCGCCATCATCATCACCATCATGGTGCTGGAGCTGAAAGTGCCGCACGACACCACTTGGACGGCGCTGCAAGACCGCTGGCCGGTCTTCCTCAGCTACGTGCTGAGTTTCATCTATGTGGGCCTGTACTGGAACAACCACCACCATTTCTATCACGCCATCCAGCGCGTGGACGGCCGCGTGCTGTGGGCCAATCTGCACCTGCTGTTCTGGCTGTCCCTCATTCCCTTTGTCACGGGCTGGATGGGAGAAAACCACTTCGCTCCGCTGCCGCTGGCCCTGTACGGCGTGGTGCTGCTGATGTGCGCACTGGCCTGGTGGCTGATGCAACAATCCCTGCTGTGCCTGCCCGGCAACCGCACCCGGCTGTCCGAGGCGCTGGGCAGGGACATCAAGGGCAAGATATCCCCGCTGTGCTACCTGATCGGCATCGCCGCTGCCTTTTACTGGGAATGGCTGTCCGCGGCGATGTACGTGCTGATGGCCCTGATCTGGCTCGTGCCGGACCGGCGCATTGAGCGGCTGTTGGCGGAAAAGTAACGCCGTCGTCGTCGCCCATTAATAAACACTATCAAACAAATTGTAATTTAAGATTTAACAAAACTATTGCCAGTTCCGATAATGGCCACTCCCTTAGTAAATGTTCTAATAATTTATGGGAGTGCCAATGTCTGCTCTGACCTTTTCCGTGAACCGCAAGCTTTTCACCGTGGCGCTGGCTTGTAGCGCCGCTTTGACCCAGGCCGCCAACCTGACCCAGGACAACGGCGCGCCGGTGGGCGACAACCAGAACAGCCAGACCGCCGGCCCCAACGGCCCCACCCTGCTGCAAGACATCCAACTGCTGCAAAAGCTGCAACGCTTCGACCGCGAACGGATCCCGGAACGCGTGGTGCACGCGCGCGGCGTGGGCGCCGGCGGCGTCTTCGTCGCCAGCGAGGGCTTGCAGGACGTCAGCCGCGCCCTGGTGTTCCGCAAGGGCGAGCAAACCCCGGTGTTCGTGCGTTTCTCCACCGTGATAGGCAGCCGCGGCGCGCCGGAAACCGACCGCGACCCACGCGGCTTCGCCACCAAGTTCTACACCGCGCAAGGCAACTGGGACCTGGTGGGCAACAACCTGCCGGTGTTCTTCATCCGCGACGCGATCAAGTTTCCGGACATGGTGCACTCGCTGAAGCCGGACCCGGTGAGCAATGAGCAAGACCCCAACCGTATCTTCGACTTCTTCTCCCACCTGCCGGAATCCACCCACATGCTGACCCGGGTGTACTCCAACTACGGCACCCCGGCCAATTACCGCGAAATGAACGGCAGCAGCGTGCACGCGCTGAAACTGGTGGCCGCCGACGGCCGCTACCAATACGCCAAGTTCACCTGGAAATCGCGCCAGGGCGAGCGCAACCTGCGCCCGGACGAACTGCCCAAGGTGCAGGGCCAATCGGTCAGCCACGCCACCGCGGACCTGCTGCAAAGCATCGAACAGAAACGTTACCCGTCCTGGGACTTGTACGTGCAGCTGATCCAGCCAGAGGACATGAACCGCTTCGCCTTCAACCCGCTGGACCCCACCAAAGTGTGGACCGGCGTGGCGGAACGCAAGGTGGGCACCATGACGCTGAACCGGATTCCGGCCAACTTCTTCGAAGCCACCGAGCAAGTGGCGATGTCGCCGGCCAACTTGGTGCCGGGCATCGAGGCCTCGGAAGACCGACTACTGCAAGGCCGGCTGTTCTCCTATCTGGATACCCAGATGCACCGCGTGGGCACCAATTTCCAGGCGCTGCCGGTAAACCGCCCGCGGGTTGAGGTGGTGAACAACAATCAGGACGGCGCGCACAACGCCTCCGGCCGCCAGGGCAGCGTCAATTACGAGCCCAGCCGGCAGGCTCCCAAGCCGCAAGACCCGCAGTTCAAGCACAGCCGCCTGCCCTTACAGGGCAACACCCAGCAAGAGGCCATCGCCAAAACGCTGAACTTCCAGCAGGCCGGCGAGTTCTACCGCTCGCTGAGCGCGCAGGACCAGGCGGACCTGATCCGCAATCTGTCCGGCGACCTGGCCAAGGTACGCAATGCCGAGACCCGCGATGTGATGTTGTCGCACTTCTACAAGGCGGACCGCCAGTACGGCGAGCGTCTGGCCAAGGCCTTGAAGGTGGAGGTGAAGGGGATTGAGCGCAGGGCGGCGCTGTTGCAGGAATAAGCGTAGCCGCTTGAATGAAGCGGGGCGGCCCATGGCCACCCCGTTTTTTTTTTTTGCGCCCGCTCCGCGCAGTGGCAAGCGGCGGCAGCGGGGTTTGGTGGATATCGCCTACGGCTCCACCCACCTGCTTAGGTCAGCGATTGCGTAGGCGGATGCGGCGGAAACGCGCCTCCAGCTTGAGCCGTTGTCCCAGCGCCAGATAGAACTGATGTTGGCTATCGACATGGCGGTAGACCCTGACCCGGTCCGCGCCCAGCAACATCATGATTTCCAGATAGTTGAAGAAACCCATCCACTGGTAGCGCCCGCCGCGGTCGTCAAAGTCGATGTCGCGGGCGACACGGCTGAGCAGGCCTTTGCCGACATATTCGCGGTTGTCCTTCATCCATTGCAATAGGTGGGCCGCGCATTCGCGGCCGTAGGCGCTGTCCGCGGGGTAATCCTTACGGGGCGTGGGCATTTGCCAGTAATGCCGATAGGTGCGACCGGGACAGAGGCGGACGAAGGGGAGCAAGGCTTCCTGCTGTTCCAGCGAGTGCAGTTTGTAGCGGCGACGACGGGGGAATTTGTGAGAATGTTGCATGGTGTTTCTCCTGCTGTGACACAAGATAAACCACCTGCCGGGGAAGGCTGAGGTATTGGGCAGGCGCGTGGCAGGATTGGCGTACCGAGCTATGAAACCGGCGAGTGCATAGCACTCTCCCACCACACGCCTGCCAAGTTGGCATGGCTGTGGGTGTGCTGCCTGCGTAACAAGTACGCAGAATTTCATAGCAACGGGACGCCAATCCCGTGTGCCGCTTGTTTTGGCGGCAACGGGGGGATTGTTGCCGAGGGGGCGGTTGGGGTCAAGGTGGGGTGGTTGGTGTGGCGAGGTGTGTGGGTTTTGTATCCGCTACGCGGAAGATGATTTTCATTGCCGGGACTGCCCGGCGAGCAGGGAGAGGATATTTGCTTGGCCAAATATCCTCTCCACTCCTAAAGGCCACCCTGCAAGCCTGGCCTACGGCTTCCCGTCAGGTCCGAGGCGCGGCTGAACTCGCGATTTGCTAACGTCAAATCGCTCAAACAGGGCAGCCGCTTAAGACCTCGGACCTGCCACCCGACGGCAGGCTTGAAGGGACCCAGGGCGCGTCGGATACATGCTCTCTTTTAGGGAGTCAGACTTATCCACAGACAAGAGCAATGGGGCCAAGTTATCCACGGAAATGGCCCACTTTGCTAAACCACCTCTCTTAATTCAAAAAAGACCACCTCGTGTAGCGCCCAAGTGTCCCCTCGGGGCGCGCCGGAGAAAAAGGGGTCTGCAAGGTTTTAAGCGGCTGCTTTGTTTGAGCGATTTGACGCTAGCAAATCGCGAGTTCAGCCGCGCCTTGCAGCCCCCTTTTTCTTCGGGGTTTCGCGTCCTGGGGGACGAGGGGGGATGGAAGGGGGCGGCGGCCCGCCCCCTCCCCGTTCGCCGCGCGGAAAGCGGCACCCAAAACATCATCCGCACAGCGGATTCAACAGAACCATCACCACTCAGCTCCACGCTATCAAAGGAAGCCCATGGAAGCGGATTCAACAAAAAAACCTCTCCAATCAAAGCGCGATCAAAGAGCGAAAACCCCATAAAAAAGCCCACGCGGGGCCTCCGCCCTACTCCATCACCCCATGCGCCCGATACGCCAGCCGCGTCTCCACCTCCCCAAACATATGATCCATGATGATGTCCCGCACCGCCGTCGCCGGCACAGCGCCCGGCGGCAAACTGTCCGGCAAAGAACTAATCATCAACGGACCATGCTCCGGATTCAACGTGGGACGTCCATGCGAACCCCGCACCAACGCCGGATCCAGCGGAATCACCTCCAACAAACTCCGCATCCCCAACTTGCGCTTCAACAAGGTCCAGGCAATGTCCAACTTCGGCCAACTTAAAGCCGGGTCCAAAAACAACTCCACCGGGTCGTAACCCGGCTTGCGGTGAATATCCACCGTGCGGGCGAAATCCGGCGCGTGCGCATCGTCCAGCCAATAGTAATAACTGAACCAACGATCCGGCCGGCTCACCGCCACCAGCTCGCCGGAACGCGGATGATCCAGCCCCAGCAAACGCTTGCCGGCCTGGTCCAACACCATTTCCACCCCGTCCAGCTCCAGCAACAAAGCCTTCACCTCCGGCACCAGCTCCGGCTGACGCACATAGACATGAGCGATCTGATGATCCGCCAGCGCGAAAGCCGCCGACGCGCCGCAATCCAGCTTGTCCTCACCCTCCTCCTCCCGCACCTTGAGCCAACCGGCCATGCGCAGAATGCGGTTGATGGCGATGTCGTTGCTGACCGGCGTGACGCCGTACTCGGACAAGACGATCACGCGGCTGCAGTCCCGGTCCGCCTCCTCGATCAACTCCCCGCACAACTGATCCACCGCCGCCACCTCCGCCGCCACGTCCGGATGATCCGGCCCCAAACGCTGCAGGCAGTAATCCAGATGCGGCAGGTAGACCAGGGTCAGCGTGGGCTGGCGCGAGCGGTACAGATGCAAGGCGCAATCCGTGATCCAGCGGCTGGAGCGGATATCCGCCGCCGGCCCCCAAAAGTGAAACAGGGGAAAATCGCCCAGCTTTTGACGCAATTCCGCGTGCAGCTCCGGCGGGTTGCAGTAGAAGTCGGGAATCTTGCGGCCGTCGGCCTTGTAGATCGGGCGCGGCGTCACGCTCCAGTCCACGTCGGCGTACATGTTGTACCACCAGAACAACTGCGCGCAGCTGAAGCCGGCGTGTAGACGCCGGGCTTCGTGCCAAAGTTTCTCGCCCTGAATCAAGGCGTTGTTCTGTCTCCAGAACAACGGCTCGGCCAACTCTCGCGAATACCAGCCGTTGGCGACGCAACCGTGCGCCTGCGGCAGCTGGCCGGTCAGATAGGTGGCTTGCGCCGGGCAGGTCAGCGCCGGCGTCACCGCCATGAGCGGGCGCTGCGCGCCGCGTTCCGCCAGCCGGATCAAGTGCGGCGCGTGCCGCAGCAGCTGCGGCGTCAGGCCCACCACGTTCAGAACGAGTGTGCGTTGCATGATGTCACTCCACGATATCCACCTGCGGATTTTGGCCGCGCAGCACGGAATTGCCCTGATACAGCCGGCGCTGGTCCACCGCCAGCGGGCTGTTGGCTTCTTCGATGTCCAGACGGCCGCTCTGGGCGAAGAAGTCCAGCGGGTTGCGCCAGACGATGGTTTCGATGTCGCGCTCCGCGATGCCGGCGGCGCGCATCGCCTCCACGGTTTTGGGCACTTTCAGCGGATCGCTGACGCCCCAGTCGGCGGCGCTGTTGATGATGATGCGTTCGCTGCCGTACTGGCGCACCAGCGCCACCATCCGCGGTTCGTCCATCTTGGTGTTGGGGTAGATGGAGTGGCCGGCCCAACAGCCGGAGTCCAGCACCAGCGGCAGGGTTTCTTCGGTGTTGTGATCGATCAGCACCCGCCCCGGCGCAATGCCGCTGTCGCGCACCAGCGCCAGGCTGCGCAGGGTGCCGGCCTTTTTGTCTCGATGCGGGGTGTGGACCAGCGCCGGCAGGTCGAACTCCATCGCCAGTTCCAGCTGGCGAGCGAAGTAGCGCTCCTCGGCCGGGGTTTCGTCGTCGAAGCCGATTTCCCCCACCGCCACCACGCCGTCCTTGTCCAAGTAGCGCTCCAGCAGCGCCATCACGCCGTCGGCCACGTCCGGGTTGTTGGTTTCCTTGGGGTTGAGGCCCAGGGTGCAAAAGTGGCGGATGCCGAATTGCGCGGCGCGGAAGCGCTCCCAGCCCAGCAGCGACAGGAAGTAGTCGTCGAAGCTGCCGACGTGCCGTCGCGGCTGGCCCATCCAGAACGCCGGCTCCACCACCACGCTGATGCCGGCCCGGCTCATCGCCTGGTAGTCGTCGGTGGTGCGGGAGGTCATGTGGATGTGCGGATCAAACATTTTCATGATGCAGTCCTTGCAGTAGGAAAACGACGTCGTCGGACACGCTGCGGCCGGCGGCGCGTCGCTCGCTGGCGTAGGCGGCCACCATGTGTTCCAGCTCTGGGCTCCAGCGCCGTTCCAGGCCGGCGATACGCCGCGCCGGCGCGCCGGTGAACAAGGCCTTGAGCACCAGCTGGTTGAAATTGAGATCGGGAAACTGTTGCGCCGGGTAGGCGTTGTCACAAGCCAGCGCCTGGAACACGCCGGCCACGTGGCTGCGGCTGGCGTCGGTGGCCAGCGCCAGCCAGTCTTCCGGCTTGGGCAGCAGGATCAGCGTCTTGACCACCGCCTGCTGTTCCAGGCTATCGCCGCCGCGATACAGATCGAACGCCAGCGCCGGATCCGCGCCGGCTGCCAAGGCCCTCAACAGCAGCAGGGCGCGGCCGGCGTCGCCGGGCGACCACGCTTCCGCCGCCAGCACGCGTTGGGCTTGCAAGGCCTTGATCGCGGCCTTGGGCAGCAGGGTCAGCGCCGCCAGTTGCCGGTTGGCCACGCTAAACAAGCGGCGACAGGCGGCGGGCTCCGGCGCATCGGCGGTCAGCCGACGACAGGCCTCCAACCACACCAGCGCCTGGGCGGCGTTGTGGCGGTCCGCCGCGTCCAGCAGGCTGGCGTGCAATTGATCCGCCAGCATGGTTTGCGTTTCCATCGCGCAGATTCTCCGTTCAAGTGCCCGGCACCCGGCGTTGCCATGTCCGGGTCAGCCAGGCGGCCAAAACCGCCAACGCCGCCCACTGCGGCTGGCCCGCGGCGGCGATGAACAAAGCGTCCGCCAGCGCGATGCCAGCGATCAGACCGCCGACGGCGCGCGGCATGTCGCGGCCGGGTCCGGGCCAGGCCAGCCGCAGACAATGCGCGCTCCACCCCAGGCTGAGCAGCAAAAAGGGCAGCGCCCAGGGCTGGAACGGTTGGCTGAGCAGGTAGAGCGGCGGCGCGGCCAGGCCCAGCAGCGGCGCCAGCCGCCCCAGCCCGGCGCGGCCTTCCTGCTTGGCCACGTAAGTCAGTGCGATCAGATAAGCCAGCAGCGCCAGCGCCGCCAGCAACAGCGGGCCGGATAAAGCTCCAGCGCCCAGCGCCAGGCCGCTGATCAGATAAACCTGCATCCGGCACAAGCCCATCAGCAGCGGGCTGAGCGGATTGTGTTTGTGCCAGAGGTCGTAGAGCACCACGGTGGCGGCCAGGCACAGGCCGGCCAACAAGGCGGGGAGGCCCAGCGCCGCCAACAGGGCGACGCCGACCGCGAGCTGGGCGGCGCCGGCCAGCAACACCAGCCGCGCCGACGCCAGCCCGGAGGGAATCGGCCGTTCCGGCCGTTCGCGCGCGTCGATGTGGCGGTCGCAGACATCGTTCAGATACATGCCGGCCACGTAGATCAAGGACAGCGACAGCAGCAGCAAGGCCAGCGGCCCGCCAGTCACGGCGTGGCCGGACAATACCGCGCCGGCGAGGACGTTGCTCCACACCGTGGGCAGGTTGGATACCCGACCCAGCCGCAGCGCCAGCGACCAGACCCCGGCCACGCGCCGGCGAGTCTGGCGCGCGTGCCGCCGCGACAGCCTCCGCCGGGCGCTGGTCTTGGGAATGGGCAGGGCGCGCTGGCCGCTCATCGCAGCTGGCCCTCCGCCCATTGCAGCTCCCGGCAGATGGCTTCGCCCAGGTCGCCCTGACGGTGTGCCGGGGGCAGCACGCCCCAGCTATAGGTTTCCACTTCCAGGTGGCTGCTCAGCGGCCGCTGGCGTTGCAGGGCCAGCAGCCGAGACAGGAAGTCTTGGGTGCTGGCGAACGGCCCCAGCGCGGCGTGGCAGATGGGCACGTGGAAGTGAATGCGCCATTCGTCGGCCGGCTGTCGCGGCAGGGCCGTCAGCGCCGCCGGCAGGTCCGGATAGCGCCACAGGTCGTCGCCGCGCCGCGCCACCACTTGGTGCAGATAGGTGTCTTCGGCGAAGGCGCGCAGCGCTTCCGCCGCCATCCGGTCCGGCCGGGTCACGCGCAGGCCGGCGCTGAGCTGGAGCTTGGCGATGGCGATGCCGGCCTGATCCAGCCGCGCCACCGCGTCTTCCGGCTGTTCGTACTCCACTGCGGCGTGGCAGGCGTCCAGGCACACGCCCAGGTGCCGCCGCACGATGGCTTCGGCTTCTTCGCGTTTGACATTGCACCATTTGGCCACTTGGTTGAGCGCGGCCCGGCTCAATAGATGCAGCTCGAAGAAGGCGACCGCGTCTTCGCTGGTGGCCAGCAGGCAGTCCGGCTCCGGTTCCAGCGCCAGCACGATGCGGCGGCCGCTGTCCTGTCGCAGCCGGTGGAGAAAGGCGGCGTGCTCCAGCAGATGGGTGGCGATCCACAGCGCGCCGCTGCCGTCGCCGCTCAGGTGTTGGCGATAACCGCCGGGCACGGTGCTGACGCTGCCGTATTCCAGTTCCGGCGGCAGCAGCGCGGACAGCAGCTGGGCTAGCCGGTTGCTGTAGATCAGCCGCTGCGGGTCCCGCCAGTCCGGCAGGTAAACCCCATCCTTAACCACTTGCCGGTGGAAGGCGCCGAAGGGAAAGCCGTTGAGAGTGAACACATAGCATTGGTGCTCGGTCAGAAAATCGCGGAATTCCGCCTGCGCCGGTTCCTCCTCCAACTGGCGCGCGGCCAGCGCGGACAGCCGCAGCCCAATGCCGAACGGCCGGTCCGGCGCCACTCGCGCCTTGATGCGCGGCAGGTGGAAGCCCAGTTGAGCGCGCATTTCCTGCCAGCTTTCGCCGGGGTGGATATTGGTGCAGTAGCTCATGTGGACCGCGGGCAGAGTGGTGGCCGGCAGACTGTCCGGCCGTTGTTGGGGGTCAAGCAGCAACATGGTCATCGCTCCTGTCGCGCAGCCAGTCTATGGCCGCGTTCATCCGATCCGCATCGATGGCGTGCACTTCCACACCCTGCCCCAAACGCTGCAACAGGGTGATGGTCAGTTCGCCGCCTAGGTGTTCGCGGAACTCATCCAGCCCGGCCAGCACCTGGCGACGCTCGCCGTCGCGCCAGTCCAACGCCGGGTGCCATAACGAAAAGCCCAGCCGCAGCAGCAGCCGGTGCAAACTCAGTTGCGCCGGTTCGCGCAGCAAGCCGGCCAACACCGCGTAGCGGCAGTCCAGCGCCAGGCCTATCGCCACCGCTTCGCCGTGGCGCAGCGCGTAGCCGCTCAGCGCTTCCAGCTTGTGCGCGGCCCAATGGCCAAAATCCAGCGGCCGGGCGCTGCCGAACTCGAAGGGGTCGCCGCCCTGGCCGATGTGGTTCAGATGCAGTTCGGCGCAACGCCGTATCATCCATTGCATCGCTTCGTCGTCGCCGTCGGTCAGCGCTTCGGCGTTGGCGTCCAGCCAGTCGAAGAAGGCGCGGTCGCGTATCGCCGCCACTTTCACCGCTTCGGCGATGCCGGCGATGCGGTCTCGGCGCGGCAGGCTGGCGATGAAGTCGTAGTCGTTGAGCACGGCGAACGGCGGCGCGAAGGCGCCGAGGAAGTTCTTGGCCCCAAAGGCGTTGATCGCGGTTTTGACGCCCACGCCGGAATCGTTCTGCGCCAGCACGGTGGTGGGCATGCGCACCACGCGCACGCCGCGGTGGGTGGTGGCCGCGGCAAAGCCGGCCATGTCCAGCAGCGCGCCGCCGCCGACGATGACCACGCAGCTGTGACGGTCTACATGGCATTGCTGCAACCAGCCTTGCAGCGCGAACAGCTGCTCCGGATCGTTCTTGCAAGCTTCGCCGCCCATGGTCAGCCGCGGCGGCGCGGCCAGTTCCAGCGCGTCGCGGTGACGCCGGGCGTAGCGCTCGAAGGCGGCGGGCAGCCGCGGGTGGGCGGCGGCCACGTCCTGGTCAATCAGAACCACGAATCGATGGCGCCGTTCCGGCTCGCGCCGGCAGATGGCTTGCCGCAACAGCGGGTTGCCAGGGTCGCTCAGCAAGCCGCGGCCAAAATACACCGGGTATTCGAACGGCACGCTGAAGCGCTGCATGGTCATGGCCCCGGCGCTGCGGCCGCTTGCGGCGTCTCCGAGGTCTGGCTTGCTGACTGGCAGTGGCATGGCTCTGCTCCTAAATAAAACCGGTTCTTAGACCCGCTAACAAAACCCCTGACCCCGCGTTGCGCCTCCTTGTCGTACCACTTTGTACTGCCTGCGTCAGCGCGCCTTGGCTCAGGTTCTCTGCGAGGTTTTGTTAGCGGTTCTTAAATCTGCTGCGCGTCGATGAGACGGCAAACGCGGCCCGGCATCCGCCGGACCGCTTTGGCCTTGCGCAATGGCGGACGGCGTTTAATCGCTGGTGTCCATCCCTCCTTGCGTATTCACGTAGCGATAGCTGGGTCCAGCCGTCTTCTCGCTGCCCGGCGCCACCGGCGTTTCCATCAGGCTCACCGCTTGCACCTTGAGGTCGTACATCAGGCCGATGGCGGTGTCGATGCGCTTGGGATCGCCGTTGAACGCCTGGTGCAGGGCGTTGAGCAGGCTGCTGTAGCTGTAGGCGAAGGCTTCCACCCTCACCTTGGCCTGGGTGTTGTCCTGATAGTCGTAGTCCTGCGGGTTGGACACCATCGGGTAGACCCCGGCCGGGTCGTAGGGCACTTCCGCGCCGGCGTAGGCGTAGCCGCCGTCCGGGGTGCTGACGATGCGGCGGCCGTAGTAGATTTCGCCGAACTTGTAGTAGTGCGCCGGGTTGCCCGGAGATTGGTTCGGGTTGGTGCTGGTGCCCTCGCCTTCAACGATGATGATGTTGATGGCGTGCAGGGCGCTGGCCACGTCGGTGATCGGGAACAAGCGTTCCGGGGAGAACCAGCCCAGCACTTGCTTGGGCACGGTGGCCGGAATGAAGATGCCGTCGCCCAGCTCCTTGATCTTCTTTTTGATCGCGTCGTAAAACTCGCCGATGGTGGCGTAGTCCGGCTCGTCCTCGGCGGCGAGCTTGGGCGTTTCCACCGGCACCGGATCTTCCGGTTCCTCGATTACCATGAAGGTGTTGAACACCAGCTCCTTGGAGAACGGTTCGATGCCGACGATGAAGTCCTCGCCGCCTATGGACATCGGCAGCGGCCCCGGATATTTGGGGATGAACGGCGGCTTGTTGATCTGCGGATGGCCGCCGATGGCGATCAGGATGTTGCCGGCGATACACATGTGCAGCATTTCCTGCATCACGATGCTGTGGATCAGCTGGCGGATTTCCACGTTGTAGCCCGGCTTCAGCGAAAACATCGCGGTCAGATAGGGCGGAATGGTGGCGTGCTCCAGTTCCACCGCGTTTTGCAGGTAGTAATGCAGTTCGGCCGCGGTCTTGGCGGCGCGGATGCCGTGGATGATGCTGCGTTGCAAGCGAATCATGGCCTGTTCTCCCTCAATCCTGCGACGGCGCGGCTTTGCGTCGCGCCTGGAGTTGCAACACCACCGCGCTCTTGCCGGCGATTTGCAGATCGTCCAATGGCACCGCCACCGCATCGGTGTCCACCTCCCGCGGCGCGGGCACGACGGCGGCCTTGAGCGGCGGCGCGCCCTTGAGCGGCTTGCCCTGAGCGTCGGTCTGGTTCAGCCACTTGAGGATGATGGCGCGCTTGTCGTCGGACAGGTCGCGAGTCACCGGCATGTGGTTGGGATCGCTCATCGGCAAGGAGAACGCCAGTTTGAGGATGTCCACATGGCGCACCACCGAGTCGTAATCGCCCAGGTCCACCACGTATTTGCTCATGATGGGATAGAGGTTGCCGTACTGGACGAAGATGGGGCGGATATCGTGGTACCAAGTGGGATGATCCGGCACCGGCACGCGGTCGAAGGCCAGCACGCTGACGAAATTCCACGGGTTGCTGATGTAGTCCTTAGGTTGCTGCCGCAACTGGTAGCCGATGCCGTAGAGCTGGCCGTCGATATAACCTCGCGGATTGCCCGGCCCGGCCGGAATCGCGCTGACCACCGCTCGACCATGACCGCTGTCGTTGGTGTGGAAGCTGGCCGGGTAGCGCACCGCGTCCGCCGGCACGCTGATCTTGGGCGGCAGCACCGGCTTGTTGTCCGGAGGCGAAGGCGGCAGCGGCTTGCCGCCGCCCATTGGGTTCTTGCTCTTGGGCAGCAAGCCTACGTCGACTTCGGCGGACAGCGGCTGGCCGTAACGGCTGGCGAAAAAGCTGACCGGCAGTTGCTGGCCGGCGTTCAGCCGCAGCACATGATCGTCGGAACGCACGTAGAGGCCGTCGATGGATTCTTGCACCAGCACTTGGTAGCCGTCGTCAGCGGGGCTCAGCAACAGCAGCGGACAGGCTTCCAGCGCCTGCCTGGCGCCGGGAATGGCGGCGTAGTCGAAATCCTGGATCGCCGCGGTCTGACGAAACCACTCGGACGGCTCGTCGCTGGGCGCAGCGCCCGGCTGCGGCGGGTCGTAGGCCACCTGGCCCAGCACGATGACTTGGTCCTTGGCCAGCGTGCCGCTGATCGGCGCGTGCGCCGGCTGTTTCAACACCGCCATGGTCAACGGCCCCAGATCAACGAAGGCGCCGCTGGCGTCAATGATGGGCAGCGCGTTGCCGAAGTCCGCGGTCAGGGTCTGACGGTCCGGATGGTTCTTGCACTGGAAGCTGTAAACCCCTTCCGTCGGCTTCGTCGTATTGTTGCTGTCCACCTGCGCCGTCATTTGCCGGCCCAGGATGAAATGCTTGGGCTCCCGCTCATGGTAGGGGCCGATGGTGCCGACGATATGGCCCTGGGTGTAGCGCGGGATCGAGGGGTCGCGGCCGTAGCCGAACAGATTGAACTCGATGGCCAGCAGCCCGTGTTGACTGGCCTTGCGCATCGCTTCCAGCACCGGCGAGCGGCTATGCCCGTGCCATTGCACATTTTCCAGGATGGACTGGTAGTTGGCACCCAGCGTTTGGTCGTTGAACGCCTCGATTTGCTGACGCTTCCATAAATTCATGAAGCCCACCGGCAGCATGTCGCCGATGAACAGCGCGCGCTCGACATTGTCGGTGAGCCGCACTTGCAGCGCCCAGATCTGCGACACCATCTGCTGTTGCGGGTCCAAGTCCGCCATCTTGCCCGGCGCGCGCTGGTCGGCGTTCTCCATCGCCATGCCGATGATGGGGTCCTGCGCGCTGCTGGTGATGGGTTTGCCGTTGAGGCTGGCGCCGGTGACGCTGCAGCTGACGAAACGGAAGATGGCGGTGCCCTGCGGGTTCCAGCCGCCGTCGCCGTACTCCTGGTATTGCTCCTTGAAAGCGTCGGAATCGTAATAACAGACATTGTTGTTGACGGTGGACACATCCGACTGGAAGTAGCCGGAAAAATGGATGCGGGGGGAGTCGAGATAACTCATGGCGATTCCTTTACGGCTGCAGGGTGGCCCAGCTCGGGTCGGGTTGGGCGTTGGCCTTGTCGGCCGCCGGCGCGTCGGCCTTGCCCTTGTCCGGGCAATCGGTGGCGAACAGGCAGCACCATTCCGGCTTGGCCGGGCACATCTCGGCCACCTTCATCCAGGTCTGTTTCGGGTCCGGTTTCTGCGCACGGAAGTGGCTGTAGTTCTGGCTGACCATGGGCGCGTCCGGCGGCGAGCCGGGATCGCCGGAGAAGAAGAAGGACTGCGGGTGCCGGTACGGCGCACCCTTGCCGCCGTCGCGCGTTGGCTGTTTGTAGAAGGCGTAGCCAAACAGGATGCTGCCCGGCTGCACCACGCGCGAGTACGCCTGTATCGTGCCGTTCAAGTGGGTGCTCTGCGCGGCGTTGTACGGCAGATGCTTGATGAAGTCTCGACGCGGCGGGTGGTTGTCCAAGGAGAACTGACAGCACTGCGGCGTGCCCTTGGGCCGGTCCGCATAGCGCAGGAAATAAGCCTTGTTGCCCAGCGACACGAAGGAGCAGCTGTAATGATTGCTGCCGGGGAAGATGGGCAGGCAGCGTTTTTCATAATGCTCCATCATCGCGCCGCGGCCATCGCCATCCGCCGGCACGTAGCTGGAATCGTAATAGCTGGCGCCGTAGGACGTTTCGTAATCCTGGCCCTCGCTCATCCCGGCAGGCGGCGAGGCGTACGGCGGCGGATATTCCTTGATCGCCGCCTGATTGAAGATGCGATACATGGTCCAGTCGCTGACCCACCATTCGGGGAACAGCGGGTCGCTGGGTTCGCCGGGCTTGCGCGGATAAACGCAGCTGCCCGGCAACAGACAGCCGACGGTGTTGTGCACGCCGCCGGTGTAATAGCTGTGACGCCCCGCCGGCGTGCTCTTCAAAGCCTTGAGCGCGGCGGCGGCGGAAGCCTCCGGCATGTCGGCGGCCTGGACGCCGGCGGCGGCGCAGGCCAGAACCAGCCACCCCCAGCGCACGCTGGCGGAGACAGACTGTTGCAATGACATCGATTGTGCTCCTTCGTATTGGAACCCCGGTGCCATCCGCCCCCTTGGCGGCCGTTCCCTTCCCGGCTGACTGCGGACGGCGCCGCTTCGCAGGCGGCGGACCCGCCCTCCCTGATGCAGCGCACTACGTATAGTCACTTAGTATTAATACACGCCAACAATCATGCTTTTATCATTACATGCAAGTGTGGTTATAGCTGCCGGCCAGATCAGCCGCAAAGGAAAATGTGAGATGCGAACTAAGTGCTGGTTCAAAGGCTCGCGAGCCAGAGCGAGACAAGGCGAAAACGAGCGAAAAAACGGAATGGTCGAGTGGTACATGAGCATTTTGAGCTTGTTTTTAACGCCGTATCGCCGCAGCGCGGCAGACTTTGAACAGGTTCTAAAGCGGTTTGGGCGCGGCGGCTCCCGCCCGGCCTTGACCCCAAGCGCGGCGCTGGACGACAATCCACGACGCGCCGGAGTTCCCCGGCGCCGGGAACGCGGCCCACGCAGGCCGGCAGGCCGCCCCGCCATGGACTTGCCCGCTTCCGATCGGTACCGGACAGGCTGCGCCGACATCAATTGGAAACTTTCATCATGGCCCTCCCCCCCATCCCCTCCGCCGCCGAAGGCAAGCCCACTCATCAGCTGGGACAGGCCATCGCCCAATTGCAGGCGCTGCGCCAGCAACACGCGGAGCTGGGCATGCTGGATGCGGTGATAGACGAATTGAGCCGTTGTCATCAATCCATCCGCCAGATAGCCAGCCGCCACCTGATAGAGCTGGACGCCGCCAACAACAGCCTCAGCGCGGCCCTGCAGTTGCTGTGGCAAGGCGAGGACGCAGGGGCTTACGGCAGCCACCTCGCCTTCATGCTGGAGCCGCTGCACGCGATGCAGGTGAACGCGGCCAGCGAGTTGAACCGCTTGCTGTAAAAACGTGTTCACGGTCTCATGACCAAGAACGAGGCAAGGCGGCAACGACCGAGAAGTCAGCATGCGCGAGTGGCGCACGAGCAAAGTCATAGCAATGCCCGCGGTACTGCGGCTCCCCCGGCGCTGCAGACTGTGCGCCGATGCGGATTCTCTTGCCCCATGAAACAACCCAGCCCCGACGGCTCTCGCCATCGGGGCTGGGCGCTTGACGCTGCGGTTAGACTAAACGCGACGCCTACACTGGGCCGCCGGTCATGCCGCCCGGCGCCGGATGCACGTGGCCGGCCAGGCTCTTGCCGCTGGCCACCACGTCGCCGCCAGCGTTGTTGAAGCTGCCGCCGCTCTGGCTGATATTGCCGGAGAAGCTGGCGCCGCTGCCGCCGGAACCGCTCAAGCCGCCCTGGTAGGTGAGCAGGCCCTTGACCAGCAAGGTGCCGCTGATTTCCGTGGCCGGCGCGTCTATGCTGACCTTGGCGCCCGCCTTGAGGACAATTTCCGCCCCCGCTTCCACCACCACTTTTTGCACCCCGCCGCTGACGGTGAGCTGATGGGCCGCGCGGTCGTACTCCAGCGTCGCGCCGTCGGCGAAGCGCCGATGCCATTTATCGACACTGGCCACCGGCACCGCATCGGCGGCGGAGAAGATGGCGCCCAACACCACGCCGTCCTCGCCGCGAGCGTCCAACAGCACCGCCACTTGTTCGCCAATGTCCGGCAGCCAGTAGTCCTTGTCGCGGCCGCTCTTGCGGCTGAGCACCGGCAGCCAGGCGGTGCGCAGCCGCCCCAGTTCCGGCAGCCGTACGCGCACGCGCTGGGTATTGGCATCCACGGCGGAAACGCTGCCGAACTTGAGGGTGGCCAGCGCTTCCGGCAGGGGTACGTCCATCATGGCTTGTTCCTCTCGTTTGCTGTGTTTTGGGCGGAGCCGGCGCTCACCCGTTTCAGTTCCAGTTCGCAGACATAGCCGTCCTGACGGCTGATGCGGTGGCTGGCGCGCTGGATCTGGTAACGGCCGGACAGTGTGCCGAACCCGTCCAGATCGATATTGCTGCCGGCGGCCAACTGCGGCGAACCATCCACGGTGATGGACATGCGGGTGCGCTCCAACTGGCGACGTTCCAGTTCCGCCGCCGCCATCTGCTCCGCCTGGCGCTTGCCGGCGGCCTTGCGAGTGAGCTTGACGATATCCGCGCTGCTGGCCTTGCCGCCCGGCGCCTTGGCGTCGGCGCGCACGCTGGCGGTGCGCAGCGCGCGCTTGGCCGGATCGTGATAGCTGACGTCCACCTGGGCCGGCACCTTGCTAAGCTGGTCCTGCGCCTGCCAGGCCATCAGCTGGGCCGGGGTGTAACGACGCACGCTGGGGCTCTGCATCAGATCGCTGCGTTTCCAAAACACCAGCTTGCGGTTGTTGTCCATCACCTTGCAGACATAGCCGTGCTGGTCCGCCACCCGCTGCAGGAATTGCAGATCGGTTTCGTGGTACTGGGTCAGCCGGTCGATGTTCACCGTCTCGATCTTGCCCTGCAGCTTCATTCGGTGGCGCTTGGCGACGCGCTGGGCCAGCGCTTGCAAGGTGATCTGTTCATAGGCGCGGCCGTTCTTGGTGCGCAGCGGATGCTGCACGCCGGTGGCCAGCGCGCGAATGCGCACGGTGGACGGCGGCGAGCGGTATTCCACTTCGTCGATGTCGAAGCTGCCCGCCGCCACCAGCGCCGCGCCGCGATAGCCCAGTTTGAGCGCCAGCGTGGCGCCTTTGTCCGGATACCAGCCGTCCAGCCAGCGCCCGTCCACGTCCTCCAACTCCACGTCCAGTTCGTCGGACTCGCCGCTCAGGTGGTCGGTATAGCTGACGCTGAGCGCGTGGCGGGCGATGTCCGCGGTGATGGATTTGCCGTTGTAGCTGAGTTCGAAGGCCGGAGTCGGCACCTCCTGCGCGCGGCTGTCGCTCATGAGCGCCTCCACGGCGGCAATTGCTCCAGCGCCTCGCTGTCCGCGGCCTCCAGCACCGGGATGGCCAGGGTCAGGCCGGCGGGCAGGCTTTCGCCTATGGGGATGTGGGCGTTGTTGGCGATCAGCTGCGCCATTTGGCCGACATCGCCGTAATAGCGCCAGGCGATCTGGTCCCAGCGTTCGTTTTCTTGGGTCACATGGTTCAGGAACATGACGTCACCTCAGGATGCGCCGCACCGCGGCCTTGGCGGCCAAGCCGGCCAGCGGCTCAGCCAGTTCGCGCAAGGCCACTTCGGAGCGGCCGTTGATTTCTTCGCAGGCGGCCAGCTTGTCCAGCACCTGGCCGGCAGGGGTGCCTGTCAGCAGCCGGCCCATCGCCGTCATATTGAGCTTGGCCTGCTGCAGGCTCTGGCCCACGCGCACCGCGTCGCCGGCCAGCTTGCTGTATTGCTCGAACTTGGCCATCTGCTCGGCGCTGACTTGCAATCCGGGCGCCGCCGCCTGCACCTCCTTGAGCAGGCCGGGCAGCTTTTCCAAAGCCGCGGCCGGGTCGCGGCCAGCCAGCTGACGCAGCTCGCGCGCGGTGTTGATCACGGTCTTGACCTTGCCCACCACGCTTTTCACTTGAGCCACGGTCTTGGCCAGGCCGGCGATATCGGCCTTGAAGCGCTCCAGCCCGGCCGGCAATTTGAGCTTGCCCGCGGGCAGGCTGGCCGCGGCCTTGGCCAACGCCGGCTTGGGTTTGGGCGGGGCGTCGCCGCCGTACTCGCGCAGGCTGAGCTGGGCCTCCACCGCCAGCAGGCTGCCGCTGCGGTCGGTCTGACGGCCAGTGCTTTGCAGTTCGGCGATGACGAAGCGGCCTTTGTAGTCGCCGTTGCCCAGCACAAACGCCAAGGCCTGGTGCTGCTGCCTCGCCGCCTGCAGCTTTTGCAACTCCTCGTCCGGCTGGCAGTAGGAGGCGTGCAGCACCAGGTCGATGCGGATTTCGTCCAGCTTGTCGCCGACGAATTGCAGCACCGGCTTGCCGCCGATGCGGCCGTGTTCGGCGAAGTCGCTGCCGCTGCGCTGTTCCAGGCCGTCGAAATAACTGATCAGATCAAACTCGATATTGCCCAGTACCGCGTACATGGGTTGCCCTCCGAATGGGTGGAAAGAGGACCCGGCGCGCTAGCGCGCCGGGCTCCGCGGCTCAAGCGCGGGCGCTATAGCTACGCCGTTGCCTGTCCGCCTCGTAACGCCGCATCAGGCGTTCGAACTCGGCGTAGGACAACTGCACCGCCTGCTGCACCTGCTGCTTCACCGTGGCCGCCGCGCCGGCGGTAACGGTGATGTGCGGCGCAAAGGTGACGTTCATCCCGCCGCCGGCGTTCTTGGCCGGCGCCTTGGCCGCCGCGCCGCCCTGTTGCAGGCGTTGCAGCTGCCGGGCGCGCACTTCCGCCTGGGCAGACACCGAGACGCTGGCCGTCACTTCCGCGCTGACCCCGCCGCGCTTGCCCGCCGGCTTGTTGAAATCCACCTTGGGCGGCCGCGACGGCGGCTGGGTAGCCGCAGGTGGAGGCGCGGCGGGCGGCTGCTTGGCCTTGCCGGGCATGGGCGCACCGTGGATGGCGTTGCCCACCTTGCCGCCGGCCCATTCCCCAGCGTATTTGCCGGCGAAGTGGCCGATGACGCCGCCCACCAGAGTGCCGACGCCGGGTAGGATCATCGTGCCGATGGCCGCGCCCATCGCCGCGCCGCCTATGGAGCCGCCGGCCTTGCCGCCTATCTTCCAGTACTCCTTGTTCTTCTCTGTCTGGCTGCGGTTGGACTTGCCGACGTTCCAGGCTTCCTGGCCGGCCTCCATCACCGTGATCACCGAACCGGCGATGCCGGCCTTGAGCAGGCCGCCGGTGCGCTTGAACACTTCCTTGCCGATGCCGAGACCGGCCTTGGCCACGCCAACCCCCGCCTTCCACAACGGAGCCGCCCGCTGGGCCGCCGCCCTAGCCAGCTTGGCCGCGCCGCTGATGCCGCCGCGCGCCAATCCAGGCAGGCGCTTCATCCCGGCGCCGATGCGGCTCGCCGCCGAACCCGCCGCCTTGGCCGCGCTCTGCGCGCCGGCCTTGACCTTGCCCGGCAAGCTCTTGAGCCAGTCTCCCGTCTTCTGCACGCCGCCGCGCAACATGCCCGGCACTTGCTTCAACGCATTGCCCAGGCTTTTGACGCCGGCTTTGGCCAAGGCCGCGCCGCGGCGGAACAGGTCGCCGATGCCGCCGGGCAGGCCACGTCCCTTGGGCAAACGCCGCGGACGCGGGCTCCTTCTGGGATTCGGCTTCGGACTGGGCTTAGGTCTCGGACTGGGCCTCCGTTTCGGGCTGGGCTTGGGACGCGGCTTGGGTCTGGGTCGCCGCTCCTTGCGGCCCCGCTCGCGCCGATCGTTCTTTTTCTCCTTATCGCGCTTGTCTTCCTTTTTGCGCTCGTCCCGGTCCGGGTCCATGCTGTCGCCGGGCTTGTCGATGTCGCGCGTGACCGGCTGGCAGCAACAGCAGCAGTTCTCGGGCTTGGCCTCCATGCAGTCGCCCGGCTTGTCGGCCTGGCTCTGGGTGCCGCCCGGTTTGTCTTCCTTGAACCATTCGGTGCCGGCGGCCCACAGTTTGCTCAGCAAGCCGCCCTTGGTGTCCTGATAGCGGCGCAGCGATTTGCCCACCTTGTCGCTGATCTCGCCGGCCTTGGTTGCGCCCTCTTCCAGCGCTTTCACCGAACCGAGTATGCTTTCCACGCTGGGCAGCTTGCCGCCCAGCAGCGGATTGAGCTTGCCGTGCACATAGCGCAGCGCCTTGTTGCCCATGCCTTGCGACAAGGTCTTGTGTACCGTGCCAGCCGCCTTCGCCACATCGCGGCTGATGCTGCCCAGCTTATCGTTGAATTCGATCAAGGGCGTGGCGTCCGGCGCCTGCAGGCCTTGCAATAGCCGAATGGCGGAGCGGATCTTGCCGCCGCCGGCCTTGCCCTTGGCGGCCGCGCCGCCCGTCTTGCCCGACGCGGCAGACTTGGCGCCGTCTTCTTTCAACAGCGCCTCGCTGGCTGCGGCGATCTTGGCCAGCACACTGCCCGGAGCATCGGCGTAACGACGCAGCGCCCGGCCCACCCTGGCCGCGCCCTTGGCGATGGTGTCGCCGGCGTCGCGAGTGCTTTCCAGCGCCCCGAGCATGCTGTCCACGCTGGGCAGCTTGCCGCCCAGCAGCGGGTTGAGCTTGCCGTGCACATAGCGCAGCGCTTTATTGCCCAGACCTTTGGATAGGACTTCGTGGGTTTTGCCGGCGGCGTCGGACAGCCAGCGCGAGGACAGCTGAACAGCGTCGGCCACGCCTATCCATCGCTGGATGCCGGGCGTGCGCAGACGCTTGAGAGTGGATTCTAGATCGGGGGGCGCGTCTTTGGCTTTGTCGTCGCCGTCGCCGCGGGGTGTCGGCCGTTTTGGGCAGGTTGGCGGGCGAGGATTGCAGGTGGCGTCTTTTTGCCGCTCCTGGCTTTCCAGCACCCGCTGTTCCACTTCGATCACCGCCTTGACCTTCACCGAGGCCTGCAGCTCTACGCGGCACTTGACCACCAGTTCGCTGACCTGGGACACGCCGGGCAGGGCGAGCTTGACGCCCTGGCCGCGTTTGACGCTATCCAGCCAGGCGTCGTGCCGCTGACGCAAACGGTCCAGCGTCAGCTCCAGCTTGTGGTGGTCGCGCTCCAACTGCGGCAGATCCAGCGCGGCGAAAGCCTTGCGGGAACGCTCCACGCTGTCGCTCAGCTCGCGCTGGCGATCGCGCAGGCGCAAGCTGGTCTTGCCCAGTTCGTCCAAGGAGGCGCGGGCGGAGCGGAAGGCGTTGTCGAAGACCCCGGACAGCGTCGCTCCCACCTTAAGACCGATGAAAAACTCGCTTACCATGGTGTTAGCCTGTGTGTATGAGGGGAAGGGCCGCCACACCTACTCCGGCGGCTCAGGGTGGGGCCGGCGGCCGTCCTGACGGACGGGCCGGCCCCGGGCCGCACGGACGCGCGGCGCAGGAAAAATCAGTCACGATCCAGCCACTGCTGTTCGCGCTCGTGACGGCGCTGGATTTCACGCTCCGCCACCTCGCACCAGAACCAGTAATCGTCCATCGCCAGCGCGTCGATTTCCGACGGCGGCAGCCCAAGCACGGTCAGCAGCGCTTCGTCGAAATCTTTAAGCGTCGTCGGAGACGCCCACCATGTCGCGAAAGCAGTCCGCCAGCGCGCGGCTGTCGGCGATGTCGAGCTGGTCGATGTCTTCCAGGGTCAGGCCGGTCATGCGCGCGAACAGAAAATCTTCCTGGTCGGCGTCGTCCTGGCTGTGATGGCTGGCGGCCTTGAGGTCGGCGCGCTTCAGGCGGCTGATTTCCAGGCTGTCCAGGCGTTCGCCGGCGGCGTTGGTGAACGGGTATTTGAGTTTGATCTTCATGGGAGCTCCTTGTCGCGGACTGCGTGGTTGATGAGCTTCATTGTCCGGTTTACGGCCCTGCGGGTCTGTTAAAGCCCTTTAGGGAAAGGCTTGAAAGCGCCAGCCGGCTTGCCTGCAAACTGAATCGCCGTGGCTCCGGCGGCCCCGGCCAAGCCGGGCCCACCTTCATGGAAACGGGAGCGTGCCGACAAGCCGGCCGGCGGCCGGCCCTTCATCAGCCGCCGATGTTGCGGCGGTACAGTTCCAGCATGTCGTTGCCGCCCACCCGGAAGATATTGGCCAGGTAGTCCAGCTCCAGCACATCCTCGCCGTCCACTACCTGCTTGATGTAGGTGGCGGAGAAGGAGGAGCTGAAATCGGCGTTTTCATGCTGTTTGTAAGTACCCAACGGGTTCTTCTTGAACATCACGGTCAGGAAGGTCACCAGGCTGACCTGCTGCAGGCGACCCTGCGCGCCGTAGGTCTCGATGCTGGAACGGGCCTGCAGCTGCACCGCCTGGAACGGATTGGCGATGATCTTGGCTACGTCCTTGTACAGCGAGTTCCACTTGATCTCGCCCTCCAGCTTGTCAAAACCGGCCGGCAGCTCGATCTTGCCCACCATGCCCAGCGCCTTATGCTCCTGCATGATGGCGGACACGTCCGGCAGCTTGATCTCCTCGGCGCGACCCAGCAGCGAGTTGCCGTTGATATAGATGTTGGCGTTGGTGATGCGGTTGATTTCAATCTTGCCTGCCATGATCAATTGCCTCCCTTCAGGCTCAACAGGTATTCCGAGGTGATCTCGGTTTCAAAGGTCAGACGTTCCAGCGGCGGCGGCACCGTGTACTTGTAGCTGATCAGCAGGTGGCCGGCGGCCAGCTCGGTTTCCGGATTGCGCGCCGTGTCGAACCAGGCTTTGAAGCCCAGCAGCGCGCCGTCGCCAATCAGCTTGCGGCCGTAGCCGTTCACCGATTCCACCAGCGCGTCGATGGTGGCCTGGTTCAGCGGCATATCGATGAACTGCTGGCTGAAATAGCGAATCGACTCATTGATCACGTCGCCGGTGCGGCGCACGTTCTCGAAGTTGCGCATATGGCTGACGGTGGGCCAGGCGGCGGTGCGGTTGCCCCACAGACGGAAGCCGGAGCCAAAGCTGGAGAACACCGTGGTGATGCCCTGCTCGTTCAACAGGTTCACCTCGGACTGAGGATCGTCGATCATCGCGGTCAGCTGACGCTCCACGCCGATGACGCCGGCCAGTTCCTGGTTGGAACTGGACCACCAGAAGCCCTTGTCGTTGTCCACCTTGGCGCGCAGGCCGGCGGCGCGGGCCGACAGCGGCTCCAGGCGAGTGTCGTTGGTGGCCGGGTCATATACCTTGACGTGCGGATAGCACAGGCGCACGCGGTCGCTGGACGTGTTGAAGTTGATACCGCCGGCCGGGCCGCGGCCGGCTTGCGCCTGGGCGAAGCTGGTGCCGATCGGCGCGTCGACATAGGCGATGGCGTCCAGCTTGTCTGCCATGGCGGCCATGGCGCTGGCCACCGAGTTCTGGGTGCAGAAGCCCGGAGCGATCAGCAGCTTGGCGAAGAAACCGAAGCGGTTGTAAGTGTCCTGCAAGGCCTTCAGACCGGTGCGGTTGCCGGCGGCGTTGACCGCGCCGATGATGTCGGCGGCGGTGATCTTGCTCGGGTCGGCGTAATCGTAGCTGACCTTCAGCACCGCGCCCGCGGCGATGGCGCCGTCTTTCACACGCGTAATCTTGCCGTTGACCGCGTCCAGCAGGTAGTCGGTCCCAAGCGCGTAAGCGGTGGCGCCGTCGGCGCTCTTCACCGCCACGTTCAACAGCGCCGCCTTGGCGGTTTTGCCCTGGCCGGTGGCCGCGTCCAGCGTCACCGCCTCGCCGGCCACCGCGGTTTTATGCACGGCCGGGTCCAGCACGTTGATCACCACCACGGTGCCGGCGCCGTGATCGTAGATCGCATTCAACGCTTGCGGAATGGTAAAGCCGGCCAGTTGCGGGCCAAAAGCCGCCGCGTCTTTTTCCGACAGGCACAACACCGGGGTATGGGCTGCCTCCGGCGCCGTCGGCGCGGTGCCGATCAGGCCGATCACCGCCGATTTGACGGTGCGCACCGGGCGCGCGCCGCGTTCGACTTCAATGGTTTCCACGCCATGCAGATAATTGGCTGCCATGCTCAAGCTCCTTGTTCAGCGCTAGGGGACGTCGATGCCGTCGCCGCTTGCGGCAACGGGCTCAGATGCTGCAAGGCCAACAGCATGCGGGTGTAATCGTGCTGTTCCGGCATCTCCACCTCAGCGCCGGGAAACAACATGATTTCCTGGCCGTCGGCCAGAGTGACGCCGCTGATCGGCCCGGAATACAAGTACTTCATGACTGCTCCTCCTTAGTGACTGCGGTTAACACAGGCTCATGCCCCGGGGCCGCCTCCGCCACCTGCAAGGTGTCGGCGGCCAGTGAAATGGCGTAACGGGCGATACCGTCGCTGAAGCCCAAAAAGGTTTCGCTCAACAGGCAGGCGGGTCGGCAATCCGGCGCGGGGAATCCCAGGCAGGCGCTCCGCGCCGCGTCCAGCGCTTCCGTATCGTTGAGTTGCGCGCTGGCGCGCCGCAGCAGCAGCGTCAGCTCCAGCTGCAGCGTGCGCTGCTGGCAAACTCCGGCTACATCGCGAGGCAAGGCGAATTGGCTGCCGCGATAGCTCAACAAGAGCGCGCCTTGCGGATGTTCAAGCCGGTAATCGGCCGGCGCCGCGCAATGCTCGACGCTCAATGACGGCAAAGCGCCGCGCAAACGCGCCAACAGCGCGTCAACAATTTGGGAAGTGCTGGCCACGGGCGGGCTCCTGGACATCGAGGGAAGACAGGCGAGATCACTCGCAATGACGGTTGCCGACGGCGCCTGGCCATCGAACGAGGGCAAGGATGCGCCACCAGGGTCCTGGCGGTCTTTTAACGCGCTTTACAGAAAAGCGGCCGCCAACGCGCCCCGGTCGGCGCTGACACGCGTCATCCGGGCCCCGCGCGCGAAGGCGACGATAATCTCCTTCATCGACACCGCGCCAAAGGACAACGCCATGCAAGCACGCTTTCGCAGCAAAGGACCGGAACTGCTCGTAGATCTGGCCCAACACGTTGCCATGACGCTGAAGCAGCTCGCCAACACCGAGCAGCAACAAGCGGAGCAATTGGGCCAGGAAATCGCCGAGCGCATGGCCAAGCACTGGGGCGGACAGAACATCTATTTCCCCATCGGCCTGTCCTATAAATCCTCCCAGCGCGACCAGCAGATCTACAGCGAATTCACCGGCGGCAACCACGCCGAGCTGGCGCGTCGTTACGGCGTCTCGCTGCAATGGATCTACAAAATCATCAAAACAGAACGCCAACGGGAGCAGGAACAACGCGCCAGCCTGGCCTGCTGAGCACCCGCCCTTCTGGTCGCGCCAATGCAAAAAGCCGCTCATCCGAAACCGGAGAGCGGCTTTTGTCGTGCAAATTTTAAATAATATTGAATTAATAAACGGCTGATTTGTAACTTTTATAGATATTTACTATTAAACTCAGCTTTAACATATTAATTTTTTGCTGGAATCAAACTGGATACCGCCTATACCTAGAAGGCCACACCGCCACAGCGGCCGCCAGAGCCGTTGGGAACAAGCTTATTCGATCAAACGGGGTATTCATATGAAACAAGCAGCGTCGCTTGCCACCATGGCTTGCCTGTTGCTGTCGTCGGTCGCACTGGCCGACGGCGGCGTCATCATCTTCAGCGGCCGCATCGTCGAGGCTCAATGCCCGCTGGCGCTCGATGCGCCCAGCCGGCTCAATGGCCCCAGCCGGCTGGAAGTCGGCAAATGCAAAGCACCGGTTCACATCCAGGCCCTCGCGGCCAACGGCGAGAACCTTCTGGTACGCGCCAACGCCGACGCGAAATCCAGCAGTCAGGCCACCGCCAACGGTTACGACCTGGATCGCAGCGACAGCCAACGCAGCTTCAGCATCGCCACGCCCAAAAATAGCCAGCACGGCCAGTTGGTCGTCAGTTACTACTGAGCCCTGCAAACGCC